>NZ_JBSVZN010000003.1:0-366005 GCF_054052225.1 Methylobacterium sp. JK268 | reverse complement strand
AAGACGACCACGTCGATAGGCTGGATGTGCACGCGCAGCAATGCGCTGAGCTGACCAGTACTAATCGCTCGATCGAGCTTGATCGTCTCTCATGATCCGTGTCCGGGCAGTCCGGAGCGGCACGCACCAAGACCAGACACGCCGAACGCACAACCCAACCCTGATCTTGGCCGGTCTGGTGGTCGATGCGGAGGAAGCTCCACCCGATCCCATCTCGAACTCGGCCGTGAAAGCCTCCAGCGCCCATGGTACTGTGTCCTAAGGCACGGGAGAGTCGGTCACCGCCAGACCTGCCAAGATCAGGTCAGCGAGCCCCAAGCGCTCGCCCCGCAGTCCCTCATCACGTGTCCTGCGCCTCGCGCGATCGGCCGCACCTTCCGCCTTCGTGAAGTGTCCTGCGCGCGCAGACGGGCTCCTGTGCGCGGGCCGACAGTTGCCTCATTCCCTGCATCGTCTAGACCGCGCGGCAGAGCGCCCCGCCGACATGATGAAACGCCCTCGGAAGGCCGGACCGCTGAGCGGCGACCATCCGAGGGCGTCGTTCTGTTCGGGGGATGGATGTCTCTCGTCCGAGCCGCGTCCTTGCGCCCACGGACTTCCAGCCGGGGAGGGAGAGCCGAACCCGGCTCCCCGCCCGCAGGTTCTCAGTTGAACAGCGCGTCGATGTCCGACTGGTCGACGTGCCCCGGATCCTCGTCGAGCTTCGGCCCGTTGAGCAGGCTGCTCTCGTCGAACGGGTTCGCCTCGTTCGCCGGCCCCATCAGGTCGCGGAAGGCTTCGAGCCCGCCCCACGCGTCGATCATCCGGTCGATATGGTCCTCGACGAATTTCAGGACGCTGACGATCTTGCTGATCCGCTGTCCGGTCAGGTCCTGGAAGTTGCAGGCCTCGTAGAGCACCACAGTCCGCTCGAGGATCGCGTCGACGCTGCTGCTGTCGCGCAGTTCGCCCGTCGAGCGCAGCACCGAAGCGTGGGTCTCGATATCCTCGACGGCGGCAAGGATCGTCGTGGTCGCGCGCTCGGTCGCCTCGACCACGGCGTCGAGTTCGCCGGCCGCCCGGCGCACGCCCTTGCCGTCATTGTCCTTGCGATGCAGCGCCGCGATCTCGCCCTTCGTCCGGCTGATCGCGTCCTTCATCACGTCGAGCTCGCTCTTGAGCCCGTAGATCTCGCTGATCTCGCGCTTGCACGCCTCGATCACGTCGCCCGTCGAGGTCTGGGTCAACCGCTTCAGTTCGTTGACCGAGGCCAGGATCTCGCTGATGCGCTCGTCCGCGACCGGGGCGGACGGCTGGACCGCCGCCGGGAGCACGGGCGCGCCGAGACTGTCTTCGATGCGGAAGCGCTTGTTCTTCATGGTGCCGGATCAGCCTGTCGCCGTGGCCCGAGTGCCGGGCGAACAGGACCCACGATCCGGCGAATTGATTGCGATTTGCTGAATGGATGCGGGCCGGCCCGCCTCGCCTGCGCCCGTCAGAGTCGATTCATCGTGTTGGCAGAATGACGACGCGACCGGGTTCGTTACGGGACGAGTCACCACGTTCCTTCACGCGACGCTCGCGACGGTGCGCTTTGACTGCGGTCTTCGTCGTCGCACCGGAGCGTACGGAGATGAGGATCCGTCTTTGGTTGATCGCGGGCGCCGCCGCCGCCGTTCTGGGCGGCAGCGCCTCGGCCCAGGAGGCCGGCCGCTACGGCGGCGGCTTCATCGAGTACCTGATGACGGGCCGCGACCCGGCCGTCGTCGCGCGCCCGTATCGGGCCGCTCCGGTCGCGCCCGACGGGACGCCGATCGCGTATCGCCGCGCCGCCGCGGTGGAGGTGCCCGCGGGCGTCGATGCGCCCGACGGCGTCCATGGCCGGACGCGCATGGCGGCGCTGCCCGGCGGCCTATCGCGGGAGGAGGTCGAGGAGGGGAGCGGAATCGCGCGGGTCGTCGAGGAGCGCTACCGGCGCCAGGTCGTCCCCTACGCGGGCGGCCACAGGCCCGGCACGGTGGTGATCGATACGCAGGAACGCCTTCTCTACCTCGTCCAGCCCGGCGGGCAGGCGATCCGGTACGGGATCGGGGTCGGCCGTCCGGGCTTCTCCTGGGCGGGCGTGAAGACGGTCAGCCAGAAACGGGAGTGGCCGGACTGGACGCCTCCGCCCGAGATGATCCGCCGCCGGCCCGACCTGCCCCGCCACATGGAGGGAGGCCCGGCCAATCCGCTGGGCGCGCGCGCCCTCTATCTCGGTTCGTCCCTGTACCGCATCCACGGGACGAACGAGCCCGAGACGATCGGACGGAACGTCTCCTCCGGCTGCATCCGGATGATGAACGAGGACGTGATCGATCTCTACGAGCGCGTGCCCGTGGGCGCCACGGTCATCGTGAGCTGACGACCCGTGGCCCCGCCGCGCGATGCGGCGGGGCCACGGACCGAAGCGCGCGTCAGACCCAGTCGTCGCTCCCGCCGCTGTCGCCGCCGTCGTCGTACGACGCATCCTGGTAATCGTCGGCCCCGCCGCCGCCGAGGGGAGCGCCGAAATCCTCCCCACCGGCGCCCTGGGCGTCGGTGCCGTAGTAGTTGTTCTCGACGATCGTCTCGCCGCCGCCCGCGGCCCCTCCGAGGCCTGCCGCACCGAGGCTGCCGAGCTGCGAGTGCCCGCCGCTGAAGGCGTTCGCGAGCGCGCTGCCGAGCAGCATGCCGCCCGCCGCTCCCGCCGCCATCGGCAGGGCCGAGGCCAGGAACCCGCTCCGCTGCGGCTGCTGCGGCTGCCCGCCCCACGGCCCGCCCTGCTGGGGCCCGGGCTGGGGATAGCCGCCCTGCGGCGGGTAGCCGGCGCCCGGTCCCGGGCCGTATCCCGGAGGCTGCTGGCCGTAGCCCGGCTGCCCGCCCCAGGGGCTGCCCTGGCGCGGCGGCTCCTGCCGGGGCTGGCCGCCGCCGAAGATGCTGGAGAAGAAGCCGCCGCCCGCGCCCTGTCCGGCGCCCTGACCGTGCTGCTGCAATTCGCGCCGCGCCTGCTCGAGCTGCTGGTTGAGGCTCTTGATCGCCTCCTCCTGCACGTAGACGAGCTGCGCCAAGGCGTAGGGCGCGTAGGGCTGCGCGCGGATTTTCTCGGCAATGAACCGCTCCGCGTCGGCATCGCGGGGCTGCTGCGCGGCCGGCTCGAGTCGCTGGAAGATGCCGTTGATGACGTCGCGTTCTTCGCTGTTCATGGAGGCGTACTCCTCTGAATCCGGGCGGCGGGACCTCCCGGCGCGATCGAGATGGGTGGGGCCTTGCTGTTTGTCACGGGGCCGGCGCGGGGAATCGCGACTTTCCGGGTATTTGGACGCATTACGTTTTCGTCACTCGTCCTCATCCCCGATCCGCCACCGTCACCCTGACAGTTCGCACCGTTTGAAATGGTTCCGCGCGCGGCGCCTGGCCGGTCGGGGGCCGGCCGCCTATCTGGCCTCTGTTTCGCCTGTTAGAGACGGCGCGCGGCGCGCGTGACGGGCCTGCCGCCGGGAGGATGATGATGGATCGACAGACGGTCAGCGGGTTGCGGGTCGCGCGCGTGCTCCACGACTTCGTAGAGCGCGAGGCGCTGCCCGGGACGGGCGTATCGCCCGAGGTGTTCTGGGGCGGGCTCGCCGCCATCCTGCGCGACCTCACGCCGAGGAACCGGGCCCTGCTGGCCAAGCGCGACGAGATTCAGGACCGCATCGACGCGTGGCACCGCGAGCGGACCGGCCAGCCGGTCGACGAGGCCGCCTACACGCGCTTCCTGCGCGAGATCGGCTACCTGCTGCCGGATCCCGGTGCCGTCCGCGTCCGCACCGAGAATGTCGACGACGAGATCGCCACGATCGCCGGCCCGCAGCTCGTCGTGCCGGTGTCGAACGCCCGCTACGCGCTCAACGCCGCCAACGCCCGCTGGGGCTCGCTCTACGATGCCTTCTACGGCACCGACGCGATCTCGGAGGAGGGCGGAGCCACCCGCGGATCCGGCTACAACCGCACCCGCGGCGCCCGCGTCGTCACCCGGGCCCGGGCCTTCCTGGACCGGACGGTGCCGCTCGCGGGTGGGCGTCACGCGGACGTCGTGACCTACGCCGTCGAGGAGGGCCGTCTCGTCGGCAACATGAACACCGGCGACACGATCCCGCTCGCGCGGCCGGACGCCTTCGTGGGCTATCGCGGCCGGGCGAGCATGCCCTCGGCGCTGCTGCTGCGCCACAACGGCCTGCACGTCGAGATCGTGCTCGACCGCACGCACCGGATCGGCCGCTTCGACGCCTCGGGCGTCGCCGACATCCAGATCGAATCGGCCATCTCCACGATCATGGACCTGGAGGATTCGGTTGCGGCCGTCGACGCGGACGACAAGGTCGTCGTCTACCGGAACTGGCTCGGCCTGATGAACGGCTCCCTGGCGGCGCGGTTCGAGAAGGACGGCCGCGTGCTGGAGCGGCGCCTCAACCCCGATCGCCACTACACCGCCCCGAACGGCGGCGAGGTGACGGTGCCCGGCCGCAGCCTGATGCTGGTGCGCAATGTCGGCCACCACATGTTCACCGACGCGGTGCTCGACGCCGAGGGCAGCGAGGTGCCAGAGGGCATCCTCGACGCGGCCGTCTCGGCGATGATCGCCATCCACGACCTGCGCAACGAGACCGGCATCCGCAACAGCCGGGAGGGCTCCGTCTACATCGTCAAGCCCAAGATGCACGGGCCGGAGGAGGTTGCCTTCGCGGTGGAGCTGTTCGGGCGCGTCGAGGCGATGCTCGGGCTCGAGCGCAACACGCTCAAGATGGGCATCATGGACGAGGAGCGCCGCACCACGGTCAACCTCGCGGCCTGCATCAAGGAGGCGGACGAGCGGGTGGTGTTCATCAACACCGGCTTCCTCGACCGCACCGGCGACGAGATCCACACCTCGATGGAGGCGGGACCGGTCATCCGCAAGAACGACATGAAGGCGACGCCCTGGATCAAGGGCTACGAGGAGAACAACGTCGATGTCGGTCTCGCCTGCGGCCTGCTCGGCCGGGCGCAGATCGGCAAGGGCATGTGGGCGGCGCCGGACGCCATGGCCGACATGCTGATGCAGAAGGGCGCCCATCCCAAGGCCGGCGCCAGCACCGCCTGGGTTCCCTCGCCGACCGCCGCGACCCTCCACGCCCTGCACTACCACGAGACCGAGGTGCGGGCCCGCCAGGAGGAACTGGCCCGGCGGCCGCGCTCGGCCCTGTCCGAGATCCTGCAGATCCCGCTCGCCCGGTCGAACTTCGCGCCCGACGACGTGCAGCAGGAGATCGACAACAACGTCCAGAGCATCCTCGGCTACGTGGTCCGCTGGATCGACCAGGGCGTCGGCTGCTCGAAGGTGCCCGACATCCACGATGTCGGCCTGATGGAGGACCGGGCGACCCTGCGCATCTCCTCGCAGCACATCGCCAACTGGCTGCACCACGGCATCGTCTCCGAGGAGCAGGTGATGGAGACGCTCAAGCGGATGGCGAAGGTCGTGGACCGGCAGAATGCCGGCGACCCGCTCTACCGGCCGATGGCGCCGGATTTCGACGGCCCGGCCTTCCGGGCCGCCTGCGACCTCGTCTTCAAGGGCCGCGAGCAGCCGAACGGCTACACCGAGTGGGTCCTGCACGCCCGGCGCCGCGAGGCGAAGGCCGCCGGCGCGCCGGCGTAGGACGCGCCTGACGCCGCCCGCGGGCGGCGTCAGGCGGCCGGGCCGCCGCCGTCGCTGCCGGACCCGAGCCAGGGCTGGGCGTTCACGGTCCCGACCCGCCAGCCCGCGCCGTCCGGGCTGGCGTAATGGTCGAGGCGGGTGAGCGAGCAATTCTCGACCGCGAAGGCGAGGCCGCCCTGCGGCGGCAGGCCCAGGGCGAGGGCCAGCGCGGCGCGGATCGTGCCGCCATGGGCCACCGCGACGATGTCCCGGCCGCGGTGCTCCTCGGTGACCTCCGCGATGGCCGCGTGCACCCGCCCGCACATCTGCGTGAAGCTCTCGCCGTTGGGCGGCCGCTCGTCGGCGGGGGCAAACCAGTAGCTCCCGGCGAGGGGCTGGCGCTCCGTGAAGAAACGGGCGCGGTCCTGCCCCTGCCAGTCCCCGAGATTCTGCTCGGCAAGGGCGGGCAGCGCGGTCAGGGTCGGCGACGTCCCGTCGACCGAGAAGTCGCGGGCCTGCCAGAGCGCCTCGGCGGTCTGGCGCGTGCGGCCGAGATGGCTCGACACCCAGACCGCGCCCGCCGGCAGCACCGGCGCGAGCCCGGCGAAGACGTGCGCGTCGCCGCAATCGCAGGGGATGTCGGAGCCGCCATAGATGCGGCCGCCATCGCCCCGCACGGGGGCGTGGCGGACCCACCACCAGCGGGTGCGGACGAAGGAATGTCGGTGCGAGGCGCTCATCCCACCCGTATAGCGCGAATTGCCAGCGCCGCGCAGGAGACATACCGTCCTTTCGAAACCGGGAGCGGCACGATGGCGGAGCAGGCGGACTTGATCTTCGGGGCGGACATCCCTTTCGCGCGGCTCTGCGGCGTGGAGGCCCTGCGCTTCGAGGAAGGCCGCACGCATCTGCGCCTCGCGCTCGGGCCGCAGCACGCCAACAACCTCGGCATCGCCCATGGCGGCGTCCTGTGCACCCTGCTCGACATCGCCATGGGGACGGTGGCGCGCCTCACCGCGGGGCGCCCGGTCGTGACCCTCGACATGCAGACCCGCTTCCTGTCGCCGGGACGGGGCGTGCTGCTGGCCGAGGGGCGGGTGGCGAAGGCCGGCCAGTCGATCCTGTTCTGCGACGCGGAACTGCGCGTCGAGGGCGGCCCCCTCGTCGCCACAGGGAGCGGCGTGTTCAAGCCCACCGGCCTCGCCGAGCCCACCTCGCGGCCGGTCGAGCGCGGCTGATCCGACGCCGGTCCGGCCGGCGAACGCCCGTCCTACCCGGCATTCGTGGGGGCGGCGGGCAGCGCCAGCGGCGGCGCACCGGCCGGCCGGCGGGCGAAGAGCAGGTCGAACAGCTTGTGGCGGATCGTGCGCTTGCGCGCCGAGGCCACGAACGGGTCCGCGTGGCAGGTGGCGTTGACGCTCGCGGCGAGGAGCCGGACGGCCGCCACCAGGCCCGGCGAGCCGGCGACGTGGACCACGTCGCTCTCGCGCAGGTGCGGGAGATGGGCGGTGGGGCGCCCCCGCAGGCGGCCGGGTCCGGGCTCGCCGCCGCTCGCCGTGGCGATCACCGGCCCGGCGCCGCTGCCGCGCAGCCAGTCGAGGGCCTCGCCCATGTAGAGGTTGCGCGGGTCGCGGGCCCCGGCGATCACCACCATCTCGCGCACCGGCTCGCGGAACCGCGCCGCGCGGGCGATGCTCCAGATCGGCGCCCAGCCGGTCCCGGCCCCGATCAGCACGAGGCGTCCCGTGCCGAGCCGGTGGAAGGCGCTGCCGAAGGGGCCGCGCACCTGGACCTCGTGGCCGATCCCGATGCGGCCCCCGAGCTCCGAGGACACGACGCCGTCCGGGATGCGCCGGACGTGGAAGATCACCTCGTTGAGGTCGCCGGAGCCGTCGCTGCGCAAGGTCGGGCTGTAATCCCGCGCCGGAAAGCCGGCGAAGGCGCAGGACAGGTACTGCCCCGGAAGCAGGGTCAGGCCCTTGGTCAGGGCGACGGTCACCTCGACGATCTCCGGCGAGAGCGGCACCAGGCTCGCGACGGTGCCCCGGCGCGTGACCACGGGCGGGACCGCGTCGAACTCGACCACCGCATGCCCGGTCACCCGGGCCTGACAGGCCAGCACCGTGCTGCCCTGGCGCGTGTCGGCGTCGTCGACCTCGCCGGCATAGACTCTCACCCGGCACGTCTCGCACTGGCCGGTGCCGCAATCCTGCGGGATCACGATCTTTCCGCCGAGCGCGGCCTCCACCAGCGTGTCGCCATGCGCGGCCCGGATGGTCTTGCCGTTGACGACGAGCGTGCAGGCGGACGCCATGACGGATGTTCCCGAGGGCTGGATCAGCGCAGGACGACGCGGACCGGGCGGACGTGGCGGGTGTGACGGGTCTGCGTGTGGTCGAAGACCGCCACCCAGAGGTAGAGCGTCTCACCCTTGACGAAGTCGACGTCGTAGCGGCTGCCGGTGCGCAGCGCCCGGGAGACTTCGAGCGTCCAGTGGCCGTCCTTCCACTTGGCGCCGCCGCGCAGGTCGGCCCGGTCCCCCGTATAGGCGCTGACGTTGAGAACGCCCGGCATCACCGTGCCGACCGGGATCGTCGCGTCGGCCTCGGGCGCGTAGGGCTTCGAATCGGCCTCGGTGAGCCACCAGATCGCATCCTCGTCCTGATGGGCGTCGGGGTTCCTGAGGTCGAAGTGGCCGAGCGCCGCCATCGTGGCGGCCGGGTCGATCGGCAGCCGCTTGGGCACGACGGGGCCGGCATAGCCGCCCGGACCCTCGAACGGGAAGTTGTAGCTGTAGATCGTCGTGCCCGGGTCGTTCCAGTAGCCGCCCTGGTAGCGGGCGCGCTTGGCGGCCTCGTCCGGCGTCGGGTCGCGGGGCGGACCCATGTACTGGTCGTCCACATGGCCGAGGAGGCCGCCGCGGGAGGCCTTCCACTGCCACATGTCGACGTAGGAGCCGTCGGTCGTGTAGTGCAGCCCGCGCTGGTTCAGGGAGGACGGCTTGTCGGCGAGCGGCTTCGGGCCGAGATG
Source organism: Methylobacterium sp. JK268 (assembly GCF_054052225.1). Taxonomy (NCBI): domain Bacteria; kingdom Pseudomonadati; phylum Pseudomonadota; class Alphaproteobacteria; order Hyphomicrobiales; family Methylobacteriaceae; genus Methylobacterium; species Methylobacterium sp. JK268. The sequence continues at coordinate 357,316 of NZ_JBSVZN010000003.1, read as the reverse complement.
CGTCACGCCGCCGGCGCCGAAGCCGTCGGAATGCGAGAAGATCGCCGCGAACTTGTCCTCGTAGAAGTCGACCACGTCCGCCTCGCCGGCCCGGGTGGCGTTCACGTGCCAGCCATCCGCGTGCTTGACCATCGGCAGGCGGGCGATCGAGCGGGTCGGATCCTCCCAGCGGAAGGCGAAGGTCACCGTCTTCCCGTCGTGGACGGCGCGGATCTCGACGGTGGATTCGCCGCTCCCGCCGAGATTGGCCCCCTGCTGCGTCCGCACGCGGACCGGCCGCGCCGCCCGCCACGCCGCGTCGTCGAGGACGCCGTCGAGCGTCGGGGCGGTGTCGACCTCGGCGATCACCAGCGTGTCGCGGTCCGCGAGATCGAGCCCGATCACCGCCGCCACCGCGGGCACGGTCACCAGCCCCGCCACGATCATCGGCCGCCGGCTCCGCCGCGCCGCGTTCGGCGCGAGGGCCGCCGGCCGGAAGATGCGCAGCCATTGCCGCCAGCCGCCGTAGCCGAAATGGCCGATGAGGTGGAACAGCGTGTAGGCGAGGGTGCCGTAGGCCGCGGCCTCGTGCACCGCGACCACGGCGCCGCCGTAGCCGAGGTAGAGCAGCACACCGGTGACCGTGAGGACCAGCACGAGGGCGAACAGCGCCCAGTGCAGCAGCACGTTGAGGCCCATCCAGCGCAGCTGCGCGGTCGGGGCGATCTGCAGCGCCCGCAACTTGCGGGGCGCGATGCGGGCGGCGAGTCCGCTGCGCGCCATGTAGGCGACGTAGGCGACCGAGACGGCGAAGAGCAGCAGCCCGGCATAGATGTGGACGGTCCACACCTCGCCCTGGGGCAGGACCGGGCTCATCCAGCGGGCGACGACGGCGTCGAGAGCGTCCGCCGAGATCCGCAGCCCCGTGACCAGGCTCGCCCCCATCGCGACCGCGCTGACCCAATGCAGGATCACCGTGCCGACGTCGCTGGTCGGCAGCCGCGCGACCTTCGGTTGTAGAGACGGCGAAGTTTGCGCGTCGACCGCGCGGGCGCCGGCGAGCCGGTCCTTCGGCACCATCTCATTCATGACCCGCCCCCACGCGCCCTGATGTCGAGCGTCGAATCCAAGACTGGAACGTAACGGAGTGTTATCCGAACCGATCTTGTTTGCAACGCGTGACTGAGAGCCGCCGCGCTTTCCAGCTCGATGGTTAATTCGTCGCCGTCAAACGAGAGCGGCCGGAACCGAAAACACCGAATGTCTCTCTCGCGATGCATAGAAAACCGAACGGAAGTCTCAGCAAATCGTCGAGATCGCGCGGCGTCGGCGAGGCCACGGCCGAGATTCCAACGTTCGCAAGCTTGGCCGTATGCTTACCCCAGTGAGTGACCACGGGTTGTAAATCGAGGCCGCGGGACCGGAGGCGGCCCGGGCGGACGGAGACACGGGCGTTGCGCAGCGTCACGCCGGTCCCGCTCGCGCCCGGGCGGAACCCGGCGGCGCGAGGCGCGATGACGGAGCCGAATGGCCGGGCAGAGGACGGGGCGCCATGCTGGTCTACGGTGATTCGGCGCGGACGGAGGATCCGGCGGCCTGGATCGGGAGGATCGAGGCGGCGCTGCGGCGGGCGCGGGAGGCCGGGCCGGGTCTCGCCGCGCATGCCTCGCTGGTCGGTGCGCTGATCGAGGCGGGCGAATTGGCGCAGGGCATCGCGGACGCGGAATTCGCCGCGCGCGGCGGCGACGGGCCGTCGGACGCGCAGGACGCGGTGGATGCGTGGTTGATGGCCTTGGCGCGGGCCGTGCTCGGCTCCTGGGACGCCGACTTCCCGGGTGCGGCGGAGCTGCGGGTGCCGGATCGGGCGGCCCTGGCGCGATTGCGGCTGCCCGACCGCATCACCGGCAAACGGGCCGAGGGCTTTGCCTTCTACGCCCTCTACCCGGAGGGCTACGCGGAGGCGGCCCGCGCGTCCGGTCTGGGCGCGGACACGGCCTGCCTGGGCATCCGCAGCATCGGACTTCCCCTCGCTTCCATCACGGCCGCCGCCCTCGACGCGCGGGCGCCGCTGTCGCTCCGGCCCGTCGGCCACCCGTTCGACCGGCGGCTCGCCCTCGCGGAGGGTGCGTGGCTCCGCGCGCGGGCGGCGCACGGCCCCGTGGCCATCATCGACGAGGGACCCGGCCTGTCCGGCAGCTCCTTCGGGGCCGTGGCGGACCACCTGGAGGACAGCGGGGTCGCGCCGGAGCGCATCGCCTTCTTCCCGAGCCACGCGGGCGACCTCGGTCCGCGCGCCCAGCCCCGTCACCGGGCGCGGTGGGCCCGGGCACGGCGCTGGACGATTCCCTTCGCCCGGCTCGTCGGGGACGGGGCTCCGCGCGCGCACCGGCTCTCGACCTGGGTCGAGGGGCTGGTCGGCCCCCTCGACGGCCCGGCGGAGGAGATCTCGGGCGGGGCCTGGCGCCGGCTCCACTTCGCCGAGGTGCGCGACTGGCCGGCCATCGACCCGCAGCAGGAGCGGCGCAAGGTCCTCCTCCGGGCCGGTGGCGGGACCTGGCTCGCCAAGTTCGTCGGTCTCGGCGCGACGGGCGAGCGGGCGTTGGCGCGCGCGCGGGCCCTGCACGAAGCCGGCTTCGGCCCGCCGGTCGCCGGGCTCGCGCATGGCTTCCTCGTCGAACGCTGGCTCCACGAGGCCCGCCCGCTCGCGCGCGGCGTCGCGACGCCGGACGTGATCGAGGCCGCCGGACGCTACCTCGCCTTCCGTGCGCTGTCCTTCCCGTCCGGTCCGGGGCGCGGTGCCTCCCTGGCCGAGCTCCTGGCCATGGCCCGCCACAACGCCGCCGCGGTGCTTGGGGCGGAGGCGGCGCGCGGGCTCGGCCGGTACGACGCGGCCCGGCTCGCCGCCCTGGAGGAGCAGTCGCGCCCCGTCGAGGTCGATGCCCGCATGCAGCCCTGGGAGTGGCTCCTCCTCCCCGACGGCTCGGTCCGCAAGGCGGACGCCCTCGACCACCACGCCGGCCACGACCTCGTCGGCTGCCAGGACATCGCCTGGGACGTGGCGGGGGCCTGCGTCGAGTTCGATCTCCCGGCGGCCGGGCGTGACCGCCTCGCCACCACCGTGGCGGCCGGGACGGGCCGGCCGGTCGATGGGTCGCTCCTCGGGTTCTTGATCCCGTGCTACCTCGCTTTCCGGCTCGGCGCCTCCCGGCTCGCCGCGGAGGCGACCGGCGACCCGGACGAGGGGGAGCGGCTGCGCCGCGCCGCCGACACCTATGCGCGCCACCTCGCGCGCCACCTCTCGGAGGACCGATGATCCTGCTGCGCCACGGGCAGAGCGCGTTCAACCTGCATTACGGGGCCACGGGCGAGGATCCGGGGATCCCGGACGCGCCGCTGACCGAACTCGGGCACCGTCAGGCCGCGGCCGCGGCGGAGGCTCTCGCCGGCGAGGGGATGCGGCGCATCCTGTGCTCGCCCTACACGCGGGCGCTCCAGACGGCGGCACCGGTGGCGGAGCGGCTGGGCCTGCCGGTGATCGTGACCGAGGCGGTGCGCGAGCGCTTCGGCGCGAGCTGCGACATCGGCAGTGGCCGCGCCGCCCTTACGGCAGCCTGGCCGCATCTCGATTTCGGGGCGATCGCCGAGGTGTGGTGGCCCGACGCGCACGAGCCGCACGACGTCTTCGCGGCCCGGACCGGCGCCTTCCTGGCGGAGATGCGCGCGCATCCCGACTGGCCGCACACACTCGTCGTCTGCCACTGGGGCGTGATCCAGGCCCTCACGGGCGAGAATCTCGGAAACGGGCAATGGATCCGCGTGACGGAGCCCTGACGCGAGAAGGGCGGCCCGGAGACCGGACCGCCCTTCGAGGCAGGTTCTGTGGGAAGCGCGTCAGCGCTTCGAGAACTGGAAGCTGCGGCGGGCCTTCTTGCGGCCGTACTTCTTGCGCTCCACGACGCGCGGGTCGCGGGTCAGGAAGCCCTCGCGCTTGAGGGGCGAGCGCAGCTCCGGCTCGTAGTAGGTCAGCGCCTTGGCGAGGCCGTGGCGCACGGCGCCGGCCTGGCCCGAGAGACCGCCGCCCGTCACCGTAACGACGATGTCGTACTGCTCGGCGCGGTTGGCGATCTGCAGCGGCTGCTGCAGGATCATCCGCAGCACCGGGCGGGCGAAGTAGGTCTCGACCGGGCGGTCGTTGACCGTGATCGTGCCCGAGCCGGGCTTGATCCAGACGCGGGCGACCGCGTCCTTGCGCTTGCCGGTGGCGTAGGCGCGGCCCAGGGAATCCAGCTTCTGGACGTGGACCGGGGCCTCGTTCTCGGACGAGCCGAGGGCCGCCTTGTTGGCCTGGCCGAGGTCGGCGAGGGACTGAAGGGTCGCCATCTTACGCGCTCACGTTCTTCCGGTTGAGGGCGGCGACGTCGAGCGTCTCCGGCTGCTGGGCCGTGTGGGGGTGCTCCGTGCCCTTGTAGACCCGCAGGTTGCCGAGGATCTTCCGGAACAGCGGGCCGCGGGGCAGCATGCGCTCCACCGCCTTCTCCACCACGCGCTCGGGGAACCGGCCCTCGAGGATGTACTTCGCCGAGCGCTCCTTGATGCCGCCCGGGAAGCCGGTGTGATGGTAATAGACTTTCTGATCGTACTTGCGGCCGGTGAACTTCACCTTGTCCGCATTGATCACGATCACATTGTCGCCGCAATCGACGTGGGGCGTATACTGGGCCTTGTGCTTGCCCCGCAGACGCATCGCGATGATCGATGCGAGACGGCCCACGACGAGGCCCTCGGCGTCGATGATCACCCACTTCTTCTCGACGTCGGCGGGCTTCAGCGAAAAGGTCTTCATCGCGCTGGAATCCCGAGAACTTTCTTCAGAAACAGGACGCCGCCACGCGAGGTGCGCAGCGGCGATGGCGGCTGTGTACGCGAGGCGAGGGCGGGCGTCAATCGGTTTCCGAGCGGCGCGCTCGGGAAAATGTCCTTCCGTGAGAGGCGCTTGACGGACAAGGTAGCATGATACCGCTACTCGCGGCGCGGCGGGATGGCGTAGGTCCCGGTGGCGTGGCAGACGAGATCCTCCTCGCCGAGGCAGCGGATCAGCACCTCGCCGACCGCGAGCTGGCGGCCGAGCTTCATCAGGCGGGCCTCGGCCGTGAGGTCGCGCTGCGCGGGCTTGCGCATGAAGTTGAAGGACAGGTTGGTGGTCACCGCGAGGGCCACCGGGCCGAGATTGGCGAGGATCGCCGCGTAAAGGGCGAGATCGGCCAGCGCCATCATGGTCGGTCCCGAGATGGTGCCGCCGGGGCGGAGGTGCCGCTCGTGATACGGCATGCGCAGGGTCGCCGTGAGCGGTCCGACCGCCTCGATCTCCGGGCCCGGACCATAGAGGTGGATCTGCGGGAAGACCTCGGCCAGGAACGCGGTCACGGCTTCGCGGGTCATCACGGGGGAGGGGGGCATCGGGGCGGGATCCGGTTGCGGGCGGGGCCAACCTTGCAGCACGCCGGTGGCCGCCCGACAATGCCCTTCCGGACGAGGAGACGCTTCCCGGCGATGGACGAGACCGCCCCCCTGCTCACGCGCCGCGACCGCGACGGCGTCGCGACGCTCACCCTGAACCGGCCGCGGGCGCGCAACGCCCTGTCGCACGCGCTGCTCTCGGCCCTGCGCGATGCCTTCGCGGCCCTCGCGCGGGACGAGGCGATCCGCGCCGTCGTGCTCGCCGCCGAGGGACCGGCCTTCTGCGCCGGCCACGACCTCAAGGAGATGACCGCCTACCGGGCGGAGGCCGATCGGGGCGCCGCAAGCTTCGCGGCCCTGTTCGACCTCTGCTCGGAGGTGATGATGGCGATCCCGCGCCTGCCGCAGCCGGTGATCGCGGCGGTGGAGGGGGTCGCGACGGCGGCCGGCTGCCAGCTCGTGGCCTCCTGCGACCTCGCGGTGGCGGGCGAGGAGGCGCGGTTCGCCACGCCCGGCGTGCAGATCGGCCTGTTCTGCTCGACCCCGATGGTGGCCCTGTCGCGCAACCTGTCGCGCAAGGCCGCCATGGCGATGCTCCTGACGGCGGAGATGGTCGCGGCGGGCGAGGCGAGGGCTCTCGGACTGGTGAACACGGTGGTCCCGGCCGGAACGGCGCTGGCGGCGGCGGAGGCCCTGGCGGCCGGCATCGCGGCGCGCAGCCCCTACACGGTCCGGGTCGGCAAGCGCGCCTTCTACGAGCAGATCGAGATGCCGCTGGCCGAGGCCTACGCCCATGCGGGACGCGTGATGACGGAGAACATGCTGGCGCGAGCGGCCGAGGAGGGGATCGCGGCGTTCCTCACGCGCAAGGGGTGAGTAGAACGCCCGACATTGCGCTTCATCCTCAACCGCTTCGCATCAAGCGCAGAAGTGTGAGTCCGCAAACATGTAGAGGGGCGGCGGTTTGGCGCCCTACGACGGGTGGATCGTTGTATCAGACCAGTCCGTCATCACCGGATCCCGCATGCCCCCGTCCTTCGATCCCGCCCGCCACGCCGATTACGACCCCGAGCACCTGCGCGCGCTGCTGCGCGCCGTCCGCTCGATCGCGCTCGTCGGCGCCTCGTCCAATCCGGCCCGGCCCAGCTGGATCGTCACCAAGTACCTGCTGGAGCGCGGCTATGACGTGGTGCCGGTCAATCCGGGCCTCGCCGGGCAGGAGCTGCTGGGCCGCCGGGTGGTCGGCCGCCTCGCCGATCTCGGGCGCCCCGTCGACATGGTGGAGATCTTCCGCAATTCCGAGGCCGCCGGCCCCCTCGTCGACGAGGCGCTCGCCCTCGATCCCCAGCCCAAGGTGATCTGGATGCAGCTCGGCGTGCGCAACGATGCGGCGGCGGCGCGGGCGGAGGCGCGCGGCGTCACGGTCGTGATGAACCGCTGTCCCAAGATCGAGTACGGCCGCCTGTCGGGCGAGATCGGCTGGACCGGCGTGAACTCGCGCATCCTCAGCGCCAAGAAGCCCCGGCTCGCGGCCAAGGGCTTCCAGAAGCTCACCATCGAGCAGCGCTGAGGCGCCCTCAGCCCTCGACCGCCATCAGCCCGCTGCCGTTCAGGACGGACCGGGTCAGGCGGTCGGCGCCGAGCTCGCCGCCGGAATAGCCCAGCAGCTCGGCCAGCCGGTCGCGGGCGCGGCAGACGCGGCTCTTCACCGTGCCGACCTTGCACTGCATCAGCGCGGCCGCGTCCTCGTAGGAGAGGTCGCCCACCGCCACCAGCAGCAGCGCCTCGCGCTGCTCGGCGACGAGCTTGTTCAGCGCCTCCTGCAGGTCCTGCACGTCGAGCCGGTCGCCCTGGTTGGGCGCCGTGGTCAGGCGGGCGGAGTACACGCCCTCGCCGTCCTCGACCTCGCGCGAGCGCTTGCGGTGCTCCGAGTAGAAGGCGTTGCGCATGATCGTGAACAGCCACGCGCTGAGATTGGTCCCGTCCTCGAACCGGTCGCGGTTCTGCCAGCCCTTGAGCAGCGTGTCCTGGACGAGATCGTCCGCCCGGGCCGGGTTGGCCGTGAGCGTCAGGGCGAAGCGACGCAGGGAGGGAGCCGCGGCCAGAAGGTCGTCGCGGAACTTATCCTGACGCGGCGCACCGAGCGCGGCGAGCGCTTTCTCGAGCCGGATCAGCAGTTCTCCGAACGCGACGGGCGCCTCGATGTCGCCGAGCGCCGCGTAGGCGTCGCGCAGCTGCTGGCCCAGATGCTCCTGCACGGCCGCCGGGAGGGTCGGGGGCGTGGTCGGGGCGGATTTCGTCCGGCGAACGGGGGAGGAATCGGTCATCGCTGCACGCTCACGCGGAAGTGCGAGCCAAGCTAGACCATGAATATGATTCGCGCGAGCCGCTTCTTCTACTCACAGGTGCGCGAGCGCACGCGCCGAGAGCCGGCGTCGCTTCCGCGCGGCCGGCTCCCGTGATCCTGACAAAGGAAGGATCCTGCGGCTCCGACCAGAAGCCGGAGCGAACTGGTCAGAGCTTGCTCTTGACCGTGTCGGCCGCGTTCTTGATGCCGTCCTTGGCATCGCCAACCGTCTTCTGGGCCTCGCCCTTCAGTTCCTGAGCCTTGCCCTCGGCCTTCAGCTTGTCGTTGTCGGTGAGGTTCCCGACGCCCTGCTTGATGTTGCCGACGGTTTCATTGGCAACACCCTTGACCTTGTCGGTGAGGCTGCTCATGGGGATCTCCGATTTCACGACCGTTATTGTCGGTCCAGGCCCTAGGAACAGCTGAGACGCGGGATGGTTCCGCTGCGTTGCGACCGGAACCACCCCGCCTCTCCCCCATCAATGCCCTGCCGCCACACGGTCCGGGATCCGGGCGCGGGCCGCTCCCGCCTCGCGCTCCTCCCGCACCCGCCGCCGCTGGAACAGGCGCATCGCCACCACGAAGAAGACCGGCACCAGCACCACCGCCAGGATTGTGGCGGTGATCATGCCGCCCATCACGCCAGTGCCGATCGCCTGCTGGCTCTTCGAGGCCGCGCCCGCCGCGATGGCGAGGGGCACGACGCCGAAGATGAAGGCGAGGGAGGTCATGACGATCGGGCGGAAGCGCAGGCGCGCCGCCTCCACCGTCGCCTCCACCAGCCGGGTTCCGGGGCGCCACAACTCGCGGGCGAACTCGATGATCAGGATCGCGTTCTTGGCCGAGAGGCCGATGATCGTGATCAGGCCGATCTTGAAGTAGACGTCGTTCGGCATGTCGCGGATCATCACGCCCGCCACCGCGCCGACCACCCCGAGCGGGATGACCAGCATCACCGCGAGCGGGATGGACCAGCTCTCGTAGAGGGCGGCGAGGCACAGGAACACGATCAGCACCGAGAGGGCCAGCAGCAGGGTCGCCTGCGAGCCCGCCTCCTTCTCCTGCAGCGACTGCCCGGTCCAGGTGTAGCCGAATCCCTTCGGCAGCTGGGTCATCAGCCGCTCCATCTCGGCGATCGCGTCGCCCGAGGTGTAGCCGGCGGCCGGCTCGCCGGTGATGCGCACCGACTGGTAGCCGTTGAAGCCGATGATCTGGGCCGGCCCGACGCTCCACTTCAGGTCCGCGAAGGAGGACATCGGCACCATGGTGCCCTGCTGGTTCCGGACGCCGTAGTTCAGCAGGTCGCCGGCGTTGAGCCGCTGGGCGGCCTCCGCCTGCACGATCACCCGCTGCATCTTGCCGCGGTTCGGGAAGTCGTTGACGTAGACCGAGCCGAGATTGACCTGGATGGTCTGGTTGATGTCGTCGAAGGCCACGCCGAGCGCGGCGGCCTTCTCGCGATCGATCACCAGCTCGGCCTGCGGCGCCGGCGGCAGGCCCTCGACGGAGACGTTCTTCAGCACCGGGCTCTTGCGGGCGAGGGAGAGCAGCTGCTCCTGCGCGGCCATCAGGGCCGCGTAGCCCTTCTGAGCGCGGTCCTGCAGGCGGAAGCTGAAGCCCGACGCGTTGCCGAGGTTGTCGATCGGCGGGGGCTCCAGCGCCTGGATCACCGCGTCCCGGTAGGAGGCGAGCGCCGCGTTGGTCCCGGCGACGAGGCGGGCGGCCGACTGGTCGGGCCCGCGCTGCGACCAGTCCTTCAGGGTCACGAAGGCCTGCGAGGTCATCTGGCCCTGGCCCGAGAACGAGAAGCCGTTGACGACGGTCACGGTGGCGACGCCGGGCTGGGCCGCGAGATGCCGCTCGACCGCCTTCACGGCCGCGAGCGTGCGGTTGAAGGAGGAGCCGGGCGGCGTCTGGATGTCGACGGTGAAGAAGCCCTGATCCTCCACCGGCAGGAAGCCCTCCGGCAGGCGCGCGAAGCCGTAGGCCACGCCCGCCACCAGGACCAGGTAGATCGCCATCATCCGCCCGGCCTTGGCGATGGTCCAGGCCACGCCCCGCCCGTAGCGCGCGGTCTCGCGGTCGACGAGCCGGTTGAACCAGCCGAAGACCCCGCCCTTCGCGTGGCCGTGCCCCTTCTCGACCGGCTTGAGCAGCGTCGCGCAGAGCGCCGGCGTCAGCGACAGCGCCAGCACCGCCGAGAACGCGATCGACGTGACCATGCCGATGGAGAATTGCCGGTAGATGATGCCGACCGAGCCGGGGAAGAACGCCATCGGGATGAACACCGCCACCAGCACCAGCGTGATGCCCACGATCGCGCCGGTGATCTGGCGCATCGCCTTGCGGGTTGCCTCCTTGGGCGAGAGGCCCTCCTCGTTCATGATCCGCTCGACGTTCTCGACCACCACGATCGCGTCGTCGACCAGGATGCCGATCGCCAGCACCATGCCGAACATGGTCAGCACGTTGATCGAGAAGCCCGACAGCAGCATCACCGTGCAGGTGCCGAGCAGCGCGATCGGCACCACGATGGTCGGGATCAGCGTGTAGCGGATGTTCTGAAGGAACAGGAACATCACCGCGAAGACCAGCACCACCGCCTCGACGAGGGTCATCATGACCTTCTTGATCGAGGCATTCACCGCCGGCGTGATGTCGTAGGGGATGTCCCACTTCACGGTGGAGGGGAAGAACTGCGAGAGTTCCACCATCTTGGCGCGGATGGCCTTGGCGGTCTCCAGCGCGTTGCCGTCGGGGGCGAGGGTGACCGAGATTCCGGCCGCCTCGCCGCCGTTGAGGCGGGTGGTGAACTTGTAGTCGTCGCCGCCGAGTTCGATCCGGGCGACGTCGCGCAGGCGCACGGTGGAGCCGTCGGGATTGGCCCGCAGCACGATCGCGCCGAACGCCTCGGGCGCCCGCATCTGGCCCCTCACCACGATCGGGATGTTGATCGCGTGGTTGGCCGGGCTCGGCTGCGCGCCGACCGCGCCCGAGGCGATCTGTGCGTTCTGGGCCTGGATCGCCCGCGTGACGTCCGAGGCGGCCAGCGACAGGCCGCGCAGCTTGTCGGGATCGACCCAGATGCGCAGCGAGCGCTCGGTGGAGTAGAGGGTGGCCCGCCCGACGCCGGGGATGCGCCGGATCTCGTTGATGACGTTGCGGATGAGGAAGTCGCCCAGCGCCACCTCGTCCATCGACCCGTCGGTGGAGACGAGGGTGATGATGTTGAGGGTCGCGGCCGAGGCCTCCTCGACCAGGATGCCCTGCTGGCGCACCTCCGCCGGGAGGCGGGCCTCCACGCGCTTGAGCCGGTTCTGCACCTCGACGCCCGCGTAGCCCGGATCGGTGCCCGGCCGGAAGTTCGCCGTGATCTCGACCACGCCGAAGGAATCGGAGGCCGATTCGTAACTCAGGATGTTGGCCGCGCCGTTCAGCTCATCCTCGATGAGCCGGGTCGTGCCCGTGTAGAGATCCTCCACCGAGGCCCCCGGATAGGAGGTCGAGAGGGCGATCGAGGGCGGCGCGATGATCGGGTACTGCGCCACCGGGAGCAGCGGGATCGTCAGGGCGCCGCCCAGGCAGATGAAGAGGGCGACGACCCAGGCGAAGACCGGCCGGTCGATGAAGAAGCTCGCCATGTTCCGCCTCCTCAGCGCCGCGCCGCGCCGGCGGTCCGCCACGGCACCGGCTTGACCACGCTGCCGGCGACGATCTTCTGGAAGCCCTCGGTGACGACGCGGTCGCCGGATTTCAGCCCCTCGCGGATCACCCACTGGCCCTCGACGACCGGGCCGACCTCGACCGGGTGCAGCACCACCTTGTCGCCCTCGGCCACCAGCCAGACCTCCGCCCGCCCGTCATTGGAGCGGTGGACGGCCTGCTGGGGCACCGCGATGGCGTCCGCGTCGATGCCCTGGCGGATGCGCGCGCGGACATACATGCGCGGAAAGAGCTCGACCTGCGGGTTGGGGATCTCGACGCGCAGCGTCACCTGCCCGGTGCTCGGGTCGGCGGTGACGTCGGAGAACAGCAGCCGGCCCGGCTCCGGGTAGAGCGAGCCGTCATCCATGATCAGCCGCACGGTGGCGACGTCGGGCGCCACGCTCGACAACTCGCCGCTGGCGAGGTCGCGGCGCAGTTTGTTCAGCTCGCCCACCGACTGCGTGATGTCGACGTAGATCGGATCGAGCTGCTGGATCGTCGCGAGGTTGGTGGCGCTGCCCTGCTCGATCAGCGCGCCCTCCGTGACGAGGGCGCGGCCGATCCGCCCGGAGATCGGGGCCCGCACCCCGGTCCAGCTCAGGTTGAGCCTCGCCCGGTCGCGGGCCGCCTTGGCGACCGCCACCTCGGCCTCCGCCTGCTTCTGGGCCGCGGAGGCCGCGTCGTACTGCGCCTGGCTCGCCGTCTGGCGCGAGAGCAGGGTCTCCAGCCGCTCCGCCTGCTGGCGGGCAAGGACCTGGGCGGCCTCGGTGCGGGCGAGCGTCGCCTCGGCGCTGTCGAGGTCGACCCGGTAGGGGGCCGGATCGATCTCGTAGAGGAGGTCGCCCTCCTTGACCTGGCTGCCCTGCTGAAAGGCGCGTTTGATCACGAGGCCGGAGACCCGGGCGCGCACCTCGGCGATGCGGGTCGGCGCCACGCGGCCCGGCAGCTCCCGCTCGAACGGGATCGGCTGGGTGCGGACCGTGACGATCGAGACCTCCGCGGGCGGCGGGTCGGCGGGGGCGGCGCCGGTCTGCTGCGTCGGCTTGCAGGCGCCGAGAAGGAGGGCCGCGGCGGCGGCGAGGGCGAGGCGTCGGCAATGGGGCACGAGGTCGGGCTCCGGCACGCGCGGGGCACGGGGCCCCGGTCCGCGGCGATGACGAACGGGCGAGGTGGCGCCCGGATTCCGGGCGCGGATCGGCGATGGGTGCGGCGCGGGCGGGGCCGGAGGCAGGCCCGCAGGCAGGCGTCACGGCACGACCGAGGGTGACGACGCCGCCGGTGGGCTCACGCCGCGGGCGGGCGGCGGGACCGGGTCAGGCCGGGTTGCGCGGGGGGCGGTGGAAGCGCGCCGAGCGGACCGTCGGCGCGGCCCCGAGATGACGCGGCGGGTTCAGCGCCGAGGACGCCCGCGCGCGCGGCGCCGGCGCCTCGACCGGGCAGGCGCCCTGCGCACCGTCGTCGGAGGGGCGCGAGGGTTCGCCGGGCTCGGTCAGGTCCGCGATGCCGGGCGTCGCGCTGCCGGGCAGATCCGCGTGCAGGCTCGCGTCGATCATCTCCGGCGTGACGGCGCGCATCATCGACCCGCCGGGCACGGGACCGGCGAGGGCCGCCGAGGCCCCGAGAAGCAGCAGGGCGAGCCCCAGGAGGGCCGCCGAACCGCGCCGGAAGACATGATGCAGGAGTGCCGTCACGAAGCGTCACAGTGGGTGCGATGCTGCGGTGCCGCAACCCTGCCGCGACACTCTGTCCGGCGAGCGACGGTCAGCGGCGGGCCCGGAGCAGGGCGCGCGCCGCCGTCGGGCCGGCGATCTCGATCCCGAGCCCGCGCGCCAGGGCCGCGAGGGCGGCGACCTGGGCGGCGTTGTCCGGCGCGAGGCTGCCGTCCGGCCGGGCGAGGTTGTTCTCGAAGCCGACCCGCACGTCGCCGCCGAGGCAGGCGGCGGTGACGAGGCAGGCGGCCTCGCGGCGGCCGAAGGCGCAGAGCGACCACGGCAGGTCGAGGTGATGCCCGGAATTCCAGGCCTCCAGGAAGGGCAGGAGGTCGGCGGGGTCGGAGCGCTGGCCGGCGGCGTAGCGGCCGAGGACGAACAGGACGCTCGCCCGCCCCAGCGGGATCAGCCCGCGGGCAACCAGTCCTTGGAAGCGCGTGACGTCGCCCGCATCGTAGAGGATGTGCTGCACCAGGGCCCCGGCCGCAGCCTGCTCCGCCAGGAAGGCGGCGGCCTCCGCCTCGCCCTCGGGATCGGCGAAGAGTTCGCGCACGGCCGCCGAGAAGGCCTCCGGTTGCAGGGCGCGCATCGCCGCGATCTGCTCGGCGGGCGCGTAGACGCCGACCGACTCCGTGGTGACCTGGACGATCATGTCGGGCCCGGCCTCCCGGCGCACCGCCGCGATCGCGTCGCGGTAGCGGTCGACATCGAGGCTGTGCCGCTCCTCCGCGTCGCGCACGTGGAGGTGGATCATCGCGGCGCCGGCCTCGCGGCAGCGGGCCGCCTCCAGGCCGACCTCCCGCGCCGTGATCGGCAGGGCGGGATGGTCGGCCTTGGTCAGGCGCGCACCGTTCGGCGCGACGGCGATGATCAGGGGCTTCGTCACGACCTCTCCTCCGTCTCCGGCGCGCCGGGTTCGGGGGCCACCGTCACCCGCGCCCGCAGGATCTCGATCAGCGCCCGGTCGCGCCGGGCCTCCAGGGCCGCGACGGAGAGGCCGCCGGCCTCCTCGCCGATGCCCGCCACGATCGCCGCCCGCACCTCCGGGGTGAGCGTGGGCGTGCCGAGCGAGGCCCAGCGGCGCTCCTGGCTCGGGCCGAGATGCTCAAGGTAGTGGGCGATCCCGCCCGGGCCGCCGCCCAGGTGGTAGGTCATGTGCGCGCCCATCGCGGCCCAGCGCAGGCCCGGCCCGTGGCAGAGGGCGGCGTCGATGTCGGCGACGCTCGCCACCCCCTCGGCCACGAGGTTCACGGCCTCCCGGTAGAGCGCCGAGGCGAGGCGGTTGGCGATGTGGCCGGGCCGTTCGCGCCGCAGGATCACCGGGCGGCGCCCGAGGCCGCGGTAGAAGGCGGCGGCGCGGGCGGCCACGTCCTCGGTCCCCGCCACGATCTCGACGAGCGGCACGAGGTGGGGCGGGTTGAACGGGTGGGCGACGAGGACCCGCTCCGGCCGCGCGCAATCCGCCACGATGGCGCTGCGCAGGAGCGCCGAGGTGCTGCTCGCGATCAACGCCTCCGGCGGCAGCAGCCGGTCGATTTCGGCGAGGAGGGCGCGCTTCAGCGGCTCGGATTCCGGCGCGTTCTCCTGCACGAAGTCCGCGCCCTCGACGGCCGCCGCGACCTGCGCGGCGAAGTCGAGCCGGCCGGCGCCGGTGAGCCCGAACCCGGCGAGCTGCGCCCGGGCCTGCTCCACGAAGGCCCTCAGCCGTCCCTCGGCGCCCTCGGCCGGGTCGGTCGCGACGACGTCGAGGCCGTGGGCCGTGAACAGCGCGGCCCAGCTCGCCCCGACCGTGCCGCAGCCGATCACTGCGACGCGCCGCACGCCTGCCTCACTCCCCGCCATCCCGGATCCCTCCCGCGCCTCACCGCTTCGACCGCGGCCTTACCCGCGGCCCTTGCGGCCCTTGTATTTCGGCCGCTGGCCCGGAAATCCCTGCGTCGAGCGTCCCGTCGGCCGCTCGGTGAAGATCGGGATCTCCCGGTCGGTGCCCGGCCCCATCTCGTCGAGGGTGGGCTTGCGGATCCGGGTGCCCTCGTCCGAGACGCCCTTGCCCAGCGGGCCGGAGCCGAGCGGCTCCGCCGCGCCGCCGGTCCCGGGCGGCAGGTCGGCGTTGCGGCCGTAGCGCCGCTTGGCCCCGTAGCGGCCGGCCTGGTCCTCCACCGCCTCCTGGCGGGCCATGGGATCGTCCGCCACCGCGAGCTCCGTCGCCTGCAGGCGCTTGAGCTCGTCGCGCAGGCGGGCCGCCTCCTCGAAATCGAGGTCGGCGGCGGCCGCGCGCATGCGCTTCTCCAGGTCCGCCATCACGGCCTTGAGGTTGTGTCCGACCGTCACCGCGCCCTTGGCGAGGCCGGTGTCCACCTGGACGTGATCGCGCTCGAAAACGCTCTCCAGGATGTCGGCGATGTTGCGCTTCACGCTGTGGGGCGTGATGCCGTGCTCCGCGTTGTAGGCGAGCTGCTTGGCCCGCCGCCGCTCGGTCTCGGCGATGGCGCGGTCCATCGAGCCGGTGCGGTGGTCCGCGTAGAGGATCACCCGCCCGTCCGCGTTGCGGGCGGCCCGGCCGATCGTCTGGATCAGCGAGGTCTCGGAGCGGAGAAAACCCTCCTTGTCCGCGTCGAGGATCGCCACCAGGGCGCATTCCGGGATGTCGAGGCCCTCGCGCAGCAGGTTGATGCCGATCAGCACGTCGAAGGCGCCGAGGCGCAGGTCGCGGATGATCTCGATCCGTTCCAGCGTGTCGATGTCCGAGTGCATGTAGCGCACCCGCACGCCGTTCTCGTGCAGGTACTCGGTGAGGTCCTCGGCCATGCGCTTGGTGAGCGTGGTGACCAGCGTGCGGTAGCCGGCCTGCGCCACCTCCTTGACCTCGCCCAGCAGGTCGTCGACCTGGCTGCGGGCCGGGCGGATGATCACCTCCGGATCGACGAGGCCGGTCGGGCGGATGACCTGCTCGACGAAGACGCCGCCGGTCTGCTCCATCTCCCACTTGGCCGGCGTCGCCGAGACGTGGACCGATTGCGGGCGCATCGCGTCCCATTCCTCGAATCGCAGCGGCCGGTTGTCGAGGCAGGAGGGGAGGCGGAAGCCGTACTCGGCGAGCGTCGCCTTGCGGCGGAAGTCGCCCCGGTACATGCCGCCGATCTGCGAGACCGTGACGTGGCTCTCGTCCGTGAAGACGAGGGCGTTGTCCGGCAGGTACTCGAAAAGGGTCGGCGGCGGCTCGCCCGGCTTGCGGCCGGTGAGGTAGCGCGAGTAGTTCTCGATGCCGTTGCAGGCGCCCGTCGCCTCGATCATCTCCAGGTCGAAGGTGCAGCGCTGCTCCAGCCTCTGCGCCTCGATCAGCCGGCCCATCCGGGTCAGCTCCTCGACCCGCCACTTCAGCTCGTCCTTGATGCCCTTCACCGCCTGCTGCAGGGTCGGGCGGGGCGTCACGTAGTGGCTGTTGGCGTAGATCTTGACGAATTTCAGCGGGTTGATGGTCTTGCCGGTGAGCGGGTCGAACTCCGTGATCGCCTCGACCTCGTCCCCGAACAGGCCGATGCGCCAGCCGCGGTCCTCCAGGTGGGCCGGCCACAGCTCGATCACGTCGCCGCGCACCCGGAAGGTGCCGCGGGCGAAGTCGGACTGGATCCGCTTGTACTGCAGGGCGACGAGGTCAGCGATGAGCTGGCGCTGCTCGATCTTCTCGCCGAGCGTCACCGTGAAGGACATCGCCGTGTAGGTCTCGACCGAGCCGATGCCGTAGATGCAGGAGACCGAGGCGACGATGATGACGTCGTCGCGCTCCAGCAGCGCCCGGGTGGCCGAGTGGCGCATCCGGTCGATCTGCTCGTTGATCGACGATTCCTTCTCGATGAAGGTATCGGACCGCGGCACGTAGGCCTCGGGCTGGTAGTAATCGTAGTAGGAAACGAAGTACTCGACGGCGTTGTCGGGGAAGAAGGACTTGAACTCACCGTAGAGCTGGGCGGCCAGCGTCTTGTTGGGGGCGAGGATCAGGGCGGGCCGCTGGGTCTCCTCGATGACCTTGGCCATCGTGAAGGTCTTGCCCGATCCGGTGACGCCGAGCAGCACCTGGTCGCGCTCGGCCCGCCGCACGCCCTCGACGAGGTCGGCAATGGCCTTGGGCTGGTCGCCGGCCGGGGTGAAGTCCGACTTCAGCCGGAAGGGCACGCCGCCCTCCGACTTCTGCGGCCGCTCGGGCCGGTGCGGCACCCAGGGCTGGCCGTCCTTGAACAGCGGGTTGCCCTCGGTGAGGAGCTTGGTGAGCGCGTCGATGGTCGCCGAGACGCCGGCGGTGGCCAACGAGCCGCCGGCCTCGTCCGGGAGATCGGGACCGTCGTCGCCGCTGCGCAGGCCGAGCGACTTCGCCAGCGCCGGATCGACGTCGGTGACGGTGCCGTGCGCGAACGCCGCCTGCGGCGCCTCGCCGAAGCCGGCCTCCGCCTTCTTCGGCCGCCCACGGCGCGGCTTCGGCGCCTCCGGGGCCGGCTGCGCGGGCAGGCGGTCGCGGTTGAGGGCCGGGTTCAGGAGTTCGGCGAGGAAGGGGTCCAGCGGCTTCAGCTCGGGCTTCGACGCCTTGGCCGAGGACGGGCGCGGTTTCTTCGGGGCGGGCATGCGCGGTAATATGGTGCCGAACCGCGCCGCGAGAAAGGCTGCGATGGGGACGGGTTGCCGCGCGGCCGCCGGATCACTTGCCCAGGTTGAAGAGGGGCCGTTGGGGATGCCCATGAAAACCATTGAACTGAGCGAGGTCGAATCGCACCTGTCGCAACTGGTGGACAGCGCCGCCGCGGGCGAGCCGTTCGTGATCGCCCGGGCGGGCCGGCCCCTCGTGAAGGTCGTCCCGGCTGCCGAGCCGCATGCGGGCGAGCCTCGCCGGCTCGGCTTCCTCAAGGGGCAGCTCGTGATTCCGGACGATCTCGACCGCCTCGGAGAGGATGACGTCCAAGGGCTGTTCGAAGGCCGATGAGGCTCCTCCTCGACACCCACCTGCTGCTCTGGGCGGCCGGTGCGCCGGAGCGCCTCTCGGAGGAGGCACGGAGACTGATCGAGGATCCGACCAACACGCCGCTCTTCAGTGCCGCGAGCCTGTGGGAGGTGGCCATCAAGAGCGGGCTCGGGCGGGACGATTTCGTCGTGGATGCGCGGGTTCTGCGTCACGCCTTGAGGGCGAACGGGTATGGCGAGGTGCCGGTTCTCGGGCGTCACGCCGTGGCGCTCGATCTGCTCCCGCCGCTGCACAAGGTTCCGTTCGACCGCATTCTGGTCGTGCAGGCGCTCGTGGAGGACGTCCTCCTGTTGACCAGCGACGCCATCGTCGCCCGCTATCCGGGTCGGATCCGATCCGTGTAGACCGCCGGTGACGCCGCGGCGGCAGAGCCCGGCCGGGCGCCTTCCGCATCACGGGGGAAACCAGCCATGTCCGACGCTCTCACGCCCCGGCCGGTCGATCCCGGCACGCGGATCGGTCACGTCCATCTCAAGGTCGCCGACCTCGACCGCGCGCTCGCCTTCTACTGCGGCGTGCTCGGCTTCTCGCTCATGCAGCGCTACGGCGAGCAGGCCGCCTTCGTCTCGGCCGGCGGCTACCACCACCATATCGGCCTCAATACCTGGGAGAGCCGCGGCGGCCCGCGCCCGGCCCCGGGCACGACGGGCCTCTACCACGCGGCGATCCTCTACCCGACGCGGGAGGCGCTCGCCGACGCGCTGGCGCGCCTCGACGCCGCCGGGATCCCACTGACGGGGGCCAGCGACCACGGCGTGAGCCAGGCCCTCTACCTCGACGACCCGGACGGGAACGGGCTCGAACTCTACTGGGACCGGCCGGAAGCCGAGTGGCCCCGCGACGCCGAGGGCGGGCTCCAGATGGTGACGCGGCGCCTCGACCTCGTCACGCTGCGGGCGCTCACTCCTGCGCGGGGGCCGGGGTCTTGAAGTAGGGTTCGACCGGACCCTTGAGCTTGATCGTCATCGGGTTGCCGAAGCGGTCGCGGGCGGCGCCGGCGACGAGCCGCACCCAGCCCTCGCTGACGCAGTACTCCTCGACATTGGTCTTCTCGACGCCCTTGAAGCGCACGCCCACGCCGCGCTCGAGGGCCGCTTCATCGTGGAACGGGCTGTTCGGATCCGTGCAGAGGCGGTCGGGAGGGGTGTCGGTCATCGCGGGGCTCGTCGCCTTCCTGGGCAAGGGGTGGCGCTCCCTAGCGGCTTCGGGCCGCCCTGCCAACCGGCCACCGGCCGTCCCGGCCCGCGGCACCTTCGACTTCACCATAGAACAAGTAAAATATTGAACCGATCCAATGTTTATGGATCGACTTGCCTCGTGCCGAAAATCATCGCATGACTTTCGCATCGATCGCCGCTGACGCAGATCCGGATGGATGACGGCGGAGATCCTCGTCCCGACGCTGCGAAGGAGGTCGCGATGGCGCGCGCGCTGAGCCTGATCCACGGCTGTCTCGGTCTGCTGCGGGAGGGCTGGCCGATGCCGCGCCTGCCGGTGGACGCCCTCGTCGCGCGCGTCGCCGAGACCCCGCGGAGCGCGGCGCGATGACCCGTCCCATCGGGGGGCAGGACGCCCTCGCCCAGGCGGTCACGCGCGCCTTCTGGGCCGCCCTGGAGCGCAACCCGATGCCGCCGATGGCGGCCCTCGAAACCGCCGCGCGGACGGTCGGGGATCTCTACCGGCAGGTGGCCGCGCTGCACGGGGATCGCCCGGTCTGCGGCTGCGGCTGGCGGCCGGAGCCCGACGAAGACCTGATGCGCCTCGAAGCGGCCCTCGGCGTGGCGATCTTCGAGGCCGCACCGCCGCTGGCACGCCTTCCCGCGGCGGGTCGCGCCTGACGACGGGGGCTCGCCGGGAGCGCGAAACCGTGTCAGCTTCCGCCCATGAGCACCGGAGGCCTCATGCGCGGCGCGTTCGACCACATCCTCCACTGGCGGCTGCTCCCGGGCTCCCACGCCTTCCCGGGCCCGGACGGCGGCACCTGCATCAACGAGGCGGCGGTCGTCGCGGCCGGGCTCCCGTACCGGACGATCCGCTCCTCAGCCGACTGCCCGCCCTGCTTCTCGCGCCCGCTCGCCGCCTACGCGCTGGGCCTGAACGACGCGATGCCGGATGCCGAACGCCCGCGCCTGATGGCCTTCGTGCTGCGCCTCTCCGGCACGGCGGACACGGCCGAGGTCGAGACCGCCCGCACGCACCACCTCACCCGGGAGACGGTCCGCCGCCTGCTGCCGCCGGTGCTCGCCATGGTGGGGCTCGGCCCGCAGGCGGAGGCCTGCCGCGACGCCACAGACCTCGCGGGTGCCGTCGCGGCCGCCCGGGCCGCGTCCTGGGCCGCCGGCGCGGTCGCCGACGCGGCCGGACGCCGCGGCGTCTGGGTGCGGGGCGCGCGCGCCGCCGCGGCCTGCCGCGCTGCCACCTTCGCCGCCGAGACCGATGCGCGAACGGCGGCCGATGCGGCGGAAGCCGCGGCGCTGTTCTCGCCCGCGATCTGGCCGGAGGCCGTGGCGATCCTCGACGAGGCGCTGGCGATCGGCCGCCAGGCGCCGGAGGTGCCGCTCGTCACGGCCCGCGCGCGTCTGGCCGCGGCGCGCGAGGCGGCGGCCGCCTGATCCGGCCGCCTCAGGTCTTCAGCACCAGGCAGGCGCCGCCGACGCCGCGGATGCGGTTGCACAGGGTCTCGGCGGCGGGGCGCGTCTCGGCCGGCACGCGGATCCGGTAGAAGGCCCGGGTCCCGCGGTTGCGGAACCGCGTCCCGATCACCATCGGGCGAACGTCGCCCAGGATCGACGCGTACTGGCTGCGGGCCCGACCGAACGCCGCCAGCGCGGCGGCCTTCGAGAAGTTGCCGGCGAGCTGGATGCCCCAGGGGGCGAGCGACGGGGTGCTGTCGGCGAAGTAGGTCTCGGTGCGGCCGCGGATCCGCAGCGCCGCCGTCACCTGCAGGCACAGGGTGCCGGCCGGTTCGGTGAGGTCGCCCTTCTGCTCCCCCTTCGCCTCGGCCGCCCAGTCATCGGCGCTGCGGCCGGTGATCGCCGCCACGTAGGCGCGGGTCTCGCCCGGAAGCCCGCCGCTCCCGGCGAGCCAGGCGGAGACCCGGCCCGACCCGCCATTGTAGGCCGCCGCCGCCAACCCGAGATTGCCGAAGCGCTTGCGCAGGTCGGAGAGCAGGCGCGCCGCGTGCGGGATCGCCTGCTCGGGGTCGAACGGGTCGACGAGGCCGCGCTCGGCGGCCGTGCCGGGCATGAACTGCGCCACGCCCTGCGCCCCCGCCCGGCTCACCACCCCGGGGCGGAAGCTGCTCTCCCGCCAGATCAGCCGGGTCAGGAAGGCGACGGGGAGGGACTGCGCCTTGGCGGAGCCCTCGATCAGGCGGCAGAGCGCCTGCTCGACGGATTCGGTGGCTGCCCCGGCGGGCTGAGCGCCGGCCGGATGCGTGAGAAGGGCCAGCAGGAACAGGCCGAGGAGAATCGGGCGAGTCACGCCCGAGGATGTAGCGCGGCTCAGACCGCCCGTCACATCGATTCGGGCAGGCGGTCGCCCTGGGCAAGATTGGAGAAGCGGGTGATCTCCGCGTCGAACTGCAGTTCCACCGTGCCGGTGGGACCGTGACGCTGCTTGCCGATGATGACTTCCGCCTTGCCGTAGACGCGGTTCATCTCGGCCTCCCAGGTGAAGAACTCCTCCGTGCCCTCGCGCGGCTTCTTGTTCTTGACGTAGTACTCCTCGCGGAAGACGAACAGAACCACGTCGGCGTCCTGCTCGATCGAACCGGATTCGCGCAGGTCCGAGAGCTGCGGGCGCTTGTCGTCGCGGGATTCGACCTGGCGTGACAGCTGCGACAGGGCGATGATCGGGACTTCGAGTTCCTTGGCCAGGGCCTTCATGCCGGTGGTGATCTCGGTCATCTCCTGCACGCGGTTCTCGCCCTTCTTGGCCGCGCCCGAGAGCAGCTGCAGGTAGTCGACCACCAGGAGGTCGAGGCCGCGCTGGCGCTTCAGCCGCCGCGCCCGGGCGGCGAGCTGGGCGATCGAGATGCCGCCGGTCTGGTCGATGTAGAACGGGATCGTCTGCATGTCCCGGGCGGCGTCGGTGATCTTGTAGAAGTCCTCCGGACGGATGTCGCCGCGGCGGATCTTGTAGGAGGCGACGCCCGATTGCTCGGCGATGATGCGGGTGGCGAGCTGCTCGGCCGACATCTCGAGGGAGAAGAAGCCGACGATCCCGCCGTTCACCGTC
The DNA here is from genome assembly GCF_054052225.1 of Methylobacterium sp. JK268. Lineage (NCBI taxonomy): Bacteria > Pseudomonadati > Pseudomonadota > Alphaproteobacteria > Hyphomicrobiales > Methylobacteriaceae > Methylobacterium > Methylobacterium sp. JK268. The sequence continues at coordinate 334,869 of NZ_JBSVZN010000003.1, read as the reverse complement.
TTCATGGTGCCGTCGGGCTGCTTCTCGCCGACATAGGCCTTGGCGATGTTGAAGGCGATGTTGGTGGCGAGCGAGGTCTTGCCCATGCCGGGCCGGCCCGCCAGGATGATCAGGTCGGAGGGCTGCAGGCCGCCCATCTTGCCGTCGAGGTCCGACAGGCCGGTGGCGATGCCCGAGAGCCGCCCTTCGCGCTGGTAGGCCTTGGCGGCCATGTCCACCGCCGCGGTCAGCGCGTCGGAGAAGCGCTGGAAGCCGCCGTCGTACTTGCCGGTCTCGGCGAGTTCGTAGAGGCGGCGCTCCGTCGACTCGATCTGGTCGCGCGGCGAGGTCTCGACCGGGGCCTCGTAGGCGGCGTTGACGAGGTCCTCGCCGATGGTGATCAGGCGCCGCCGCAGGGCGAGGTCGTAGATCGTGCGGCCGTAATGCTCCGCGTTGATGACCGTGGTCGCCTCGGCGGCGAGGCGCGCGAGGTACTGGCTCACGGTCAGGCCGCCGAGATCGGCGTCGCCCAGGAAGGTCTTGAGGGTGATCGGGCTCGCGAGCTTGCCGGCCTTGATCAGGCTGACCGCCACCTCGAAGATCCGCCGGTGCACCTCCTCCATGAAGTGCTCGGGGATCAGGAAGTCCGAGACCCGGTAATAGGCGTCGTTGTTGACCAGGATCGCGCCGAGCAGGGCCTGTTCGGCGTCGATGTTGTGCGGCGCGACGCGGTACTCCTGCGCCACCGCCTCCAGGTTCGCCGTCAGGGTGCTCGGGATGGCCATCCGGCGTCTCCGTGGGGTTGTGCCCGGCGCGAGATGCGTTCGCGAGGCGATCCGGCGACCATGGCACCGGCAGGGTTGACCGAAGCTTGCGGGCGCGGCCCGAGGGCCACCCCAGCATCCCGCTCCGGGGAACGCAAACGGGGCCCGATGCCGTCGCACCGGACCCCCGCTATGCTGGAACGAAACCAGAACAAGTCAAGCCCGGAGGGCGGATTCTCCCCGCTCTCCCGGCTTTGCACCGCCTGTGCGCGACTCAGGGATCAGCGGTCGTCGGCGTCCGGGCCGGCCTCGGCCAGGGCGGCCCCGACCTCCAGGCCGAGTTCCTCCAGATCGAGCTCCTCGCGCTGGGTCGTGGACTCGCCGCGGGCCTGGCGCTCGGCCTCCTCGGGGCTGCGCGCGACGTTGACCGTCACGTTCACCTCGACCTCCGGGTGGAGCACCACCGGCACCGTGTGGAGGCCCAGCGTCTTGATCGGCTGGTTGAGGCTGAACTGCTCACGGGCGACCGTGAAGCCGTTCTGGGTCAGCACCTCGGCGAGGTCGCGGGTCGAGACCGAGCCGTAGAGCACGCCCGTCTCGCCGGACTGGCGGATGAGCACGAAGCTCTGCCCGTCGAGCTTCTCGGCGACGGCCTGGGCCTCGTTGCGGCGCTCCAGGTTGCGGGCCTCGAGCTGGACGCGCTGGTCCTCGAAGCGCTTCTTGTTCGCCTCGGTGGCGCGCAGGGCCTTGCCGCGGGCGAGCAGGTAGTTGCGGGCGAAACCGGCGCGGACCTTCACGGTCTCGCCCATCTGGCCGAGCTTGGCCACGCGCTCGAGCAGGATCACTTCCATCGTCGTCACTCCTTCAAGGTTGGATGGGTTGGGGACGGGCCTGACCGGCCCGGTTCAGGACGGCGTCGCCGCCGCGGCGCGGCGGCGCAGGCCGAGGAGGCTGTCGGCGAGCCCGAACAGGGCGAGCGCGGTGAGCGCGATTCCCTGCGTCAGGAAGAGGAGCAGGTAGAGGCCGATCAGCAGCGGCACCCGGCCGGGCTTGCCGCGGCTGCGGTCGTGAAGGGCCGCGAGGCCCTGAAGGGCGAAGGTGGCGGCGAGCGCCCCCACCAGCCCGACGCCGAAGGTGCCGACGTAGCCCGGCGCCAGGGCGAGGGCGATCGCGACGGCGAGGCCGATCGGCGCGCCACGGGGCATCGCGGTCGACGGGATGTCCGGCCAGGGCCGGGGCAGGCGGCCCGACAGGTGCACGATGCGGCCGGCCGCCCAGAGGTAGACGGCGAGCAGCAGCGTGAAGGTGGTGCCCATCACGGCCGGCGCCAGCCGGGCCAGCCGATCGGCGAGGTGCGCCACCTCGCCCTCGGGCAGGCCGCCCGGCTCACCCGCCTGCATCTCGATCTGCAGCACGCCTCGGGCGATCCGCCGGATGCGATCCTCGTAGGCGGCGTGGTCGCCCGAGGTGAGGATCACCACGAGGATCAACGCCAGGGCGGCGGTCACGGCGATCCAGGCGAGTAGGCGGCCGAGCGGGTACCATTCCATCGCGCCGGGGATGCCGGCGGCGGGGCGGCCGAGGAGCGCGAGGTAGCCGAGCCACCACGCGGGCAGGGCCGTCGAGACCAGGAAGGCGAGGCCGCGCAGGGGGGAGGCCGCGAGCATCAGCGCGGCGGTGCCGGTCGCGGCGGCGACGAGCCCGGTGCGGTGCCGCCAGCCGAGCGAGACGATCAGCACCGGCAGGGGCGCGAGCAGGTAGAGGAGGAGCGCCAGGGGCGTCGCGGCGACGATCGCGCCGATCAGGAGCGCCGAGGCGAGGCCGGCGACGACGCCGATGCCGAGGGAAGGGGCCATGGATCCGTCCGCTGTCCCGCTGCCGGGTTCGGCAGGGTTAGGGGCACTCGGCCCCAGCGACCCCGGCGGCCTCGTGACCGCCGGGTTGAGAAAGCGTTGCGCGCCGCTGCTTAGCGGATCACGTAGGGGAGGAAGCCGAGGAAGCGGGCGCGCTTGATCGCCTGGGCGAGCTCGCGCTGCTTCTTGGCCGACACCGCCGTGATGCGGGAGGGCACGATCTTGCCGCGCTCCGACACGTAGCGGGAGAGCAGCTTCACGTCCTTGTAGTCGATCTTCGGGGCGTTGGGGCCCGAGAAGGGGCAGGTCTTGCGCCGACGGAAGAACGGACGACGGCCACCGCCGCCACCAGCACCGAATGCCATGATCAGCCCTCCTCGTTCCGCTCGCCGGCAAAGCCGTCGTCATCGCGACGGCGGCCGCGCTCGCGGTCCTTGCGCTCGTCGCGGTCGCGCTTCTGCATCATCGCGGAGGGCTCGGCCTCCAGCGCCTCGACCCGGATGGTCATGAAGCGCAGGATGTCCTCCGAGATCCGCATCTGCCGCTCCATCTCGGCCAGCGCGTCCGGCGGGGCGTCGATGTTGAGGAGCGTGAAGTGCGCCTTGCGGTTCTTCTTGATGCGGTAGGCGAGGGACTTGACGCCCCACATCTCGGTCTTCTCGACCTTGCCGCCGTTCGACTCGATGATGCCCTTGTAGGCTTCGATCATCGTTTCGACCTGCTGCGAGGTCACGTCCTGGCGGGCCAGGAACACGTGCTCGTACAGAGCCATGATGGGCCTTTCGTCGGGATGAAGGCCGTCGTGCCGGAGTGTGACGTCTGGCGGTCGGGCCCGGTTCTCACTCGCGTCGCACGGCGCCAAGCCCTTCGAGCCTGCAAAGGCCCGAGCGGTTGTTCGAAGGCGGAGACACGGGACGCCGGGGCGCGAACCCCTCATGCCGACGAGCGGCACCGTCCGTTCAGCCCCCGGCCGGAGCGAACGCGAGGCGCGGCGTATAGCAGGTTTTCGCCGGGTGGCAAGGACGAAGCCGGGATCGAGCCGGCGGAACGAATGGCCCGCCTCGGGCCGAGGGTCTGCGCAGCGGCGTCGACACCGCGCCGAACGGGCCGTCCGTGTCGGCTCTCGCCGGAGAGGCGAACCGGGATGCGCCGAGGAGCACCGTCGTCAGATCATCGGGGACATGAATCGCGTTCGTGGCGCGAACGAGTTTGCGAAATTAGGTTTCACCTGCAGCCAATTAGCGTCAATCTCAAATCCGATATGTGAGATATCGGTCCTAGTAAGGGTAACTCCGAAAAATTCATTCACTCCAATTGTTTACATTGATCGGAGAAGGTGCAGGCTGAAGACGCCGCCCTCGCCCAGCCGCACCTCCTCGGGCATCCAGGCCGCTCCTACGTCGCGGGTCGCGCGAGCGAGCAGGTTCAGGTGCAGGGCGGCCGTCAGGCCGTCGCTGCCGCCAGAGGCGCGCTGGCGGCCGGCCGGGTCGAGGAGGGCCTCGTCCCGGTCCAGCCGACTCCGGCTCACGGCCGCGGATCTTCCCCGTCGGCGGCGGGCGCCAGGAACGCCCCGCCGCGCAGGTCCTGGACGATCTGCGCGGGATCCGCCTGCGTCTCCGCCTCGCGGCGGCGGAACGGGCAGGTCCAGCCCTCGCCGACGAGGCGGCCGGAATATTGCCGCGCCTCCGACGCCTCGCCGTGCCGCGCCAGCATCGGGTTGATCGAGCCGGTCCAGGCGCGGTCGCGCTCCAGGATCGCGGCCCGCAGCCCCTCGTAGCGGCCCTCCGCCCGCAGGCGCTCGAACTGGTCGCGCAGATTGAACACCAGGACCGGAACCTCGAAGCGCCGGGCGGGCCGGCTCGCGCCGGGATGCAGCCCGACCACGAAGAACGCCTCGCCGCCGAGGCTGAGGCCGAAATGCGGGTCGTCCGGGTCGGCCCGCACGCGGTGGTCGTAGGGCAGGCCGGTGCGGCTGTCCCGGTCGGAGAGGGCCTGAAGGCGGGTCCACAGGTGCCGCTCGAACGCCTCCTCGGTCAGGGCGGTCGGCCCCGCGAAGACGACGGCGAAGCTCTGGAACAGGCCCGGCGCCGCCCGGCACCGCGCCACGAAGGCGAGGAGCGCCGGGTAGAGGCGGTCGTCGTCCCGCCCGCAGGCGAGGTCCCCCGCCACCACCACGCGCAACTGCCCGCGGCCCAGCGCCGATTTGGCCCCGACGCACGGGAAGACCGGGCGCCGCACGAAATCCTTGAACCGCGCGGTCAAGGGGTGGTCGGAATCATCCACAGGATAAATCATGGGCACGCGGAACAACAATCCATGAGGAGGACAGGATAACGGTACAGCTGATCCAGAGTCGGACCGCGCCGGCCGCAAAGAGAACGCCGCGGGAGAGTCAGGCGTGACTCTCCCGCGGCGGCGGATCAACACGACCCCGCCGGGGATGTTCCTCGACGATTCAGCGTTGCGACCACCATGCATGTGGATGGCGTCAGGCGATCAGGCGAGATCGACGGCGTAGCGGATCGGCTTGAAGGCGTAGTTGTTCGATTGCAGCGCCGAGCAGGCGGTGAGCCCGATCACGAGGTCGGCCTCTGCCTCGAACACGGTGCGGTCACCGGCGCGGCTGAGCGGCGGCTTCACGGCGACGGCGCCGGTCTCCCCGTCGACGGCGACGTGCATGAAGACGTTGAAGGCGACCGGGATCCGGTCCGGCGCGACGCCCCAGGGCGCCAGGGCGCGGGCGAGGTTGCCGAAGCAGCCGTGATGCGGGTGCGCGTCGCCATAGATGATGCGGAAGGTGTCGGCCGAGCAGGGCGTGAGCAGGAAATCGTGCCGCCCCACCGTATCCTCGACGATGCGCAGCAGGATTGTGCTGCGGTTGGAGTAGATCGCATCCCCGGTGGTGAGGAAGATCCGGCCGACATAGTCGATCGTGCGCCCGGACGAGATCACCTCGTCGATGTCGTCGCGCCGGAAGGCGAGGAGGTCCGCGACCTGCTCGCCGCAGGGATCGATCACGGTCAGGCGCTGGCCGCGATCGAGCGGGAAAGCGACCCCCGAGCGCGGCGGTATCTCGTAGGTCCGGCCCGGAACCGGCGGCTCACCCTTCTGCGACATCTGCGGCCTCTCTCGTGTCGAACCGGGGCTGCAACGTTCGGGACAGCGGGCGGATGCGCGGCGCAACGCCGCGCTGTCCGGCGGCAGGAACAAGGCGGCGGCCCGGAGGCTTGAGCCCCGCATCCCCCGACCGACCGACGCGGCGCCATCATCGCTCCATGATCCTTCCAAGCCCGGACACGACCGGCGACGTCGCTCTCGTTCTCGGCGGCGGCAACGCCCTCGGGGCCTACCTGGCCGGCGCCTGCGAGGCCCTGATCGCGGCCGATCGGCTGCCCCGCCGGATCGTCGGCGTGTCAATCGGCGCGGTCACGACGGCCCTCCTCGCGGGCAACCCGCCGGACCAGCGCGTCGCGCGCCTGCGGGCTTTCTGGGACGAGGCGGCGAGCCGCACGACCCGGGCGCCGGCGGGCGGCCTCGGTCTGCGCCAGGCCTATAACGGGCTCCACGCGGTGCTGGCCGTCCTGGCGGGCCAGCCCTCCGTCTTTCGCCAGCGCTTCCCCGGCCTGCTGTCGGCGCTGCCCTGGATGCCCGACGACGTCGCCCTCTACGACCTCGCGCCGCTGCGCGAGACCCTCGAACGGCTCGTCGATTTCGATCGCCTGAACCGGGGCGACATTCATGTCACGCTCGGCGCCGTGGACGTGGAGACCGGGGACGAGGTTCTGTTCGACAACGCCCGCGAGGTGATCGGGCCGGACCACGTGCTGGCCAGCGCCTCGATCCTGCCGGCCTTTCCGCCGGTCGAGATCGGCGGGCGCCTGCTCTGCGACATGGGCTACACGAACAACGTGCCGATCGACGTGGTCCTGGCCGATCCCCCGGAGCGGGACCTGCTCTGCATCGCGGTGGAGCCCTTCAGCCTGCGGGCGCCGCGCCCGCGGAGCCTCGACGCCGTGCTGGAGCGGGCGCACGACCTCGTCTTCGCCAGCGCGACCCGCCGCACCGTGGCGGCGCTCCGGCGCGAGTACCGGCTGCGCGCGGCGGCCGGGCCGGGGGTGCCGCGGGCGGCGCTGCTGCACCTCGCCTATGGCGGCGGACCCGACGAGGTGGCGGCCAAGACCCTCGACTTCTCCCCCTCGTCGCTCCGCGACCGCTGGGCGGCGGGCCGGCGAGACATGGAGGCGGGGTTCGCCCTCTTGCGAGAGACCGCCCCGGGCACCGAGCCGCTCACCTACCTGCCGGTGCCGAGCACGGCGCGGCGGGCGTGAGGACGGCCGGTGCGCTCATCCCATCTCGAGCGGCACGTCGAGGGTGCAGGTCACGCCCTCCGGCTCGTAGCGCAGGACGACCTCGCCGCCGAGTTCGCCGACGAGACCGCGCTCGATCATCCGCGTGCCGAATCCCTGGCGCGTCGGCGGCGCCACGGTCGGGCCTCCGCGCTCCTCCCAGCGCAGTTGAAGGCTCAGGCGCGACTCGCGAAGGGTCGCGCCGCCATCGGCCATCCGCCACGTCACCGAGACCGTGCCGACGGCATTCGACAGGGCCCCGTACTTGATCGCGTTGGTGGCGAGTTCGTGCAGCACCATCGCCAGCGCCAGGGCGACGCGGGCGGAGACGCGGATGGGATTGCCCTGCCAGGAGCAGCGCTGGCCGTCCCCGCCGTGGAGCCGCAGGGCGTCGGCGACGATCTGGGACAGGTCCGCACCCTGCCAGTTCTCGTCGGTGAGCACGTCGTGCGCCTTGGCCAGCGCGATCAGCCGCGCGGTGATCGCCTCGCGCGCCTCGGCCAGGGACGCGGCGCTGCGCAGGGTCTGGATCGAGAAGGCCTGGACCGTCGCCAGGGTGTTCTTCACGCGGTGGTTCAATTCGTCGAGGAGCAGCGCCTGATGCTCCTCGGCCTTCTTCTGGACGGTGCGGTCGCGCAGGATCTTCAGGAAGCCCGCGAGCGCCCCGCCGTCGTCGCGCAGGGGCATCATCAGGCCGTTTGCCCAGAAGCGGCTGCCGTCCCGGCGCAGGTGCCAGCGGTCGTCCTCGGCGCGGCCGTTGGTGACCGCGAGCCGCATCTCGGCCTCCGCGATCGCGGCGCGGTCGTCGTCGGGCGTGAAGATCAGGTTGACCGGCTGACCGATCGCTTCGTCCTCGCGCCAGCCGAGGAGCGTCTCCGCCCCGGTGTTCCAGCCCGTGATGCGGCCCGCGAGGTCGGTCGTGAAGATCGCGTAATCCTTGGCGCTCTCCACCGCCAGGCGGTAGCGGGCCTCGCTCGCCGCGATTGCCAGCCGCTCGGCGTGCAGCGCCGCGTTGGCCCGCTCCAGCTCCGCCACCCGCTCCTGCGCCAGGGCGAGTTCGGCCCGCGCGTCGGCGAGTTCGCGCTCGTGCCCGGCATGGCTGGTGGGGGTCTCCGCGGCGGCGCGGCGGGTCGCCTCGTCGAGGGAGCGGCGCAGACGCGCCAATTCGGCCTCGAGCTCCGCTTCCCGCTCGGACGCGCAGGCGGCTGGCTCTTCACACTCGGTCACCCGACACTCCCGCCGTCATCGCCTGAACAACTCGTCGGTCCGCCCCGACCGGCATCCGGCGCGCGACGATACGTGAGCGCATCCCGCTCTCGACGTGGCACGCCGTAGTCGTGAAGGCAAGGTTCGCCGCTCGACTGTCGCGAAGCCGACCGAACGGTTCGGCACGCGGGCGGTTCGATCGCCCGTGTCCTGGCTCGGCCGGGTGGTGCGACGCCCTTTTGCTTGGCCCGGAATAGCGACGATCGCGGCGGCGGCGCGGCAGCGCGGCCATGGCCGCGCGGACACGGTGTCGCGGTGCAGCACGGCGCGGCCGGACGGGCCTTTCCACCAATCCCGCGGCGTCTAGCTGTAACGCTTCCAGACAGGGAGCGGCGGCATGACCATACCGATCACCCTCACCGTGAACGGCGCCCCTCGGACAATTCTGTTGGAGGACGCGCGCGTGACGCTCCTCGACCTGCTCCGCGAGCGCCTCGAACTCACGGGCACCAAGAAGGGCTGCGATCGCGGGCAGTGCGGGGCCTGCACGGTGATCGTGGATGGCCGGCGGCTGAATGCCTGCCTGGCGCTCGCGGTCAGCCTGGACGGGGCGGAGGTGCTCACCATCGAGGGCCTGGCGGAGGGCGATGCCCTGCATCCGGTCCAGGCGGCCTTCCTCGACCATGACGGCCTGCAATGCGGCTACTGCACGCCCGGCCAGATCATGTCGGCGATCGGCCTCATCCGCGAGGGGCAGGCGGGCGCGGATCCCGAGCGCGTCCGCGAGGGGATGAGCGGCAATCTCTGCCGCTGCGGCGCCTATGCGGGCATCACCGAGGCGGTGCTGGACGCGCAGGCCCGCCTGACCGAGGCCAGCCGCGGAGAGGCCGCATGAACCGCTTCGACTACGTCCGTCCCGCCACGGTCGCGGAGGCGGTGGCGGCCGGGGCCGCTCCGGGCGCCGCCTACTTGGCGGGCGGCACCAACCTCGTGGACCTGATGAAGGGTGGGGTGACGCGCCCGGAGCGCGTCGTCGACCTGACCCGGCTTCCCGACCTCGACCGCGTCGAGCGCCTGCCGGACGGAGCGCTGCGGATCGGCGCCCTGGTCCGCAACGCCGACCTTGCCCACGATCCCGAGGTCGCGCGGCACTACCCGGCGGTGGCCGAGGCGCTGCTCGCGGGCGCCTCGGCGCAGCTGCGCAACGCCGCCACGGCGGCCGGCAACCTGATGCAACGCACGCGCTGCGCCTATTTCTTCGATCCGGCGAGCGCCTGCAACCGCCGCGCGCCCGGCGCCGGCTGCGACGCGCAGGGCGGGGAGACGCGCCAGCATGCGGTGATCGGCTGGAGCGAGCGCTGCATCGCCACCCACCCGTCGGATTTCTGCGTGCCCCTCGCGGCCCTCGACGCGGTCGTGGAGATCGAGGGCGCCTCCGGGCGCCGGGAGGTGCCGCTCGACGCCTTCCACCGCCTGCCCGGCGACGCTCCGGAGCGGGAGACGGTGCTGGAGGCGGGCGACCTCGTGGTGGCCCTGCGGCTGCCCGCGGAGGCAGCGGCGTTCGCGGCTCATTCCCGCTACCTGAAGGTCCGCGAGCGCACCTCCTACGCCTTCGCGGTCGTCTCGGCGGCGGCGGCCCTGCGCGTCGAGGACGGCCGCATCGCCGAGGCGCGGATCGCGCTCGGCGGCGTGGCGGCCAAGCCCTGGCGCGAGCGCGAGGCGGAGGCCCGCCTCGCCGGTGCGACGCCCGACGCGGCCGCCTTCGCGCGGGCGGCCGAGGCGATCCTCGCCGGGGCGAGCCCGTCGGGCGACAACGCCTACAAGATCCCGCTCGCCCGGCGGCTCGTCGCCCGCGCCCTCGCCCGCGCGGCCGCCGGGACCCCGGAGCGGCTGCCGGCCCTGCCGGCCTCGGTCTTCGCCCCCCAACCGGGAGAGCTCGCCCATGCCTGAGCCCGTGCGCATCCGCCAGGGATCCAATCTCGGCCAGCCGCTGACGCGGCGCGACGGCCGCCTCAAGGTCACCGGGGCGGCGCGCTACGCCGCGGACCATCACCCGGAGGGCCTGCTCCACGCGGTGCTGGCGACCAGCACGATCGCCCGCGGGCGCGTCACGGGCCTCGACGTGGCGGCGGCCGAGGCCCATCCGGGCGTGGTCGCCGTGATGACGCCCGACAACCGGCCGGCGCTCGCCCTCGACCCGGACGAGAAGCGCGACCCCTTCACCTTCCGGATGGAGCTGCTCCAGAGCTGGGACGTGCGCTACGCCGGCCAGCCGATCGCCGTGGTGGTGGCCGAGACCCTCGAGGCGGCGGCCGAGGGCGCGGCGCTGCTGCGCCCGACCTACGCGGCCGAGCCCGCCCGGATCGGCCTCGACGCGGGCGAGCCCTTCGCGCCGCCCGCGATCGGCGTCGGCGACCCGCCCGACATGGCGGTCGGCGACGTGGAGGCCGGACTGGCCCAGGCCGCCGCGCGGGTCGAGGCCACCTACGAGACGCCCGCGCAGTATCACAACGCCATGGAGCCCCACGCGGTGGTGGCCGCCTGGGACGGCGACCGTCTGACCCTCGACACGCCGAGTCAAGGGCTCGCGATGGCCCAGGGGCGCCTCGCCGGACTGTTCGGGATCCAACCCGACGCGATCCACGTCCGCAGCCCCTTCCTGGGCGGCGGCTTCGGGTCGAAGGGCATGATCTCTGGACCGCAGGTGCTGGGAGTGATGGCGGCCCGCCACGTGGGCCGGCCGGTCAAGCTGGTGCTGCGCCGGGAGCAGATGTACGGCCCCGTGGGGCACCGGGCGCCGACCCGCCAGACCCTGCGCCTCGGCGCGGACGCGCAGGGTCGCCTCACCGCCCTCGACCACGCGACGCTGACGGCGTCGAGCACGTTCGACGACTTCTTCGAGCCCGCGGGCGGCATCTCGCACACCCTCTACGCAACGCCGGCGCTCGCCACGACGCATCGGGCGGTCCGGCTCGACACCGGCACGCCGCTGTTCATGCGCGCCCCCGGTGAGGCCACGGGCAGCGCCGCCCTCGAGAGCGCGATCGACGAACTGGCGGAGGCCTGCGGGGTCGACCCGCTGGAGTTCCGCCTGCGCAACTACGCGGAGCAGGAGCCCTCGACCGGGCGCCCCTTCTCGTCCAAGGCCCTGCGGGAATGCTACCGGCAGGGGGCGGAGCGGTTCGGCTGGGCCGGTCGGCCGCGCGAGGCGCGACAGATGCGCGATGCCGACGGGCTGCTGATCGGCTGGGGCGTCGGCACCGCGACCTTCCCGGCGCTGATGTTCCAGGCCGAGGCGCGGGCGGAGATCCGGGCCGATGGCGGCGGCGCGGTGGAGATCGGGGCGATCGATATGGGGCAGGGGGCCTGGACGGCGCTCGCCCAGATCGCCGCGGAATCCCTCGGCCTCGATCTCGACCAGGTCGCGTTCCGCATGGGCGATTCGATGCTGCCGAACGGCGGGATCGCCGGCGGTTCGGCCCATACGGCGACGGCCGGGTCGGCCATCCACGCGGCGGGGCAGGCGGCGATCGCGGAACTCGCCGCCCTGGCGACGAACGACGAGAGGTCCCCCCTCTACGGCGCCGGCAATGCCGGCGTGGTGGCGCGGGGCGGGCGGTTGCTTCGCCGCGACGACGAGAGCCGCGGCGAGGCGTTCACGGCGATCCTGGCGCGGGCCGGGCGCCCCTCCGTCGAGGGGCGGGGCCAGGGGGTGGGCGATCCGGCGGCGCGCGAGCACTACGCGATGCACGCCCACGGGGCCGTCTTCGCGGAGGTGAAGGTCGATCCCGATCTCGGCCAGATCCGCTGCACCCGCCTCGTCGGGGCCTTCGCGGCGGGCCGGGTGATCAACCCGCGGCTGGTGCGCAGCCAGTATTACGGCGGCATGATCTGGGGGGTGTCCTTCGCCCTGCACGAGAAGGCGGTGCACGACCCGCGCAGCGGCCGGATCCTGAACGCCAACCTCGCCGAGTACCACGTGCCGGTGAACGCCGACCTGCCCTCCCTCGACGCCATCCTGGTGGAGGAGGACGATCCCCACGTGAACGCGCTCGGGATCAAGGGCGTCGGCGAGATCGGCATCACCGGCACCGCGGGCGCGGTGGCGAACGCGGTCCGGCACGCCACCGGGATCCGCGTCCGCGACCTGCCCATCACCCTCGACCGGCTGCTCTGACGGGGGAGCCGATGCGATCGTCGGCGCGTTGAGACCGGACCCCCGCGAGGCCCCGCATGGACACCACCCCGACCCGCAACCCGAACGCGAAGCGGCCCGACGCCCTTCGGGGCATCCTGCTGACCCTCGCCGGCGTGGTGGTCGGGGGCCCGGGCTACTACTGGTCCTACAACCATCAATCGGCGCTCGGCACGCTGGTCGGCGTCCTCGGCATCTCCCTGTGCATCCTCGGCACGGCGAAATCGGAGGGGCCGGTGCACCGGTAGCGGGGTCGGTCCGGGCTCCCCGGCGCCGCGGGTTTACGCCGCCGGGGCGATGCCGCACAACGTCCCCACCTCCCCGCACGCGCCGAGGCGATGACCGCACCGCTCCTCTCCGTCCGCGACCTCTCCGTCACCTTCCGGCAGGGGGGGCGGGAGACCCGCGCGGTCGACCGGGTCTCCTTCGCCATCGCGCCCGGCGAGACGCTCGCGCTCGTCGGCGAGTCCGGGTCGGGCAAATCGGTGACGGCCCTGTCGGTGCTGCGCCTCCTCGACGGGGCCGAGCACGGGCCCGGGGGCCAGATCCTGTTCAAGGGACGCGATCTCCTGGCGCTGCGCGAGCCGGAGATGCGGCGCGTGCGCGGCGCCGATATCACCATGGTCTTCCAGGAGCCCATGACGTCGCTCAACCCGCTGCACCGCATCGCCGATCAGATCGGCGAGGTGCTGCGGCTGCACCGCAAGGTGCCCGAGCGCGGCGTGCGGGCGCGGGTGCTCGAACTCCTCGACCTCGTCGGCATCCGCGACGCGGCATCGCGGCTCGACGCCTATCCGCACGAATTGTCGGGGGGCCAGCGCCAGCGGGTGATGATCGCGATGGCACTCGCCTGCGAGCCGGACCTGCTCATCGCCGACGAGCCGACCACCGCCCTCGACGTCACGGTCCAGGCGCAGATCCTGGCGCTCCTCGCCGATCTCAAGGCGCGGCTCGGCATGGCGATGCTGTTCATCACCCACGACCTCGGCGTGGTGCGGCGGGTGGCGGACCGGGTCTGCGTGATGCTTCAGGGCCGGATCGTGGAGGAGGGCCGGGTGGCGGAGGTCTTCGCCGACCCGCGGCACGACTACACGCGCCGCCTGCTCGCGGCCGAGCCGAAGGGGCGGGGCAACCCGGTGCCCCTTTCCGCCGAGACCCTGGTCGAGGCCGGGCCGATCCGGGTCTGGTTCCCGATCCGCAAGGGCTTCCTGCGGCGGACGGTGGGCCACGTCAAAGCCGTTGACGGCGTCTCCCTGCGAGTCCGGGCCGGGGAGACGGTCGGCGTCGTCGGCGAATCGGGCTCGGGCAAGACCACCCTCGGCCTCGCGCTGTTGCGGCTCACCGCCTCGGATGGGCCGATCGTCTATCTTGGCCGGCGCCTCGACGGGCTCTCGGGCGGCGCCATGCGGCCCCTGCGCCGGGAGATGCAGGTGGTCTTTCAGGACCCCTACGGCTCCCTCTCGCCGCGCATGTCGGTGGCCGAGATCGTCGCCGAAGGGCTCCTCGTCCAGGGCTCCGCCCGCGGCGCGGCCGAGAGGCGCCGGATCGTGGCCGCGGCGCTGGAGGATGTCGGCCTCGACCCCGCTGCCATGGACCGCTACCCGCACGAATTCTCCGGCGGCCAGCGCCAGCGCATCGCGATCGCCCGAGCCATGGCGCTCGATCCGCGCTTCGTCGTCCTCGACGAGCCGACCTCCGCCCTCGACATGTCGGTCCAGACGCAGATCGTGACGCTCCTGCGGGAGCTTCAGCGCAAGCGCGGCCTCGGCTACCTGTTCATCAGCCACGACCTCAAGGTCGTGCGGGCCCTCGCGAACCGGGTGATGGTGATGCAGAACGGGCAGGTGGTGGAGGAGGGCGAGGCGGAGGCGATCTTCGCCCGACCGCGCACCGACTACACCCGCGCGCTCTTCGCGGCGGCCTTCGACCTCGCCGCCGCCCCGTCCGGCGCGGTGCGCGAGTGAACCGCGCGCTCCTGATCGTGCTCGACTCGGTCGGCATCGGCGGGGCGCCTGACGCGGCCGCCTTCGGGGATGCGGGCGCCGACACGCTCGGCCACATCGCGCAGGCCTGCGCGTCCGGAGAGGGCGACCGCGCGGGTCTGCGCGCCGGCCCCCTGCGGCTCCCCCACCTCGCCGCGCTCGGGCTGGGGCTCGCCGCGCGGGCCGCGACCGGCGCGGTGCCGCCCGGCCTCGACCCCGCGGGCGAGGTCGAGGGGGCCTGGGGGCACGCCGTCGAGACCGCCCGCGGCAAGGACACCGTCTCGGGCCACTGGGAGATCGCCGGGGTGCCGGTGGATTTCGATTGGGGCTATTTTCCCGACGCGCATCCGAGCTTCCCGCCGGACCTCACGGCGGCCCTCGTCGCCGAGGCGGGCCTGCCGGGCATCCTCGGCGATCGCCACGCCTCCGGAACAGCGATCATCGCCGCATGCGGGGCGGAGCACCTGCGGACCGGCCGGCCGATCTGCTACACCTCCGTCGACAGCGTCTTCCAGATCGCGGCCCACGAGGAGGCGTTCGGCCTCGATCGCCTGTACGCGGTCTGCCGGATCGCCCGGCGCCTCTGCGACCGCCACCGGATCGGCCGCGTGATCGCCCGGCCCTTCCGGGGCGACGCCGCCTCCGGATTCACCCGCACCGCCAACCGTCGCGACTTCGCCACGCCCCCGCCCGGCGACACGCTCCTCGACCGGCTGGTCGCGGCGGGCCGTCCCGTGGTCAGCGTCGGCAAGATCGGCGACATCTTCGCCCATCGCGGCACCGGCCGCGAGGTGAAGGCGGCGGGGAACGAGGCCTGCCTCACCGCCGCGCTGGAGGCGTTCCGGGATCTCGCTCCGGGCGGCCTCGTCTTCGTCAACCTCGTCGATTTCGACACGGAGTACGGCCACCGCCGCGATGCGCCCGGCTACGCGGCGGCGCTGGAACGGTTCGACGCGCGCCTGCCGGAGATCCGCGCGGCCCTGCGGGTGGACGACCTCTGCGTGATCACCGCCGATCACGGCAACGACCCGACCTGGACCGGCACCGACCACACCCGCGAGCAGGTGCCCGTCCTGGCCTTCGGGCCCGGTCAGCCGGCCGGGCCGATCGGCCGGCGGCTGTTCGCGGATATCGGGGCGAGCCTCGCCGCGCATCTCGGCCTGCCCGTCCGGGGCGGGACATCCTGGCTCTGAGAGCGATCCGGAGAGGACGGCCATGAACGCGGGGACGGTGGCGGCGGGCGAGGGGGCGGATTACTACGCGCCGCCGGTGCCGGTCCTGGCGGAACGGGTCGGCTGGCTGGGCCTGCTGCGCGCCTTCCAGCGCAACACCCTCGACGCCTTCCCGCGCGCCTGCCTGGAGCAGCCGGCCGTGAGCGTGGCGCTGCCCGGCGGGGGAAGGGTGGTGCTCCTCTGCGTGCCCGAGGCGGTGCGCCACGTCCTGGTGACGGCCCCGCAGGATTTCGCGCGGCTGCCGGCCGGCCGCCGGGTGCTGGGGCCGATTGCCGGACGCGGCCTCGTCCTGGCGGAGGGCGAGGCGTGGCGCCGCCAGCGCCGGGTGCTGGCGCCGGCCTTCACGCCGCGCACCGTGCCGCTGATGGCCGGGCACATCGCCCGGGCGACGGAGGGCTTCCTGCGCCGCCTCGACGCCCGCGCCGGCGCGCCTGTCGACCTGCATGCCGAGATGCAGCGGGTGAGCCTCGACATCGCCGCGGCCTCGATGTTCTCGCTCGAGACCGGCGCCTTCGAGGCGCGCATGCGCGCCATGGTCTCGGACTATCTCGGCGGGCTCGGCCGCCCGCGCGTCGCGGATTTCCTGCTGCCGCCCGGCTGGCCGACGCCGGCCGCGCCGCGGCGCTGGCTGTTTCGCCGCCGCTGGCTGCGGCTCGTCTCCGAGGTGATCGCCGCGCGCCGCGCCGCGGGCGGCGCCGACACCCCTCGCGACCTCTTCGACCTCCTGGTCGAGGCGCATGGAGACGGCGCGGACGGGCTGCTCGCCGACGAGGTCGGCACGATGATCGTGGCCGGCCACGAGACCACGGCCTCGACGCTGTTCTGGGCCGCCGCGCTGCTGGCGCGCAGCCCCGGCCTGCAGGAATCGCTTGCTGCCGAGGCGCGGGGTCTCGACCTCGGCGAGGAGGGCGCGGCGGAGAGCCTGCTGCGGCTCGGTCTCGCCAAGGCGGTGGTTCAGGAGACGCTGCGCCTCTACCCGCCCGCCTACATGATCGCCCGGCGGGCCCTGCGCGCCGGCGAGGTCTGCGGCGCGCGGATCCCCGAGGGCGCGACCGTGATGATTCCAACCTGGGTGCTCCACCGCAACCCGCGCTGGTGGCGGCACCCGGAGAGCTTCGATCCCGGCCGGTTCCTGCGGCCCGAGGAGGAGCCGGAGCGCTTCGCCTACCTGCCCTTCGGGGCGGGCCCCCAGGTCTGCATCGGGGCGCAGCTCGCCCTCGCCGAGGCGACGCTGGTCCTTGCCGGGCTCGCCCGCGCCTTCACGATCGCCATCGAGGGCGCGCGGCCCGTGCTGCCCATCGCCACCGTGACGGTGCGGCCCGACCACGCGCCGTTCTTCCGCCTCGGCCGGCGCGCGCAGGTCGAGAAACCCTGACGCACGGCCGCGAGATGAGATAGGCAACCTGATCCTTCCCGACCGGCGCGGAGTTCAGTTGCGGTGAGACCCTGGGGTAACGGCTCGTCCGACCGGCGCGGCTACCATCACGGCAACCTCAAGGAGGCGCTGATCGAGGCCGCGCGCCGCTTCATCGCGGAGCGCGGGATCGGCGGCTTCACCCTGGTCGACGCGGCGCGCCTCGTCGGCGTCTCGCCGGCAGCGCTCTACCGGCATTTCCGGGGCCGCGAGGCCCTGCTTGAGGAGGTGGCCGAGCGCGGCTTCCGGGAACTCGCCGCGCGGCTCGGCCGGGCGCTGCGCGGGGCCGGCACGCCGCTGGAGCGCTTCACCCGCATGGGGGAGGCCTATCTCGCCTTCGCCGAGGAGGAGCCGGGCTACTACGCGGCGATCTTCGAGGCGCGGCCGCTCGCGGCGCGGGAGGAGGAGGCGCGGCCCCAGGCCGGCACCGACGCCTTCGGGCTTCTGGTCGAGGCCCTGCGCAGCACCTTCCCGGAGGGGTTCGGCGGCGTCGATCCGCGCTTCATCGCGCTCGAGGTCTGGTCCCTGTCGCACGGGATCGCCATGCTCGCCGCGGCCGGCCGGCTGCCCACCGGGCCGGGCCTGCCGAGCAAGTACGACCTGCTGCGCGCGGGGGTGCTGGCGCTGGTGCACGGCGCCGCGGCGCGGCGGTAAGGTATTCGACGGATCCAGATCCTCTTTTCCGGATCTCCTTCCGCTGTCGCTACAGTCGTCCGGAAAAGGGGGCCTGTGCCGTGGAGGCTGCCCTCACTGCAGCGTGGGCTCGCTCCCTGACCCGCGCACCAGTTCCATCTCGGTCACGGCGATCAGCACCTCGGCGCGGGTCTTGAGGTCGGGCGCCTCCAGCATCGCCTGCTTCTCGCGGGGGCCGAACGGGCTCATCATGCAGAGCGCGTTGACCAGCGCCTCGTTTGGCGCCTCCTCGATGCCGGCCCAGTCGACCTTGAGGTCGTTGGCCTCGACGAAATCCTTGAGCGCCCGCAGGACGCCGGCGCGATCGACCTGATCCTCGCCCGCCCGGGCGTGGAAATCCGCCCCGAACGACTCGAAGGACACGCGGCAGAGCCGGTAGGGCGTCGTCGCGGCCATCTCCTCCTCGACCCGGAACCGCGCGATGCCGGAGAGGGAGATCAGGTAGCGGCCGTCGCCAGTCTCGGCGAACTGGGTGATCCGCCCGGCGCAGCCGATCCGGTAGAGCCGGGGCGCGAGCGGCTGCTCGCTCCCGTCCGGGTCGGGCTGGATCATGCCGATGACCCGGTCCGACCGCAGGGCGTCGTCGATCATCGCGAGGTAGCGCGGCTCGAAGATGTTGAGCGGCATCTGGCCGCGGGGCAGCAGGAGCGCGCCCGGGAGCGGGAAGACCGGGATCACCGTTGGGCAATCCCCCGGTCCCTTATACGCCACATTCATGCTCATCGCGGCGCTCCCGCCCCTGTCGCGGCCGGGCTCCGGGACGCGCGCGTCCCGGCCGGCCCATGCCTCACGAGAACATCAGCGACGATAGCTTGCGCCGGCCCCGGATCGTCATCGGGTCCATGGGACCCCAGGCCTCGAACAGCTGCAGCAGCTGCTTGCGGGCGGCATCGTCGTTCCAGCCGCGGTCGCGCCGCACGATCTCGATCAGGTGGTTGACCGCGTCCTCCTGCCGGCCGCGGGCGCTCAGCCCCACCGCGAGGTCGAAGCGCGCCTGATGGTCGGCCGGGTCCTCCTCGACCTGCCGCTGCAGCGCCCCGAGATCCCCGAGCGACGCGGCCTGTTCGGCGAGTTCGATCTTCGCGCGCACGCTCGCCACGGCCGGGTCCTTGGCGGCCTCGGGGGGAGCCGAATCGAGGAACTGGCGCGCCGCCTCCACGTCGCCGCGGTCCAGCACGAGTTCCGCGAGGGCGGCGATCGCCCCGGCATGGCCGGGCTCCTGCGCCAGGACGGCGCTGTAGATCTCCGCGGCCGCGTCGGTGTCGCCCTCCTGGGCGGCGGCCTTGGCCTCGGCCATCAGGTCCTCGACGGCGGTGGGGCCGAGGGGCCCGACCAGGCGCTCGATGAAGGCCTTGACCTGACTCTCGGGCAGGGCGCCCATGAACCCGTCCAAGGGCTGGCCCTTGTGGAAGGCGATCACGGCCGGGATCGACTGGATGCCGAGCTGCCCGGCGATCTGCGGGTGCTCGTCGATGTTCATCTTGACGAGCTTGACCTTGCCGCCTGCGCTCTGGACGGCCTTCTCCAGGATCGGGGTGAGCTGCTTGCAGGGCCCGCACCAGGGCGCCCAGAAGTCGACCAGCACCGGCTGGCGCAAGGACTCCTGCATGACGTCCTGGCGGAAGCCGTTGGTGGTGGTGTCCTTGATGAGAGCGTCCGCGGGCGTCGCGCCGGCCGCGGGGGTGTCGGTGAGCATGTCAACCTCGGGGAAACGACGGGCGTTTCGGCGGCTCCGGATGATCCGGCGGAAATGACCGGGATGAGATGGGGCCGCACCGCCGCCCTGACTAGTGCGACCACGCTGCGGCCGCCAAGCGAATTCCTCGCCACCGCAGGCCCGCTTCGCACGCCCCGGCGCGCCGACCCGCCCCCGCGGCGCTTGCCTCCGGGCGCGGGGCCGCGTAGGCGCCTCGTCCGATGCGCGCGCTCATCGACCTCGTCCGCGTGATGCGTCCGCGCGACCGGCGGCGCCTCACCCTGATCGTCCTCGGGCTCGCCGCGGCGGCCCTGTTCGAGATCGTGGGGGTCGCCTCGGTGGTGCCGTTCCTCACGCTCGTGGGCGATCCGGGCGCGGCCGCCCGGCTCCCCGCGGTGGCCGCGCTGCGCGCCGCGCTCGGGCTCGCGGACGACCGCACCTTCCTGATCGCCACCGGCGTCGCGGCACTCGCGGCGATCCTGGTCACGAGCCTCGTCAATGCGGCCCTAACCTACGCGCAGCTCCTGTTCGCGCATCTCGCCGGCTACGGTTTCGCCCGCCGCCTGCTCGCCCGCTACGTCGCCCGCGACCGGCTGTTCTTCGCGCGCAGCAACAGCGCCGACCTCGCCAAGAACGTGCTGAGCGAGACCGACCGGCTGGTGATCGGCGTGCTGACGCCGAGCCTCGTGATCGCGTCGCGAGCGGTCTCGGCGGCCGCCGTCGCAATCTTCCTCCTGCTCTATGCCCCGGCCCTCGCGCTGGTGCTCGGCGGGGGCTTCGGCAGCCTCTACGTGGGGATCTACCTCCTGGTGCGGGCGCGGATGGCCCGCATCGGTGCCCGGGCGACCGCCGACAACGCGACGCGCTTCCGCGTGGTGCAGGAGACCTTCGGCGCGCTGACCGAACTCACCGTCTACGGCCGAGTCGCGGCCTTCGCCGGCCGCTTCGACGCGCCCGCCCGCGCCTATGCCCGCGCCACCGCGGCGAGCCTCGTCACCGGGCAGCTTCCCCGCTTCGTCATCGAGGCGCTCGCCTTCGGGGGCGTCATCGTGGTGGTGCTCTTCGCCCTGGCGCGCGGCCTCGACACGGCCGGGTTGCTGCCGCTCCTCGGCCTGTTCGCCTTCTCGGGCTACCGGATGCTGCCGGCCTTCCAGAACATCTTCAACTCGCTCGCCCTGCTCCGCTTCTCGCTGCCGGCCTCGCGCCAGATCGCGGCCGAGCTCGCCCGCGAGGAGGAGGCGCCCCCGCGACCGGCCGCGCGCCTGCCGTTCCGCGAGGGGATTTTTTTCGAGGGCGTGTCCTTCGCCTACGAGCCGGGGCGGCCGACCCTGTGCGCCGTCGATCTCACGATCCGCGCCAACACCACCGTGGGCCTCGTCGGCCGCACGGGATCGGGCAAATCCACCCTCGTCTCCCTCCTGCTCGGCCTGCTGACGCCGGACCAGGGCTGCATCCGGATCGACGGCGCCCCGCTCGACGCCGCCTCGCTGCCCCTGTGGCAGAACCGGATCGGCTACGTGCCGCAGGACGTGTTCCTCATCGACGGCTCGGTGACGCAGAACATCGCGCTCGGCATCGAGGAGCCCGACGCGGACGCGGTGGCGCGGGCCGCGCGGCTGGCGGGCCTCGACGAGGTCGTGGCCGCCCTGCCGCGGGGCTTCGAGACGGCGGTCGGGGAGCGCGGGGCGCGGCTCTCCGGCGGGCAGCGCCAGCGCGTCGGGATCGCCCGCGCGCTCTACCACGACCCGGACGTGATCGTGTTCGACGAGGCCACCTCCGCCCTCGACGGCGAGACCGAGGCGGCCGTGATGGCGGCCATCGCGGCCCTCTCTGGGACGCGGACCATCGTGATGGTCGCCCATCGCCTGACGAGCCTCGCGCGGGCGGACGTCGTCCACGTGCTGGAGGCCGGGCGCATCGCCGCCTCCGGGCCGCCCGACGCCATCCTGCCCGGCCTCGCGCCGCGCCTCGAACCCGCCTGACCGAACGGCCGTCCCACGCATTCTACATTCTTAATCTGTAATATATGCGATATCTCGACGCGGCAGCGGATTTGGGCTAGGCGTGCTCTTCGGACGGGGCTTCCATGCCCCTACGTCATCGCATCCATTCAGGAGATCCGACATGGCCGACGCCACCACCGCCTCGGAGACCGGCCGCAAGCCCGGCCACGGCCGCGTGTTCGGCTCGATCACCGAGACCATCGGCAACACGCCGCTCGTGCGCCTCAACCGCCTGCCCAAGGAGCGCGGCGTCGAGGCCGAGATCCTCCTGAAGCTCGAATTCTTCAACCCGATCGCCTCCGTCAAGGACCGCATCGGCGTCAACATGATCGACGCCCTGGAGGCCCAGGGGGTGCTCAAGCCCGGCGGCACGCTGGTCGAGCCGACCTCGGGCAATACCGGCATCGCGCTCGCCTTCGTGGCCGCGGCGCGGGGCTACCGGCTGATCCTGGTCATGCCCGAGACGATGTCCCTCGAGCGCCGCAAGATGCTGACCTTCCTCGGCGCCGAGCTCGCGCTCACGCCGGGACCGCAGGGCATGAAGGGCGCCATCGCCAAGGCGGAGGAGCTGCTGAAGGAGATCCCGGGCTCGGTGATGCCCCAGCAGTTCAACAACCCGGCCAATCCCGAGATCCACCGCAAGACCACCGCGGAGGAGATCTGGAACGACACACAAGGCCAGCTCGACGCCTTCGTGGCGGGCGTGGGCACCGGCGGCACGATCACGGGCGTGGGCCAGGTCATCAAGCCGCGCCTGCCGAACCTGCGGGTGATCGCGGTCGAGCCGGAGGATTCCCCGGTGCTGTCGGGCGGCAACCCGGGCCCGCACAAGATCCAGGGCATCGGCGCGGGCTTCGTGCCGAACGTCCTCGACCGGAGCGTCATCGACGAGGTCGTGACGGTGTCGAACCAGACCGCCTTCGAGACGGCGCGCCTGCTCTCGCGGCTGGAGGGCATTCCGGGCGGCATCTCGACCGGCGGCAACGTGGCCGCGGCCCTCGAGATCGGCGCGCGCCCCGAGTTCCGGGGCAAGCGGATCGTCACCGTCGCCTGTTCCTTCGCGGAGCGCTACATCTCCTCGGCGCTGTTCGAGGGCATCTGATCCCCGCGCTCCGTCCCGCTCGGCGGCACGACGGCAAACGCCCCGGAATCGCTTCCGGGGCATCGCTCGGCGTGGCGGCCAGGTGATCGGGACTGGGGACGCGTCGGCCGAGACCCGGAACGCGGTGGCGCCGGCGCGGCGCCCTCCTGGTCGGACGGTGACCTAGAGCAGGATCCGATCGCGTTGCAATCGGCTGTTACTCTAGGTCTCTGTTTTTGCTGCATTTTCTTCGACGAACCGGGACCCACTTCGTCGGAAAATGCTCTAGAACGTGCCGAACTTGTAGTTCACGCCGGCCCGGATGACCGCGAAGTCGTCGCCGAGGGTGCGGCGGTCGGGCGTGCGCAGGAAGAGATCGCCGGTCTGCGTGTTGACGGCGAGCAGGGCGAGGCCCTTGTTCCGCTCGACGTTCACGTAGAGCCCTTCGAGCTTGAGGGTCACCGCGGAGGCGCCGAACACGTTCAGGAAGGACGAGGTCGGCAGGGCGTACTCGACGCCGCCGCCGGCCGTCCAGCCGGTCCGCATCTGCGCGTTGTCGGTGGCACCGCCGAAGCGGTTGTCGCTGCCGCCGCCGTAGGCGTAGCCGCCGGTGGCGTAGACCAGGGTGCGGTCGAAGGCGTAGCCGGCGCGGCCGCGCACCGTGCCGAAATACTCCATTCCGGCGGTCGCCCGCGGGTCGAAGAACACGACGTTCGGGTTCAACGCCGTGTTGGCGCCCGCGATCACGCCCGAGCGCCGACGTCCGGAGGCGAGATACTGCGCGTCGGCCTCGACGCCGACCACGAAGCCGCTCCCGGGGGTGAACTGGTAGTTCGCCCCGACCTGCAGGCCGCCGGTGAAGCCGTTCTGGCCGCGGTTGTTGAAGCGGAAGCTGCCACCGGGCGTGCCGATGTCGGCGTCGTCGATCGCGAAAGCCGCGTTCCGGTTGCGGCTCTCGCCGGTGGTGAAGCCGTAGCCGGCATTGGCGCCGACGTAGAACCCCGTCCAGGTGAAGACCGGGACCGGCGCGACGACCGGCGGCACGGCACGGCGCGGCAGGTCCGCGGCGAACGCCGTGCTGGCCGTGAGCATCGCGCCTGCGGCCAACATGGTGAATAATTTCGACATTGAATTCCTCAACTTCTCAGCACTGCCCAAGTATCCCCGTGGACGTCCTCAGTCTATGGCGCGAGCGCAACAGCACCCTACAGCCCTGCCGTTTGGGACGTCGTGACCCTTTCTTGAGACGAAAATCGTCTCGCCGACGATCGCGGCGCGCCGATTCCGCAGAACCTTAGGGCATGAAGGCGGCTTGGCGCCGATGAGCCGCGGGCGCCCGGCGGGGGCGCCGCCGAGAGGGCGCGGCACCGCGAGGGGAAAGGCGGGCGGGGAAGGGCGGGGGATTGTCGGACGCGCTCTGGCGGGCCGGTCTCCCGGCGCAATCGACCGGACACGGGCGGGACGCGGTCCTGCGCCGTCCGGCCCGTTGGGGGCGCGCGGACGGCCTCGTCATTCAGGAACGGCAGGTGGCGGAGCGGAAGGCGAATCGCCCCGCTCCGGCCACCGGCCCATCACCCGTGCGGCCGTCCCGCCGGGATCCGTCCGTCACTCAGGCCACGAGTTCCGGTTTCGCTCCCTCGCAGTCAGGGACGGCGCGGCGGAACAGGGCGGCACAGCGCGACTCCCGGTGCACGCTGAGGATCGAGGCGCGGTCGATGTCCGGGTTCTCGGCGAGGATGCGCCGGACATCCTCCACCAACTGGCCGTAGCGGGCCGAATCGTATCCGCTCTCGAGCGGGCTCACCGCGATGTAGGCCTCGACGACCAAGATCTTCTCGGCCGTGTTCCGCGTCACCTCGGCGGCGATCCAGGCGGATTTCACGAGGCGGTTCGGCATGACCATGGCGCACCTCCATGTGCTGCGGCCGCTCTCCCGGCGGCCTGGTTCCTCGGCCCAAGACTGCGTCAACGCGCGTCATGTGGGAAGGGGGCACGGCACGATTTCGCCCTTTTTGAAGCTGGGCCAGGAGGGCCGCGACCACGTCCGGCCGGGGACGGGTCGCTCACTCATTTTACCTAGAGTTGAAAACACCGATCCACAGATCGTAGCTTCACGATCATCATTTTTTTACGCCTGAGCCCTCCAGTTGCGCCGGGAAGGTAGTCGAATGCATGCTTGGTTTTAGATCTTTGAAGCGTGATCGCGCGGGTTCCGTTGCGCTCATCGTGGCGGTCTGCTTCACGATGCTGACGATCGCCGCGGGCGCGGCGCTCGAGTTCGCCCGGTTCGAGAAGCGGCGGCAGGTTTTGCAGAATGCGGCCGATTCCGCCGCCCTCGCCGCCGCTGGCGAGCTGGGCGTGGCGGGCGCCGAGGCCTACATCAAGGGGCTGGCGGAGAGCACCGCCATCGACCTCGCCGATCCTCCGGACAAGAAGCTGATTTCCGCCACGGCCTCCGTCCTGACGGACCGTTCTCAAGTCGAAGTTCATCTCACCGAGCGTATGAAAATCCTCTTCGCGGATGCCCTGAAAATGGACTTTGCGACGATCACCGTAACCTCGGTGGCGGAGCGGTCCCGGTCGAAGCGCATATGCCTGCTGACGCTCGACGAGCGGCGCAGTAACACTTTACGGTTTCACCAGAACGCGACAGTCTCTGCGAGCGGGTGTGGATTGTTCGCCAATTCCGAAGGTCCGTCCAGCGTCAATATTGGGGTGGGCGTTGTGGTCGAGGCCGGGCTGATCTGCGCGCGCGGCGGCGTCGCCAACCACGGTCGCATGGTCAGAGGCGTCGTACAGAGTGGATGCCCAACCCTGCGTGATCCGTTGGCGTCACGGCGTGCGCCAAGGACTGGTCGATGCACGAAGGAACACCTGAAGATCGACGGGCTCTATACACCAGAGTATCACCTCACGCCAGGAGTCTACTGCGGAGGATTGAATATTTACAATGGTGCAAACGTCACGCTTGAGTCCGGAATTTACGTGATCAGAGACGGACCGCTGATCGTCACATTGCACGCGTCGATCACGGGGCAGAATGTCGGTTTCTACTTCGAAGGAAGCGGAGCCGGCATCTATTTCGGCCAGCATAGTACGATCGACTTATCGGCGCCGAAGGACGGCGAGATGAGCGGATTGCTGTTCTTCGAGGACCGTTCGCTCGGCTGGAGGCCCGAGGCCGCCATGGGTGGTGAGGATAAACCCCCTCCGCCCCCGCCGCCCGGATCGCCCCCGATGCGGCTCTACCGGATCCGCAGCGACAACGCCAGAAATCTCCTCGGCACGATCTACCTGCCCGTCGGACGATTGCTGATCCAATCCGACAAGCCGATCGCGGACCGATCGGCCTACACCATCATCGTTGCGCAGCAGGTCGACATCTACGATGGTCCTACGCTGTACTTGAACTCGGATTATTCCTCGACTGACATTCGGGTTCCGCAGGGCCTCGGCGACGCGATCAAGGCGCAGACCACACTCGTCCGGTAGGGTCTGTGTCGATCCTCGGCCGCCGCAACCTCATTCAGGGCATCGAGTTGATCCGGCAACGCCCCATAGCCGGAGACTTGTGCCCATGCCCAGATCGGACGCCGCGCCGCGACAGCAGCAGGACCAACAGGGGCCGGCTGACACCGAGCGGGGGCGGTCCCCGGATCCCTCCCCGCCCTCACGCCCGCTGGATCCCGCACAACAGCATTCCTCAGCCGGCGCGGCGATCGAACGCGCCACCGCCGTCCTCGGGAACGACGAGGCGCCGGAGGGCGATCGATGAGCGCATCCGACGAAGAAGCGCGCGAGGCGCGGACGGACCGGCCGGTGACGGCCCCTGACCTGGAAGGCATCGCCGCCGTGCCGAAGGACGGCGCGGACAAGCCCCGTCGACGAGACAGCAACCAGTCCGGCGCGAACGCCGCGGATCGCCAAGGCAACGAGGTCGATCCCGGGACCGGCTGACCTCTCGACGCCGCTGCGCCCCGACGCCATCTTGGCCCCGTGCGGGGCAAGGAGGACGGCATGGCGACGCGGGGCTTCACGGGACGGCGGCCGCCACGGCCGGTGGAGGAGCGTCTGCCGCCCGGGCAGTACCTGACCGAGGACTTCCCCGTCCTGCAGCTCGGGCCGACCCCGCGCATCGACCTCGCCCGCTGGAGCTTCACCCTCTGGCAGGGCCCGAAGCCGCTGAAGAGCTGGAATTGGGAGGCTTTCGAGGCGCTCCCGCGCTCGCGCTGGAGCGGCGACATCCACTGCGTGACGAAGTGGTCGAAGTTCGACACGGCGTGGGAAGGCGTGCTGGTGGACGATCTGCTCGCCGCTGCGGGGATCGGGGCCCCCACGGACTTCGTCCTGGCCGAGGGCTACGACGATTACACGACCAACGTGCCCTTCGCGGATCTCGCGGGGGGGCGGGCCATGGTGGCGACCCGCTACGACGGCGCGCCGATCGAACCCGACCACGGCGGACCGGCGCGGCTCCTGGTGCCGCACCTCTACTTCTGGAAGAGCGCCAAGTGGGTGAAGGGCCTGCGCTTCACGCAGAAGGACGAGGCGGGGTTCTGGGAATTGCGCGGCTACCACATGTACGGCGATCCGTGGCGCGAGCAGCGGTTCTCGGAGGAGTGAGGTGGCGCTCGCGTGGCAGGAGGCGGTCATCGCCGCGGTCTCGACCGAGACGCCGCGGGTCAAGCGCTTCACGCTCCGTCCCGACATCCCCTTCACCTTCCGGGCCGGACAGCACGTCGACGTGCGGCTCACCGCCCCCGACGGCTACCAGGCGCAGCGCAGCTACTCCATCGCCAGCGCCCCCGCACCTTCGGGCGCGTTCGATCTCCTGATCGAGCGGCTGGACGACGGCGAGGTCTCGGGCTTCTTCGCCGATATCGCCGCGCCCGGCGACCGCATCGAGCTGCGCGGACCGATCGGCGCCTTCGCGTGGCGACCGGAGGAGGGCGGTCCGCTGCTGCTCGTCGGCGGCGGGTCCGGCGTGGCGCCACTCCTCGCGATGGTTCGCCACCGCGCGGCCGCGGCCCCGGAGGTGCCCGCCCTGCTCGTCTACTCGGCCCGACGCCCCGAAGACGTCATCGCCCACGACGAGTTGCTCCGGCGGGACGCCGACGAGCCGGGCTTCGGCCTGATGCTCATCCTGACCCGCGTGCCCGACGGCCGGCGCCTCGACGCCGAACGGGTCGGCGCTGCGCTGGCCCGGCTCGGCCCGCCGGCCCGTTGCTTCGTGTGCGGCAGCAACGCCTTCGTGGGCGCCGCGAGCGGCCTGCTGCTCGATGCGGGGCTCGCACCCGGCCTGATCCGGACCGAGCGCTTCGGCGGCTGACCCGCGCGCTTGACGAGGGCGGCCGTTCCGCGCCAGGGCGGCGCCGTCGTTTCCCGCGCCGGAGAGCCCCGATGACGTCCGAGACGAAGCATGACCTCGTGGAGCGGCTCGCCGCCCGCCTCGGACCGGCCGGAATCCTCACGCAGGACAGCGACGTCGCCTCCTACGCGGTCGATTGGCGGCGCCTGTTCCCGGGCCGGCCGGCCTGCGTGGTGCGCCCCTCCAGCACGGCGGAGGTGGCGGACGCCGTCCGCATCTGCCGCGAGGCTGGGGCCGCGATCGTCCCCCAGGGCGGCAATACCGGGCTCGCGGGCGGCGCGGCCCCGGACGGATCGGGCCGGGAGGTCGTGCTCTCCCTCGGCCGCATGGCGGCGATCCGGGCCGTGGACCCGGTCGGTATGACCCTCACGGCCGAGGCCGGCTGCGTGCTCAAGACCGCGCAGGATGCCGCGGCCGCGGTGAACCGCGTGCTGCCGATCAGCTTCGCGGCCGAGGGCTCCGCGACCCTGGGCGGCGTCATCGCCACCAACGCGGGCGGGCTCAACGTGGTGCGCCACGGCATGACCCGCGCCAACGTGCTCGGGCTCGAGGTCGTCCTGGCGGATGGCAGCGTGGTCGAGGGGCTGCGGGCGCTGCGCAAGGACAATGCCGGTTACGACTGGAAGCAGCTCTTCGTGGGCTCCGAGGGCACGCTCGGGATCGTCACGGCGGCGGTCCTGCGGCTCGCCCCCCGGCCGCGCCACGTGGCGACGGCGCTCCTGGCGGTGCCGGATCCCGAGGCCGCCCTGCGGCTGTTCACCCTCGCCCAGGACGAACTCGGCGACGCGATCCAGGCCTTCGAGCTGATCTCCGGCCTGTCCCTCGACCTCGTCGCCCGCCACGGCGGGCCGCGCAACCCCCTCGGGGAGAGCCCGTGGTACGTCCTGGTCGAGGCGGCCTCCTCGCTGCCCGCCCTGCGCGAGGTGGCCGAGGCCGTGCTCGCGACCGCGCTCGAGCGGGAGGACGCGCGCGACGGCGTCCTCGCGGAATCGGGATCGCAGGCGGCGGGTCTCTGGGCCCTGCGCGAGGGAATCACCGAGGCCGAGGCCAAGGAGGGGCGGGGGGTCAAGCACGACGTCTCGGTGCCCATCGCGGCGATCCCCGCCTTCCTGGAGGCGGCCGGACGGGCGCTCGCCGCCCATCTGCCGGGCGCGCGCGCCAACGCCTTCGGCCACATGGGCGACGGCAACATCCACTACAACGTGCTCGCGGCGGGCGATCAGACCGGAGAGGCCGTCAACGCCGTGGTGCACGCGGTGGTAGAGTCCTTCGGCGGCAGTATCTCGGCCGAGCACGGCATCGGCCAGTACCGTGTGGCGGAACTGACCCGCCACCGCCGTCCCGAGGAGATCACCCTTGCCCGCCGCCTCAAGGCGGCCCTCGATCCGGAAGGACTCCTCAATCCCGGCAAGGTGCTGGCGCGCCCGGACGTCAGTTGACGGGCGGCTCGTCGAGGCGGAACGCGAAGGTCGCCGTGAACTCGTCGCGGTCGGCGAGGCCGGGCGCCGCGGAGGGCGACACGCTGTGGCGCGCCGTGATGAGCTGCGCGCCCGCCCGGCGAATCGGCACGGTCGCCACGCCCTCCGCGTCGGTCGTCACGTGGGGCGCCTCGGGCGTGTCGAGATCGGCGTTCCCCTCGCCGTAGAGCACCGCCGCGCCCGGGAGCGGCGCCCCGCGGAACAGGATCCGCACCCGGATCGCACCCGCCGTCGGCGAGGGGACCTCCAGCGGCACGATCTCCAGCGTGTGGCCGAGCACTGAGAGCCAGGGCGCCGCGGCGCCGAACGCCGCCTTGGCGAATCGGATCGCCCACCGGGCGTCGGCTGCATCCGGCGCGAGGCGCCGGCTGGTGTTGAGGCGCGTCCCGTCCCCGAGGGTCACCCAGAAGCCGCTGTCGTAGCGCGCGGCCACAAGGGTGCGCGCCGGCTTGGTCGGAAGGGCCGCGAGCAGCGCGGGAGGCACGTCGGGTGGGGACGGCTTCAGGCCCGCGCGCAGGCCGACACTCTCCTCGGCGGTGATCGCCTGGAGGTCGACGACCTTCTCGGCGGACGGGGCGAGCCGCTGCCGCGGGCTGCCGAAATTCACCCGGACCTGCGGACCGGTCTCGGGCGTGCTGAGGGTCAGCCAGAGGTCGTGGGCGCGGGCCGGCGCGCCGCTCAGCACGGCGGTCGCCATGGCGACCGCCGCCGTCAGCCGGCGCGGGCTGCGGATCCAGGACATCGGCCGTTCGCACTCCCTCTCGGCCCAGCGTATCGCCCGGCGAGAAGTGGGGCCTGCCCCCGGAAGATCAAGCGGCGGCGAGAACGAGGCATCCGCGCTCGCTGGCCGCGAGGCTACCACAGGATCGCAACGGCCACGCTGGAAAACACTCTCCCGATAGTCGCTCCGTGCGAAAACGCACGCAGCGCGCCGGACGATGCTTGGCTCTACCCGCGAGGTCTTGCCCGAAGCCCCGTCCTGAATCCAGAGTTACTGCGCATCGACAGGGGACGGTCGGTGCGACTCCCGGCCGGTGCGACGGTCTCTCCGGGGCGGAGGGAGCGTCGCCGCGCCAGGAGCAGCCGGGGGGCACCGAGATGCTGCTGTCGCAAGCGGAACTCTCCGACCTGATCGGCCGCATCTACGATTGCGGGCAGGACGCGGCTCTGTGGCCGGACACCCTGGCCCGCCTGATCGAAGCGCTCGGCGCCTCGGCCGGATGGATCGGCGTCCAGGATCCCGAGAGCCGCACGGGCCGGCTCGCCGTCGCGGTGGGTCTCTCGCCCGACCTTCGCGCGCGCTTCGGCGAGCATTATGTCGGGACCTGCCCGCTCTCCCTCGCCCTGGTCCTCACGAAGTCCGACGCGGTCCTGGGCCTGTCGGACATCGTCGACCGGGACGCCTTCCGGGACTCTTCCTTCTACCGGGATTGGTGCCTCCCGCAGCGGGTCGAGGACCTGATCGCCGGTCCCTTGAACCGCTCGTCCGCCGCCTGCGGCAGCCTCTCGGCCTCCTTCGACCGGCCCGCTTCCGCGGAGGCGCGGGACCTGATGACCCTGCTGCTGCCGCACGTGCGGCGCGCGGTCGAGACCGGCAACCTGCTCGCCGAGCAGAGCGGCGCCGCCGAGTGCCTCTCGGCCGCCCTCGACGCCCTGTCCCTCGGCGTGGTCCTCCTCGATGCAGGCGGGCGGGTGCTGCGCACCAACGCGGCCGCGGAGGCGATCCTGCGGGCGGGGGACGCCCTGCTGCGCCTCCCGGCCGGGACGCTCGCGGCCTGCGACCCCCGCTCCCAGGCCGCGCTCGACGCCGCACTGGCCAGCTGCCGTGAGGGCACGGCACGCCCCCCCGCGGCGCTGCCTTTCCCGTCCCGGCGGGGCGCCGCGCCGCGCAGCGGGCTCGTCGGGCAGGTGGTGCCCCTGCGCGCCGAGAGCTGCCCCGAGACCGGGCGCCGCGCCGTGGCCGCCCTGTTCGTGCAGGATCCCGAGCATCCCTGCATGGTGCCCGGCGAGGCGCTGGTGCGCCTCTACGGTCTGACCCAGGGCGAGCTGCGGGTGCTGCGAGGCCTGCTGCAGGACCTCACCCTCAGCGAGATCGCGGAGTGCCACGGCATCGGGGTCGCGACCGTGCGCACCCATCTCGCCCGGCTCTTCGACAAGACGGGCACCCGCCGCCAGGCCGAACTGCTGCGCGCCGTGATGGCGGCGGCCCCGGCAATCCGGCTGCCCGAGACGCGCGGCGCGGCGCCCGAGCGCTACGCGGCCGCGAACTGATCCGCCTCTCGTCGAGCAGATCCGGGTTCCGTCGGGCCGAGCGCTCCTGTCTCACGGTTTAGCTGCGGCGAGGGCGAGCGCGAGCAGGCGGTGGCGGGAGGCCGCATCGGTCGGGCAGCCCTCGGCGAGCCAGGCGGCCCTCGCGGCGGCGAGTCCCCGCCCCAGATCCGGGCCGGGTGTTACCCCGCGGGCGACGAGGAGGCCGCCGGTGACCGGCAGCACCGGCACGGGCTGCGCGCCGCCGACGAAGGCCGCGAGCGCCGCGCGGGCCTCCGGATCGATGATCGGCCGCGGTTCCCCCGCCAGGATCGCCACCGCATCCGCCACCGCCCGCAGGCCGTGCCGCGCCACCTGACGCCGCATCTCGGCGACGTCGATCGCAAGGATGCTGCCGTGCAGGGCCGCCGCCGCGGGCGCGTAGGCGGCGAGGCGCGCCTGCTCGGCCTTCGACAGACGCAGCACCTCCCGGAGCCGCTCCGCATCCGCCGCTGACAGGACCGCCAGCGCGGCGAGCCTGCGGACCGAATCGGGCGCCTCCTCGGCGGCGGCGAGCCGCGCGAGCCGGCCGAGATCGCCGATCCCGCCGAGGAGCCGCTGCAGCAGACCGGTCCAGGCGAGCACCGCCACCACCTCCGGCGCGCCGGGAGCCGCGAGGAGCTTCAGCACCTCGCCCCGGACGCGCTCGCGCGACAGGCCCGCGAGGTCGTCGCGGGCCGCGATCGCCGCGGCGAGGCCGTCCCGGTCGACGGGACCGCGACCGTAGCGGGCGTGGAAGCGGAAGAAGCGCAGCACCCGCAGGTAATCCTCCCGGATGCGCTGGGCCGGCGCGCCGATGAAGCGGACCCGCCCGGCCTCCAGGTCGGCGAGGCCCCCGACCGTGTCGTGCAAGCGTCCCGCCGGATCGGCCGAGAGGGCGTTGATGGTGAAGTCGCGGCGCTCCGCATCCCGCGCGAAGTCCCGGCCGAACCGCACCACGGCGTGGCGCCCATCCGTCTCGACGTCCTCGCGCAGGGTCGTGACCTCGACGGGCTCGCCGCCCGCCACCACCGTGACCGTGCCGTGGTCGATCCCTGTCGGCACGGTCTTCAGGCCGGCCGCCGCTGCGCGGGCCATCACCGCTTCGGGGAGGAGGGTGGTGGCGAGATCGATATCGGCGACGTGCCGGCCCAGCAGAGCGTCGCGCACGGCCCCGCCCACCACGCGGGTCTCCTCGCCCGGCGCCGCGAGGGCGTCGAGGACGCGGCGCAGGCTCGGCCGCGCCAGCAGCGCCGCGAGGTCCCCGGTCCCGATCACCGGAAGCGCCCCGGAACCACCTGCCCGTTCTCGATGTGGGTCGGCACGAAGCCTTCCCCGTGCCGCTCCGCGAAAACGCCGGCGGCGAGGAGCGAGGCCACGACCAGCAGGGCTCCCGCGAGCGCGAGCCGCAAAGCCTGGTCGCTCCAGTGGATCCAGACCAGCGGGCTGCGCCGCCGCAGCACGAGGTAGAGCCCGAACGCCACGAAGGGCAGCAGGAACAGGATCAGGTCGTCGGCGATCGTGCGGATCATCGGGGCACGAGCGCCGGAGCATCGGCCCGGGCGAGCCGATCGGAGAGGTTGCGCACGATCCCCGCCGTGACGCCCCAGATGTAGCGTTCGCCGAACGGGATGGCGTAGTAGCGCCGCTGGCGCCCGCGCCACTCCCGGCTGTGCAAGGCGTGGTTGGCGAGGTCGAGGAGGAAGGCCAGCGGGACCTCGAAGGCGTCCGCCACCTCGGCCGGGTTGAGGGTGAGGGGCGCGTCCGGGTCGACGAGGCCCACCACCGGCGTCACCAGGAACCCCGTCCCCGACAGGTAGGGATCGAGGTAGCCGAGCGGGCGCACGCGGCGGCGGTCGAGGCCGATCTCCTCCTCGGCCTCGCGCAGGGCCGCCGCCAGAGGGGAGGGGTCGGCCGCGTCGATCTTGCCGCCCGGAAAGGCGATCTGCCCGGAATGGTCGCGCAGATGCGCCGCCCGCTGCGTGAACAGCACGGTGACGGAATCGGGCCGGGCCAGGACCGGCACCAGCACGGCCGCG
Organism: Methylobacterium sp. JK268; assembly: GCF_054052225.1. Classification (NCBI taxonomy): domain Bacteria; kingdom Pseudomonadati; phylum Pseudomonadota; class Alphaproteobacteria; order Hyphomicrobiales; family Methylobacteriaceae; genus Methylobacterium; species Methylobacterium sp. JK268. The sequence continues at coordinate 301,254 of NZ_JBSVZN010000003.1, read as the reverse complement.
AGGCGGGGCGGGCGGGAGAGCGCCGCACCGAGCACGTCGGGTTCGAGGTCGTGGTCCCCGCGCGGGTTCGAGGTCGGGTCGAGGGGGCCGGGGGGCTCGCGCCGCAGGCCCGACTCGGCCCGCGCCAGGAACGCGTCGAGGGCGCTCACGACAGGTCCGAGGCCGGCAGGATGGGGTGGAAGCGCCCGCCCGCCGCGAGCCCGAACCAGCGCGCGCCGTCGACCTCCCGCTCCTCGCACAGCTCCACGAGGTCGTAGACGAGGGCGCGGGTGACGAGCGCCCAGAGGCCGTGGCGGACATGGAGGTAGGGCTTGAACCCGCCCTCGGCGTCCCGCTCGAAGCGCAGGCCGTGCTCCGCGTCGACCGGGACGAGGTCGTCGACATTGGTCCGGAAGGCGAGGCTGCGCCCGTCGCCCTCGCCTTCGACCGCCATCTCGACGGCGAGGAAGGGGGCATCCTCGACCTCGATCCCCACGCGCTCGACCGGCGTCACGAGGACGATGCGGCCGTCGGGATCGCGCCGCAGGATCGACGCGAACAGGCGCACCAGGGCCGGCCGGCCGATCGGGCTGCCGTTGTAGTGCCACGTGCCGTCGGCGGCGATCCGCATCGGGATCTCGCCGCAATAATCCGGGTTCCAGCGCTCCACCGGCGGCGGCCCGCGGCGGCTGCCCTCCGGTCCGAGAGCGGCGGCGAGGCGTTCGAGGGGGCCGGCGGAGGGACCGGACTGCGCGTTCGTCATGGGGCGAAGATAGGCGAGGCGTGATGTTTGTGAACGGCCTCAGGCGGCCTGATCCGGCCGCCGCCGCAGGATCTTCCACACGCCGCTGCAACTCGCCGCGATTCCGTCCCCGCCCCGCAGGTCGCCGCGCAGGAACACGAGGGTCCCGGTGCGCCGGATGACCTCCGGCACCAGCGTCACGACCTCGCCCATGCGGACGCCCGCGACGAACTGCATGTCGAACTGCACGGTGACGCAGTTCGCGCCCTCGGCCGCCCCCATGGCGGCGATGCCGAGCGCGCGGTCCGCGAAGGTCATCAGCATGCCGCCCTGCACGACGCCGATCAGGTTGGCGTGCTTGGGCTCGGCCCGGAACGCGAAGCTGCGGCGGCCGTCCGCCTCGCGCTGGAAGATCGGCCCGACCAGATCGACGAAGCCGGGATCGGTGAAGGGGTGCCAGCCGTCGGCGGGAGAAAGGTCGGTCATCGTGCGGGACTGGTTCTGTCTCGAGGTGGGTCGCGAGCGTCCGGGATCGCTCGTGAGAGCGAACAGACCGTCCGCGGTTCGGTCCCGCCTCACGACAGAAGTTTGTCCCAAGCCTGTCGCCCGTGCAGGACCCGAACGACAAGTATGCCGGCGGCGTCCTCAATGTAGATAATCATGTGCGATCCATAAGGATGGATTCGAACAGGCGGACGAAATTCTTGTCTCAGTCGAGCAATGAACGGATTTGCGGCGATGATCTGGAATGTTCGAAACAAACCGTCTTGATATCGCTCTGCCTGTTCAATCCCGAACAACTGAACTCCCTCGAGATACATGATCTCGATGTCGAGGTCGGCCCGCTTCGTCCTCCGGACGGTCATGGGGTCAGCGTCGTCGACAGTCTCCGCCGTGCGCGTTGACGGACCTCGTCCTCCGAGAGGTCGCTGATCCCGCTGTCGATGCCCTCGGTGACGGAAAGCTGCAATAGTTCCAGTCTGTTGAGGCGCTCCTGATCCCGCCGGATCAGGTCGCGCACGTAGTCACTCGCATTGCTGTAGCGCCCAGTCCGGGCCTGTGCCTCGACCCAGTCCTTCATCTGATCGGGCAGCGACACGTTCATGGTTGCCATGGGAACCTCGAGTGCCCATCCTGGCAAAGTCTGTCAATTCTTGTCAAGCAGGGGAACAGGGTCGGCCCTCCTCACCCTGTCAGGCCGGGGTTTTGCTGCCGTCCCGCCCCAAAGCACGACGTCCCGTCCGACCCTGCGTCGTCGCGCCGACCTTGCCTCGGGCAGGGCAGGGTTCCACACTCCCGGGTCTGGTGCGGATCGGGGCGGATCCGAAACCGCGAGCAGAGGATCCCCCATGACCCACGGCAGCGCGCCGGCCACCGCGACCACCCTCGACGACGGCATCGTCGCGGCGGCGGAGGCCTGCCTCGCCTCCGTCGGACGCGCGCGCGACGCGATCCATCAAGTCATCTTCGGCCAGGAGCAGGTGGTGGATCTCGCCCTGGTGACGATCCTGGCGGGCGGCCACGGCCTGCTGGTCGGCCTGCCCGGCCTCGCCAAGACCAAGCTCGTCGAGACGCTCGGCACGGTGCTCGGGCTCGACGCGCGCCGGGTGCAGTTCACGCCCGACCTGATGCCCTCCGACATCCTGGGCACCGAGATCCTCGACGAGGACGAGGCCGGGCACCGCTCGTTCCGCTTCGTGCGCGGCCCGGTCTTCGCCCAGCTGCTGATGGCCGACGAGATCAACCGTGCCAGCCCGCGCACCCAGTCGGCGCTGCTGCAGGCGATGCAGGAGCACGTCGTGTCGGTGGCCGGCGAGCGGCACGATCTACCGCGGCCCTTCCACGTGCTCGCCACCCAGAACCCGATCGAGCAGGAGGGCACCTACCCGCTGCCCGAGGCCCAGCTCGACCGCTTCCTCCTGGAGATCGATGTCGGCTACCCGGACCGGGCGGCCGAACGGCGCATCCTGATCGAGACGACCGGCGCCGAGGAGCACCGCCCCGAGCCCGTGATGACCACCGATGCGCTCCTCGCCGCCCAGCGCCTCGTGCGGCGCCTGCCGGTGGGCGACCGGGTGGTCGACGCGATCCTCGATCTCGTGCGCGCCGCGCGGCCGGAGGGCGGCGACGCCGCGGTCGCGCCGAAGCTCCTCTGGGGGCCGGGGCCGCGGGCCAGCCAGGCGCTCATGCTCGCCGTGCGCGCCCGCGCGCTGATCGAGGGCCGCGTCGCGCCCTCCGTCGAGGACGTGGCGGCCCTGGCCGAGCCGGTACTCAAGCACCGGATGGCGCTCACCTTCGCGGCCCGCGCGGACGGCGAGACGATCCCCGGCCTTGTGGGCCGGCTCTCCTCGCGTCTCTAGGGCACGGAATGGCCTCGACCCGCGTCCTCGACGCCGCGAGACGCGCCCCCGGGCGGCGCGAAACGGAAACCGCCCTCACCCTGGCGGCGCGGATGCCGCGGCTGATCCTGGAGGCGCGCCGCGTCGCCTCGACCCTGGCGCACGGGCTTCACGGCCGGCGCCGGGCCGGGCCGGGCGAGAGCTTCTGGCAGTTCCGGCCCTTCGTCGCCGGCGAGGCGGCGGGCCGGATCGACTGGCGCCGCTCCGCCCGGGACGGGCGCCTCTACGTGCGCGAGCGCGAGTGGGAGGCTGCCCACACGGTCTGGCTCTGGGTCGACCGCTCGGCCTCGATGGGCTTCGCCTCCGCGCTGGCGCAGGCGCCGAAGGTGGAGAGGGCCCTGGTGCTCGGCCTCGCGCTGTCGGATGCCTTCGTGGAGGCGGGCGAGCGGGTCGGCCTCCTGGGCCTCGCCAGGCCCGTGGCCTCGCGGACCATCGTCGAGCGGGTGGCGGAGGTGCTGGCGGCCGATCTCGGCGGTCTCGACGAGGATCTGCCGCCGCGCGCGCCCGTGGCGCGGTTCGACGAGGTGGTCCTGATCGGCGACTTCCTGACACCGCCCGACACCCTGCGGACCGCGATCGCGGGCATCGCGGCGGCGGGGGCGCGCGGGCACCTGCTCGCGATCGTGGATCCGGTCGAGGAGACCTTCCCGTTCACCGGCGAGGCGGAACTGCACGACCTGGAGGCGGGGCTGGCGCTGCGGGTCGGCGACGCCGCCGCCTGGGGGGACGCCTACCGGAGGCGGATCCAGGCGCACCGGGCGGCGTTGGCCGAGATCGCCCGCGGGCACGGCTGGACCTTCGGCCTCCACCGCACCGACCGGCCCGCGAGCGAGGCGGCCCTTCGCCTGCTGACGCTCGTGGCGGCCCGGGCCGGGGCCTGAGGAGGCGCTGCCGATGTTCGGATTGCCCCTGAGCTTCGCCGCCCCCCTCGCGCTCGGGGCGCTCCTGGCGCTTCCGGCGCTCTGGTACCTCCTGCGGGTGACGCCGCCGCGCCCGCGCCGGATCGATTTCCCGCCGCTGCGCATCCTGGCCGACCTGCTCCCGGAGCGGGAGACGCCGGCGCGTACCCCGCCCTGGCTGCTGATCCTGCGCCTCGTGGCCGCCGCGGCCCTGATCCTCGCGGTGGCGGGCCCGGTCTGGAACCCCGCTGCGTCGAGCCTCGGCGAGGGGCGCACGCCGCTGCTGCTCGTCCTCGACAACGGCGCAACCGCCGCCCAGGACTGGCGGCTCAGGGTGCGGGTCGCGGCCGAGGAGATTGAGGCGGCGGCCCGGGCCGGGCGCCCCGTAGCGGTGCTCGCGACCGCCGCCGCGCCCGCCGGCCTCGACGCGACGGCGCCGGGTCCGGCGCTGGAGCGCCTGCGCGCGATCCAGCCGCAGCCCCATCTCGCCGCGCGCGACGCGCATCTGCCGGCGCTCGCGGCCTTCCTGGAGCGGAATCCTGGGACCGCCGTGGCCTGGATCAGCGACGGCGTCGCGGCGGCGGACGAGGGCCGCTTCCCGGCCGGGCTCGCGGAGGCGGCGGGCCGGAGCGGGGCCTCGCTCACCGTGCTCAAGGGCGACCGGGCCCCGGCCCTGGCGCTCGCCGGCCCGGAGGGCAGCGGCGGACGCATCGGCGTGCGCGTGGTGCGCGCCGAGCCGAACGGCCGCGATGGCGGCAGCGTCCGCGCCCTCGATGCACGGGGCCTGCCCCTGGCCGAGGGACCCTTCGCCTTCGCGGGCGGCGCCACCGAGGCCGAGGTCGGGTTCGACCTGCCGGTGGAGATCCGCAACGCCATCGCGCGGTTCGAGGTGGCGGGCGAGCGCTCGGCCGGAGCCGTCACCCTCGCGGACGAGCGCGGGCGGCGGCGAAGGGTCGGGCTCGTCTTCGGCGGCACGGCGGACCAGGCCCAGCCGCTGCTCTCGCCGGTCTACTACCTGTCGCGGGCGCTCTCGCCCTTCGCGGACGTCCAGGAGCCCCGCGGCGGTAAGGGCGTGGCCGAGTCGATCGGCCAGATGCTCGACAGTCAGGTCGCCGTGCTGGTGCTCGCCGATGTCGGCGCGCTCGATCCGGCGACGCAGGAGCGCGTGGCGGGCTTCGTCGCCAAGGGCGGCCTGCTGCTGCGCTTCGCCGGTCCGCGCCTCGCGGCGGGCGGCGACGACCTCGTGCCGGTGCGCCTGCGCCGGGGCGGCCGGGTGCTCGGCGGCGCACTCTCCTGGGACCGGCCGAAGACGCTGGCCCCCTTCGCGCCGGAGAGCCCCTTCGCGGGTCTGACGCCTCCGGCCGATATCGGCGTGCGGCGGCAGATCCTCGCCGAGCCGGACGGCGACCTCGCCCGCCGGACTTGGGCGGCGCTGCAGGACGGCACGCCGATCGTGACCGCCGCTAAGCGCGGGGAGGGGCTGGTGGTCCTGGTCCACGTCACCGCCGACACGACCTGGTCGAACCTGCCGCTCTCGGGCCTGTTCGTCGACATGCTGCGCCGGGTGGTGGCGCTCGCCGGCACCAATCCGCCGGTCGAGGGAACCGCCGAAGCGGGACCGCCGCCGGTGCTGGCGCCGCGCCTCGCCCTCGATGGGTTCGGCGCGCTCGCCCCGCCGCCCGCGACCGCCCGGGCCATCCCGGCCACCTACACGGACCGCGCCACGGCCGAGCACCCGCCGGGCTTCTACGGACCGCCGGACGGAGGGCTCGCGGTGAATGCGCTGAAGCCGGACGATCGCCTGCGCCCCCTCGACTACGCGCCCCTCGCGTCCTCCCGCTTCGGCGGGCTCGACGAGGCCGCCCGGCGGGACCTGCGGGGACCGCTCTTCCTGCTTGCCCTTGCGCTCCTCGCCCTCGACACGCTCGCCACCCTGTGGCTCGGCGGCTTCCTCGGCCTGATGGCGGGCCGCTGGCGCCGGGCCGCGGCGGCTCTCCTGCTGCCCGGCCTCCTCGTCCTCGTGGCACCGGACGCGGCGCGCGCCGCCGAGCCGCCGGCCAACCGGCCGAACGGCGTCGAATCCGCCCTCGTCACCCGCATGGCCTACGTGCTCACCGGAGATCCCACGGTGGACGAGACCAGCCGCGCCGGGCTCACGGGCCTAACGCAGATGCTGGCGAGCCGCACGGCGCTCGAACCGGGCGAGCCCGCGGGCGTCGATCCGGCCAAGGACGAACTCGCCTTCTACCCGCTGATCTACTGGCCGATCGTGCCGAGCCGCCCGCAGCCGAGCGAGCAGGCGATCCGGCGCATCGACGCCTTCATGAAGAACGGCGGCACGGTGATCTTCGACACCCGCGACGCGATGACGGCCCGGTCCGGCGGCCCGCCCACGGCCGAGAGCCTCTATCTTCAGCGCATGCTCTCGACGCTGGAAGTGCCCGAACTCGAGCCGGTGCCGCGCGACCACGTCCTCACCAAGGCCTTCTACCTCGTCGACACGTTCCCGGGCCGCTACGCCAACGGCCAGACGTGGGTCGAGGCGCTGCCCCCGGCCGCGGATGGCGCCGAGCGACGGCCCGCGCGGGCGGGCGACGGCGTCTCGCCGATCGTGATCACCGGCAACGATCTCGCCTCGGCCTGGGCGGTGGGCCGGCGCGGCGAGGCGCTCTACCCGGTGGTGGGCGGCGACCCGCGCCAGCGCGAGATGGCGTTCCGCGGCGGCGTGAACCTCGTGATGTACGCGCTCACGGGCAACTACAAGGCCGACCAGGTGCACGTGCCGGCCCTGCTGGAGCGGCTGGGGCAGTGAGGGCGGCGGAGCCCCGGGAGGGCGCGCGCGGCGGCCGCAGGTGCGGGCCGTCCGCGTCGAAGGATCATTCATGCTGAGCCTGAGCGTCTCGCCCCTGGTCCCGCTCCCCGTGCTCTGGGGGCTCGCCGCGCTCGTCCTGGTGCTCGGCCTCGTGGCCTTCCTGGCGCGGGGTCCCGTGGCCCTGCTGCGCGTCCTCGTCCTGGGGCTGGTGGTGGCCGCGCTGGCCAACCCGGCGCTCGTCCAGGAAGACCGCGAGCCCGTCAAGGACATCGCCGCCGTGGTGGTGGACCGCTCGGGCTCGCAGATGCTCGGCGACCGCCCGGCCGTGACCGATCAGGTCAGGGCCGAGCTGCAGCGGCGCTTCGGCGGACTCGCGGAGATCGAGCCCCGCTTCATCGACGTGCCGGAGGCGGGTGCCGACGAGGGCACCAAGCTGTTCACCGCCCTGTCGAACGCGCTCGCCGACGTGCCGCCCGACCGGCTCGCCGGCGTCGTGATGCTCACCGACGGCGTCGTCCACGACATCCCGCCGAACGCCGCCGCGCTCGGGTTCAAGGCTCCGCTCCACGTCCTGGTCACGGGCCATCCGGACGAGCGGGATCGCCAGATCCGCCTGATCGAGGCGCCCCGCTTCGGCATCGTCGGGCGCGAGCAGACGATCCGCGCCGAAGTGATGGAGCGCGGCGGCACCGGCGCGGCGGTCGTCACCGTGCGGCGCGACGGGCAGGAGGTGGTGCGCCAGTCGGTGCGCACCGGCCAGCCCTTCGCCCTGACGCTGCGCATCGAGCATGGCGGACCCAACGTGGTGGAGATCGAGGCGGAGGCGCTGCCGGGCGAACTCACCACCGCCAACAACCGCGCGGTCCTCCCGATCGAGGGCATCCGGGAGAAGCTGCGGGTGCTCCTCGTGTCGGGCGAGCCGCATGCGGGCGAGCGGACGTGGCGCAACCTGCTCAAGTCGGACGCCAACGTCGATCTCGTGCATTTCACGATCCTGCGCCCGCCGGAGAAGCAGGACGGCACCCCGATCTCCGAACTCTCGCTGATCGCCTTCCCGACTCGCGAGCTGTTCCAGCAGAAGATCAAGGATTTCGACCTCATCATCTTCGACCGCTACGCCAACCAGAGCGTGCTGCCGTCGAGCTACTTCGACAACATCGTGCGCTACGTGCGCGAGGGCGGGGCGCTGCTGATCGCGGCGGGACCGGAATTCGCTTCCGCCGCGAGCCTCGCGCGCACCCGCCTCGCCGCGATCCTGCCGGGCGAGCCCAACGGGCGGGTGGTCGAGCGGCCCTACAAGGCGATGCTCACCGGCAGCGGCCAGCGCCACCCGGTCACCCGCGACCTGCCGGGCTCCGCGGCGAGCCCGCCCGCCTGGGGCGACTGGCTGCGGCTGATCGGGGCCGAGGTGCGGCCCGGCATCACCCCGATCATGGCGGGTGCCGACGCGCTTCCGCTGCTCGCCCTCTCTCGCGAGGAGAAGGGCCGCGTGGCGCTGCTGCTCTCCGACCACGCCTGGCTCTGGGCCCGCGGCTACCAGGAGGGCGGGCCCCATCTCGACCTGCTCCGCCGGCTCGGCCACTGGCTGATGAAGGAGCCGGCCTTGGAGGAGGAGGCGCTCCGCGCCGCCACCACGGGCCACGGCCGCGAGGTCCGGGTCGAGCGGCAGACCATGGGTGACACGGCCGAGCCGGTTACCGTCACGGCGCCGAGCGGGGCGAGCCGCACCCTCACCCTCGACTCCGACCGGCCGGGCCTCTTCGCGGCCACCTTCGAGGCGGGCGAACTCGGCCTGCACACCCTGCGCTCGGGCAGTCTCGTCAGCTTCGTGAGCGTGGGGCCGGCCAATCCGCGCGAACTCGTCGACGTGTTCAGCGACACCGAGCGCCTGCGCCCGCTCGCCGAGGCCACGGGCGGCTCGGTGCGCCGTCTCTCTGAGGGGGCCGGCGCGCCGGTCGTGCCGCGCCTGCAGATCGCCCGGTCCGGACGGCTCGCCGGCGCCGAGTGGATCGGCTTCCGGCCGAGCGACAGCGCGGTGGTGCGCGGCGTCTCGGTCTATCCGCTGGCGCTCGGCCTCGTCGCGCTGGCGTTGCTCGCCGCCGCGGTGCTCACGATGTGGCTCGCGGAGGGCCGGCGGCGGGCGTGACGGGACGACCGGGCCGCCTCCGTGCGACCCGGGCGTCCTCGCCTACGGACCCCCGACCACCATCCCCTCCACCCCCTCCATCGCCCCCGCGCGCAGCTCCAGCACCAGGAACCGCGCCGGGTCGACCGGGCCGGGCAGCACGAGGCGCCGTGGCGGCACGGGCCGGAACCCGAAGCGGACATAGTAGGCGGCGTCGCCGACGAGGAGCATGAGCCCGTGTCCCGCCGCGCGCGCGGCCTCGATCGAGGCGTTCATGAGCGCGCCGCCGATGCCCCGGCTGCCGAAGGCGGGGTCCACCGTCAGCGGGCCGAGGACCAGGGCCGGCGCGCCGCCCGCCCGGACCGGCGAGACGCGCACGGAGCCGACGAGCAGCGTGCCGACCAGCGCCGTGAAGGAGAGGTCGGGCAGATGCGCCACGCCCTCGCGCAGCCGATAGGCGGTGCGGGCGAATCGGCCGGGGCCGAAGGCCCGCTCGTGCAGGCGATCGATCGCCGCGCCGTCGAGGTCGCGCTCGGGGCGGATGACGAGGGGAAGGGAACTCACCGGGTAGCCTCGGAGGAAGGGAAAGGGACGGGCGGCGTCACCGCGTCCGTCGTCGCGCCTCGTCGCGCCGGGGTCCCATGGCTCGCTCCTCTCCAGCCCGGATTCGAGCCGCGCGGCGGGATAGCAGCGCGCAGCGAACGGTGCAAACGCCCGCTGGCATGCGGCTCGCATGACCCTGCGGGACTTGCAGTGAGGGGGACTTCACAGCTTCACTGCGGGGGCCAGTTCGGATCAGCCACGGAATCGATCATGCCAACATTCCTGCCCGCAGCGCCGCTGAGGAGGCTCCTCGCGCTCACCGCGCTCACCCTGGCGGCGATCGCGCCGCGGCCGGCCGCGGCCGAGGATTCCGTGCCGCCGGTGGTGCGCATCGCCACCGAGGGTGCCTACGCGCCCTACAACTTCACCAAGCCCGACGGCAGCCTCGACGGCTACGAGATCGAACTCGCCCGCGAGGTCTGCAAGCGCACCAAGCTCACCTGCGAGTTCGTGGTGCAGGACTGGGACGGGGTCGTGCCCGGGCTGCAGGCGAAGAAGTTCGACGCGATCATGTCGGGGATGACCATCACGGATGCCCGCCAGAAGGTGGTCGACTTCTCCCGGCCCTATAGCGGCGATTCCTCCGGCCTCGCCGTCGACAAGAACGGCCCGCTCGCCAAGCTGCCCCTGTCCGGCCAGAAGTTCAGCCTCGCCACCGACGAGCCGGGCGCGCAGAAGGCGATCGAGGCGATCAAGCCGCTCCTGAAGGGCACCACCATCGGCGTGCAGGTCTCGACCATCCACGCCGTCTTCGCGGACAAGTACCTGAAGGGCACGGCCGAGATCCGGGAGTACAAGACGACCGAGCAGCACGACCTCGACCTCTCGGCCGGGCGCATCGACGCGATCTTCGCCAACGACGCGGTGCTGCGGGCCACCGCCGAGAAGCCCGAGTTCAAGGGCAGCATCGTGCTCGCGGGGCCGCGCTTCTACGGCGGCATCCTCGGGCGCGGCGTCGCCTTCGGCCTGCGCAAGGGCGAGACCGCGCTCAAGGCTCGGCTCGACGAGGGGATCGGATCGATGATCGCGGACGGCTCCCTCAAGACGCTCTCGACCAAGTGGTTCAACGCGGACATGACGCCGAAGGAGTGAGCGCAGCACCGTGGAGAGTCTCGCGCTTCTCGGACCCGGCGGCTGGGGTCCGGCCCTTCTGCTCGCCGCCGGCACCACCGTCGCCCTCGCCCTGTGCGGCTTCCTCGCGGGAGCCGTGATCGGGGGGATCGTCGCGGCGGCCAAGCTGACCGGTTCCGCGCCGCTCTCGGCGATCGCGGGGCTCTACACGACGCTGCTGCGCGGCGTGCCGGACCTCCTCGTCATCTACCTCCTGTATTTCGGAGGCAGCGCCGCGCTGAGTTCGGCGGCGAGCCTGTTCGGCGCCACCGGCTTCGTGGGCCTGCCGCCCTTCTGGGTCGGCGTGGCGGCGCTCGGGGTGATCTCGGGCGCCTACCAGGCCGAGGTGTTCCGGGGCGCCTATCTCGCCCTCGACCGCGGTCAGCTCGAGGCCGGGCGGGCGGTCGGCATGGCGCCGGGCCTTCTGTTTCGACGCGTGACGGTGCCGCTCGTCGCCCGCACGGCACTTCCGGGACTGGGGAATGTCTGGCAGATCCTGCTCAAGGACTCGGCGCTCGTCTCGGTGACCGGGCTCGCCGAGCTCCTGCGGCAGGCACAGGTGGGCGCCGGCTCGACCCGCCAGCCCTTTCCCTTCTACCTCGCCGCCGCCGGCCTCTACCTCCTCATCACCAGCCTCTCGACCTGGGGTTTCGCCCGGGCCGAGGCCCATGCGCGCCGGGGAACGCCGTGATCGATCCCGTTTTCCTGCAGGACACGCTCATCGCCCTGTCGCGGGGCCTGCCGCTGACCCTGAGCCTGACCGCGGGCTCGGTGGCCTGCGGGGCGGTGCTGGCGGCGCTCGCGGCGACGGCCCGCCTGTCGGGCGTCCTTCCCGCGAGCCTCCTCGCCCGCGCCTACGTCTTCCTGTTCCGCGGCACGCCGCTCCTCGTGCAGCTCTTCCTGATCTATTACGGTCTCGGCCAGTTCCGCCGCGACCTGCAGGGCCTGGGATTGTGGTGGTTCTTCCGGGAGCCCTACTGGTGCGCGCTCCTGGCGCTCAGCCTCAACACCGGAGCCTACGCGGCCGAGATCTTTCGCGGCGGCGTGCTCTCGGTGCCGTCGGGCGCGCTCCTGGCGGGACGCGCCTGCGGCATGGGACGCTTCACCCTGTTCCGCCGCGTGACCCTGCCGCTCGCGGCCCGTCAGGCGCTGCCCGCCTACGCCAACGAGATCGTGTCGATCGTCAAGGCGACGGCGCTCGCTTCCACCATCACCATCATGGAGCTGACGGGCATCGCCCAGAAGCTGATCGCCCAGAGCTTCCGGGCGCTGGAGATCTTCCTCTGCACGGCCGCGTTCTACCTCGCGATCGTCAGCGCGATCATCGCCCTGATGCGGCTCGCGGAGGCGTGGCTCTCGCCCGACCTGCGCCCGCGCCCGGTGCTCGCCGCTCCCGCATCCTGATCCGGAGACCCTCGTGCTCGCACCCTCTCCCATCCGCCCCGACGCCGTCGCGCTCCGCGGCCTGACGAAGCGCTACGGTTCCCTCGAGGTGCTGCGCGACGTCTCGCTGTCGGCCCGCGAGGGCGAGGTGGTGGCGATCCTGGGCGCGTCGGGCTCCGGCAAGTCGACGCTCCTGCGCTGCGTCAACCTGCTCGAGGTGCCGGAGGCCGGGGAGGTCACGGTGGGCGGCGAGACGGTGGCGTGGCGCCGCCGGGGGCACGGCCGCGTGCCGGCCGATCAGCGCCAGGTCGAGCGGCTGCGGTCGCGGGCCGGGATGGTGTTCCAGAGCTTCAACCTGTGGTCCCATCGCACGGTCCTGGAGAACGTCATCGAGGCGCCGATCCACGTTCAGGGCCGCAAGCGCGCCGAGTGCGTCGCGGAGGCGGAGGCGCTGCTCGCCAAGGTCGGCATCGCGGAGAAGCGCGACCACTACCCGGCCCATCTTTCGGGCGGGCAGCAGCAGCGGGCTGCCATCGCCCGGGCGCTCGCCATGCACCCGCAGGTGCTGTTGTTCGACGAGCCGACCTCGGCCCTCGACCCGGAGCGGGTGGCGGAGGTGCTGCGGGTGATCCGGGCGCTCGCCGAGGAGGGGCGCACGATGCTGATCGTCACGCACGAGATGGCCTTCGCCCGCGAGGTCGCCCACCGGATCGTGTTCCTGCACGAGGGCCGGATCGAGGAGGAGGGCGTGCCCGCGGCCCTGTTCGGTGCGCCGCGCTCCGAGCGCTTGCGGCAGTTCCTGGCGCGGGGCGGGTAGAGGGCGGGAGTCGATCCGGCGCCGTCGGCCGCCACGAGGTGCGGCGATGACGAGGCCGCGCATCTCGCCTCTTCGTCTGGGGCCGGCGTGTTCACCGTTCGGGGCGGTTGCATGCGCTCTCTCCGCACGCGCACAGCTGTCCGGAGACAATGCGGGGCACTTCTCCACTCTCCCGAGTGGGCTTGCGGATTCACAAAACGCGAAAACCAAAAACGTGGCATATACTGACGTCGACATACGACGGTTCCTGGGTATGGCGCGGGGAACCCCTCTCCCGTGCGGGCTACCGAGTGGGCACATCTCTGATGCCAGCTCATCGGCCGAACGCATCTGGAGGGCACCATACCCCTCGTGCTGAGGTGCTGCGGCGATCGAAGATCGCGCGCAGCCTCGAAGCACCCCTGACCATAGATCCAGCCCGAGACCTACTTGGACAGACTGTTCTGGGGTGCGTGCGGGCCTGCGGCCCGTCAGAGGCTCCCTGCGGTCGCACCTCAGCACGAAGAGTTGGGTTTGTTGCCATCGGCCGGGTCTGATGCTGTGGGTCACCGCCGCCTGGGTGGGTGACATCTGCCGGTCAGAAGAAACCGGGACCTCATCCGGCGACACGTGACTTCGCAAGCTGTCTGTGGAGACAGGCTCGGAGGAGCGCGCGCACCTGTGCGTCCCTTGCGTCAAGTCCTTCACTGCGCCATGGAAGAGCCCCGCGCCGAGCCCGCCGACCTTGCTCAACGACCCTGCCGGACCCGCCAGCGCCGCCCGCCTCTGGGCGCCGCTCGCCCGGTTCATCGCCCTCGACGCCCGGATCGGGGCCCGCGCGGAGGCGAGCGGGCCCGTCGCCGTCGCGCTCTACGAATTCGTCCGCTTCGGCCTGAAACAGGGCTGGGCCTGCCTATTCGGCGGCGCCCTGTGCGGGTTGATGCTCGCCTTCGCCGTCGCCTATCCGGCGCACGCTCCGCTGGCGCGCTACGACGCCCTGACGCTCGCCGCGGTGGCGATCCAGGCCGGCATGCTCGCCCTGCGCCTCGAAACCTGGGAGGAGGCGCGGGTGATCCTGGTCTTTCACCTCGTCGGGACCGCCATGGAGCTGTTCAAGACCGCGGCCGGATCCTGGATCTATCCGGAGCCGAGCCTGCTGCGGATCGGTGGCGTGCCGCTCTTCACCGGGTTCCTGTACGCCAGCGTCGGCTCCTACCTCGCCCGCGTCTGGCGGCTGTTCGATCTCCGCTTCACGCGGCACCCGCCTCTCCCCTGCCTCGTCGCCCTGGCCACGACCATCTACGTCAACTTCTTCACCCACCACGTCCTGCCCGACCTGCGCCTCGGCCTGTTCGCGGTCGCCGCCCTGCTGTTCGGACCGACGACGGTCCATTACAAGATCCGGCGCGTGCACCGCCGCATGCCGCTCCTGCTGGGGCTCGCGCTCGTCGCGCTGTTCATCTGGTTCGCCGAGAATATCGGCACGCTCAGCCGGACCTGGATCTACCCGCACCAGCGGGAGGGCTGGAGCGCGGTGCCCATCGCCAAGCTCGGCGCCTGGTTCCTGCTCATGATCATCTCCTACACGCTCGTGGCCGTGCTGAACCGCCCGCGGCCCGTCCCGATCGCCCCGGCCGCTCCTTCGGACCGACCCGCGCATTGAAGAATCCCGCCTCACGGCCCAGGTAGGACGCGCAAGATCGCTCGTGCGGGAGACATTCCTCGTGCCGGATCGGTTCGTGCGGATCGCGCTCGGCGCCGTTCTGGGGCTGCTCGCCCTGTTCGTCCTCCAGCCCTACGTGACGGCGTTCCTGTTCTCGATGGAGCAGCCGCGGGCGGTGACGCCGCGGGGCGACCTCGCGCCGGCCGAGGCGTCCACGGTCGCCCTGTTCGAGCGGGCGGCGCCCTCGGTGGTCTACGTCTTCGCCCGCCGCGCCCCGAGCGCCCAGGACCTGATGCGCCAGGACGGGGAGGGGGGAGAGCAGGGCGGACAGGGCGGCGAGCAGACCGGGACCGGCTTCGTCTGGGACGCGGCCGGGCACGTCGTGACCAACAACCACGTCATCCACGGCGGATCGGAGTTCGCCGTGCGCCTGTCGGGCGGGGAGGTCGTGTCGGCGACGCTGGTCGGCGCCGCCCCCAACTACGACCTCGCGGTGCTGCAACTCGGGCGCGTCAGCGCCATGCCGCCGCCGATCGCCATCGGCACCTCCGGCGACCTGAAGGTTGGGCAGTTCGTCTACGCGATCGGCAACCCGTTCGGTCTCGACCACACCCTCACGACCGGCGTGATCAGCGCCCTGCAGCGGCGGCTCCCCACCCAGGAGGGCCGCGAGCTGTCGGGCGTGATCCAGACCGACGCGGCCATCAATCCGGGCAATTCCGGCGGCCCGCTCCTCGATTCCGCCGGACGGGTGATCGGCGTCAACACGGCGATCTTCTCGCCCTCCGGCGCCAATGCGGGCATCGGATTCGCGGTGCCGGTCGACGTCGTCAACCGCGTGGTTCCCGACCTGATCCGCACCGGGCGCACCCCGACGCCCGGCATCGGCATCGTGGCGGCGCAGGAGGAGGTCACCGCGCAGCTCGGCATCGACGGCGTGGTGGTGGTGCGGGTGGTGCGCGGCTCGCCCGCCGCTTCGGCGGGCCTGCGCGGGGTCGATCCGCAGACGGGCGAGATCGGCGACGTGATCATCGGCGTGAACAACCGGCCCGTCCATCGCCTCGCGGACCTCACGGCGGCGATCCAGCAGGCCGGAGTCGGTCAGACGCTCGAACTCACGATCCTGCGCGGCGGGCGCACCCGGACCCTCCCGGTCACCACCGCCGACATGGGTCAGCCCAGGCCGTGACGGGACGCGGCCGCGCTGCTAGGCTGCGCGTCATGCCCGCGCGACACCTCCCGACCGTGATGCTGTGCCTCGCCGCGGTGAGCGCCGCCGCGGGGGAGGCGCCCGCCAGGCCGCGCCTCTGCCCCGAGGATGCTCCCCCGGGCGTGCGCCTGCCCGAGCGGCCGGGCTGTGGAGGCTCGGCGCCGCTGCGGTCCGGCACGCGGCCCGGCTTCGTCGATCTCGGGAACGGCACGCAGCTTCGCGTAAGCGGTCGCGCCGCCTTCGAGGCCGGCATCCGTCGCTGACCTGTGCCCTGGCGCACGGCGCGACCGCGTCCGGCGGAACCTCATCCCGGTGCCCGGCATTCGACAGAGGGCGCGACGGGAGAGCACGATGATCCTAGCAGCCTGCGAGGGCCGCCACTGGCAGTACGAGATCGCCGAGCACGCGGACGGCTACGCCGTGCGCATGCGCGACCTCTGCACGGGCGATGTCGACGATGATTTCGTGACGGTGTTCCGGACCATGCCGGTGGCGCTGGCCTTCGCGCAGCTCTCGGCGGCCTTCGACCGCTTCGCGGGTGCCGAGGACGACGACGACGAGGAAGCCGGCGTCGCCGCCGATCTGGAATCGCGCGAGCGCATCTTCATCGACCTCAGCAGCCGGCTGTGCGACGGCGGCATCACCCGGTCGACCCTCGACGCCTGGGAGGAGCAGCGCACCGGCGAACCCCGGCGCGCGCTCCACTGATCCTCAGCGCTTGCGCGCCTTACGGGGTGGCGCGAGCCGCGCCGCCTCGGCCTCCTCGGCCTCCCTGGTGAGGCGCAACTCCCTCAGCCGCGCCATGTTCTCGTCGCGCTGCCGGTTGGATTTCTCCAGATCGGACCAGGCCACCGCCGCTGCCTCAGACTGCATCCGCGCCCGGGCGGCGCGGGTCTCGGCGCGGTCGCGAGCCGCGCTGCTCTCTCCCGTCATTCCTCGGCCTTTCTACCCCGGCGGCCCGACGCAGGACGGATCGCGCCATCGCGTCGTCCCGGGCCGCCTCCTCGTAGATATAGGGCGCGGGACGACGCTGCCCACCCGGCCGGCCGATGTCCCGAGTCCCGGCGAAGGCCGAAGATCACTCGAAAGCGGTGCAACGTCAGAAGTTTAGAGTGAACCGCGGGTGTGGCCCAGCGCGCTCAGAGCCGCCCGCGCCGCCCGTTCTCCATCCAGGGTCGCCCCGCCGATCGTCATGGCGCCGCCGCCCGCCGCCGCCTCGCCGGCGAGGAAGATGCGGCCGGCAACGGCCTGGCGGAGCGCGTCCCGGGCGGTGGCGCGGCCGGGCTTGGCGATCGAGTAGCTGCCGCGGGCGAAGGGATCCGTCCACCATGCCGCGAGGCGGCCACCGGTCACGGCGGCGCGCGCGCCCGACCCGTAGGCCGTGACGACGAGATCCGTGGCCGCGGCGACGGCCTCGGCCTCTCCGGCCTCGCAGAGGGAGCGGGCAGCGTCGCCCCCGACATGCAGGATGGCGAGGGGCCGTCCGAAGGGGTGCATCTCCAGATAGGCCGAGAGGCCGGGCCGGCCCGCTCCGGGCGTGGTGGTGAACACGGCGTCGCGCCACTCGGCCTGCTGGCGCGCCGGGTCGAGCGCCAGCCCGATCTTGGTGTAGGCGCCCATCCGCAGCCCATCGACGGCCGCGGCGAGGTCCGGCGGCAGGTCGGGCGTGAAGCGCAGCGCGCCCGAGGCCAGCACGCCGATCGGCGCCGTCACGATGGCCAGCGCCGCGCGAAGGCTGCCATCCGGCGTGTCGAGGGCGAGGCCCGGTCCGCTCCAGTCGATCCGCCGCACCGGACAGCCGGTCCGGACCGGGATCGCCGCGAAGTGCCGGGCGACGAGGGCGCCGTAGCCGTCGACCCAGATGTCGTCGCCGGACCAGAGCTGGTCGTAATCCTGAAGGGAGACGCGGTCAGGCTCCTCCCCGAGCGAGAGGCGGGCGAGGCCGGTCACGGCGCCCGCGAGCGCGGGGTCGCGAGTCACGGCCGCGTCGAGGAGCGAGTGGTCCGCGCCGGGATGCGGCAGGTCGAGGAAGGTGCTGAGCCCGGAGAAGCCGAGGCGCCGCCGCGCCCGCTCGCCCTCGCTCGCCGGCGCCCCGTCCACGAAGAGGGTCGGCCAGGGGCCCGATTCGTCGTCGGTGCGCCGCACGCCGTCCGCGAGCGCGATCGCCTTCCAGGGGTTCCGCTCGGCCCAGTGAATGTACTGGCCACCCGCGTCGAACGCGCGTTCCGGGCCGAGGCTTTCCTCGGTGAAGGCGCGCCCGCCGATCCGCGAGCGGGCCTCCAGGACGACGACCCGGCACCCGCTGAGGACGAGGAACGCCGCCGCGGCGAGGCCGGCCGCCCCCGCGCCGACCACGGCCACGTCGGCGTCGCTCGCGGCGCGCGCGCGGGCCGGCAGGATCAGGGCGGGGGCGCCGGCCAGGAGGGAGCGTCGGGTCAGGGACATCGCCTCGGCCTCCAAGGTCCGGCGCGCCGTCACGAGATCGGCCCGGCGGCGGCGCTTTCAAGCGGGCTTCACGCCGCAGGCGGCATCAGGACGAGGGGACCTCCGCCAGGAAGGCGAGCCGGTGGCGCGAGTGGCCGAGATTCGGATGCCTCTCGGCGGCGAAGCCCGCGCGCCGCAGCCGCTCCAGCATCTCGTCCGGCATGTAGCGGGTGAGCCCGAGCCGGCGGCGCAGGGCCGGGTAGTCGGAGAAGGCCGTGCGCACGAGCCCCAGGAGCGCCGCGAGGAGGAATCCCTCGCGCCAGCCGAAGGCGAGAAGGTCCCCGGCATCTGCCAGGGGGCCGAGGTCGGGAGGAACGACGTCGCCGACCACGAGACGGCCGCCCGGCCGCAGCTTGGCGCGCCAGACGGCCAGGGCCGCGTCGAACTCCGCTCCCGTCAGGTACTGCGAGACGGAATGCGCCACCACGAGGTCGAGGCTGCCGTCCGGCAGGTACGACAGATCCTCGTCCGCCAGGACGACGATGCGGGGCTCGGTCCGGAACCGTTCGCGCAGCGCCTCGCGCACCCGGGGCGCGGCGTCGCAGAGGTAGAGGCGCCCGCAGATTCGGGCGACCTCGTCCGCCGAGAGGGCCTCGCCGCAGCCGTGATCCAGCAGGTGGGCCCGCGGGTGCGGGACCAGGGCGCCGATGTCCGCGGCGATCCGCGCGTAGTGCCGGGTCCGGTGCCACTCGCTCGCGTAGATCGCCGTCCGGCGGTCCCAGAACTCGCGCCAGGAGGTCGGCATCTCCGGCGCCCTCCGTCCCGGGGGCGCCGCCCCCGGCCTCAGAAGCTCAACGAGAGGGCGGCGACGGCCCGATCGACCGACAGGTAGAACACGCCGAACGCGACCGCGGCGGCGAGCGCGAACTCCGTCACCGCGTTCGACAGCATCTGGCTGCGCCGCAGGGTCTCGCCGCCGAAGCGCGCCGCCGCCCAGCCGAGGGTCAGCACGATCGGCAGCGCGAACAGGAAGGACCACGTGCTCTCGACGCGTCCGGTGGTGGGGTCGAGGAGGGGGCGGATGTTGCGCACCCAGGGGGCGTAGGCGGCGGCCGTCAAGGCGCTGCCCCAGGCGAGCATCACGGCGATCCCGAGATGGACCGTGAAGGTCCGGTGCAGCCGCGCGAAGGCGTCGTTGTCGGCGTGTTGACGGACGATCACTGGCAAGCCCCGGTCTCGAGAAGCCCGCGACGATCCTCGTCGTCCTGGCGGGCGGTACGGAACGCGAGATGCCCGGGGAGTTCGGGTTTTTTATGACGCCCCGGGCCGACGGATCACGCGGCGATGCGACCGTCGAGCGGGAAGACCTTGGCGGGGTTCATCAGCCAGGCCGGGTCGAACACGGCCCGCACCCGCATCTGCTGCGCGAGGTCCTCCGGTGCGTACTGGACGTTCATGAGATCGCGCTTCTCGATCCCGACGCCGTGCTCCCCGGTCAGGCAGCCGCCCACCTCGACGCAGAGCTTGAGCATGTCCTCGCCGGCCTTCTCGGCCTTCTCCATCTCGCCCGGCGTGTTGATGTCGAACAGGATCAGCGGATGCAGGTTGCCGTCGCCCGCGTGGAAGACGTTGGCGCAGCGCAGACCGTAATGGCGCGTGATCTCGCCGATCCGCTCCAGCACGGTCGCGAGCTGTCCGGTCGGGATGGTGCCGTCCATGCAGATGTAGTCGGAGATGCGGCCCGTCGCTCCGAAGGCGGACTTGCGGCCCTTCCAGATCGCGGCGCTCTCGGCCTCCGATTGCGAGACCTTGAGGCTGGTCGGGTTGAAGGGCCGGGCGATCTCGACGATGCGGGCGAGCATCGCCTCGCATTCCTGGTCGGAGCCCTCGACCTCGATGATCAGCATCGCCTCGGCGTCGAGCGGGTAGCCGGCCTTGGCGAAGGCCTCGCAGATGGTGATGGCCTCGCGGTCCATGTACTCGATGGCGACCGGGATGATGCCCGCCCCGATGATCGCGGCCGTGCAGGCGCCGGCCGCCTCGACGGAGCCGAAGCCCATCAGCGCCGGCCGGGCGCCCTCGGCGGCACGCAGGATCCGCACCGTCGCCTCGGTGACGACGCCGAGCTGCCCCTCGGAGCCGCAGATCAGGCCCAGCAGGTCGTAGCCGCCGCTGTCGAGATGCTCGCCGCCGATCTCCACCACGGTGCCGTCGACCAGCACCAGCGTGACGCCGAGCAGGTTGTTGGTGGTGACGCCGTATTTCAGGCAGTGGGCGCCGCCCGAGTTCATCGCGATGTTGCCCGCGATGGTGCAGGCGAGCTGGCTCGACGGGTCGGGCGCGTAGAAGAAGCCCTCATGGGCGACGGCGCCGCTGATCGCCAGGTTGGTGATGCCGGACTGGACCCGGGCGGTGCGGTTCTGGAAATCGAGGGAGAGCACCCGGTTCATCTTGGCGACGCCCAAGATGATGGCGTCCTCCTGGGCGATCGCGCCGCCCGCGAGCGACGTCCCCGCACCGCGGGGCACCACCCGGACGCCCTGCGCGTGGCAGTAGCGCATCACCGCCGCGACCTCTGCGGTGGTGGAGGGAAGCACCACCGCGAGCGGCATCCGCCGGTAGGCGGTCAGGCCGTCCGTCTCGAAGGCGCGCCGCTCATCCTCGCTCGTCACCAGGGCCTCGGGCGCCACGAGCGGGCGCAGGCCCTCGATGATCGCGTCGCGGCGCGCGAGGATGGCGGGATCCGGGGCCGGGAAGGCGATGGTCATGGCGTCTCCTCGCGAAGGATTCTCGGGACGGCGCGCCGCGCGGCAAGCGGGCGGCGCCTGTCCGCGCGTCCAGCCCGACCTATAAACCGGTCCGCGGCGCGACGCACCGGCGCGATGCACAACGCGCTGTCGCAGCATGCACTTTCGTCCGATTGATTCGGGGTCGGCCGCAGCTTCTTTTCGCCGCACGCATCCGGACCGGTCCGGTCGCGTTTTTAACTTTGCCAATTCGAAAGCGCGGCCATATCCACATCTGCCACAGGGCAATTCGGCCGTCGAACGAGGCCTATCGGAGGGAACCTCATGCGTCAGTTCATCCTCGGTGCCGCTCTCGCCCTCCTCGCGCCGCTGGCGGCGCAGGCGCAGGACGCCGCCGCCGGCGAGAAGACCTTCGCGCAGTGCAAGGCCTGCCACGCCTTCGGCAAGAACGGCGTCGGCCCCGACCTCAAGGGCGTGGTCGGCCGCAAGGCCGGCACCCACGAGGGCTACAACTACTCGGCCGCGCTCAAGGATTCCGGCCTGACCTGGGACGAGGCCACGCTGCACAAGTGGCTGACCAATCCCAAGGGTCTGGTCTCGGGCACGAAGATGATCTTCGCGGGCATCAAGGACGACAAGAAGATCGACGAGGTCATCGCCTATCTGAAGACCCAGCAATAAGCGGGCGTCGGTCATCCACAGGGGCCTCGCCGGGCGACCGGCGAGGCCCTTCCTTTTGGTTCAATTCGTTCTCAGTACAGCCGGGAGGTGTAGCTCTCGGCGATGGCGCGCTCCGAGTCCGCGACGGTCTCGCCCGCGATCTGGTCCGCAAGGATGCGTCCGAGGCTCGGGAAGGATGAGCGTGCGACGCGCGCGTCCGGCTCCCAGAGCCGCGCCCGCATCGCCGCCTTGCCGCAGTGGAAGTACACTTCCTCGACCGCCACGGTGAGGCCCGCCACCGGGCTCTTCCCGGCAACCGCGAGCGGGCCGAGCAGCGCAGGGTCGGTGGTGAAGGCCGCGCGGCCGTTCACGCGAAGCATCTCGTCGATCCCCGGCACCATGAAAATCAGGCCGACCTGCGGGTTCGCGGCGACGTTCAGCATGGTGTCGACGCGCCGGTTTCCCGGCCGGTCCGGGATCAGCAGGGTGGAGGGATCGCGCACGCTGACGAACCCGGGCGCGTCCCCCCGCGGCGTCGCATCGCCCCGTCCATCGGCACCGGCCGATGCGATCACCAGGAAGGGCGACAGGGCGATGAAGGCCCGCGCATGCCCGTCGAGCTGCGCGAGCTGCTTGCGGACGGCGCGGGGGCTCGGCTCGCCATAATGGTCGCGGATGGCCTGCGCGGATGAGTCGGTCATGGCGGGCAGCGGTCTCCGGCGGGCACCGACGCGACGGCGCGGAGCCCTGTCGTATCCTAGAGCAGCGCCCGATCGCGTTGCAACCGGCCGCTGCTCTAGGTCTTTGTTTTTGCCGCATTTTCTACGACGAACCGGCAGCCACTTCGTCGGAAAATGCTCTAGCCCGGGTCACGCGGCGACGCGCAACCCCTCGATCTCCATCAGCGTGCGGCGGCGCGCGGCACGGACGCGGGCGACGGCCGGGTCGAGATCCTGGCCATCATGGCAGGCCGCCTCCAGCTGGGCGCAGGCGCGCGAGAGCGCGACGAAGCCCAGCATGCCCGCCGCCGCCGTGATGGCGTGGGCGTCGCGTCCGAGCCGCTCGGGATCGCCTGGCGCGAGGCGCGCCTCGCCGAGGCGCTCGTTGATCTGGTCCGCGAGGTGACCGAGCAGGATGACGGCCGCCTGCGTTCCGACGAGGCCGCGCACGTCCTCCAGGATCGCGCGGTCCAGGATCGGTTCGCTCACGGGATCGGCCTCGGGGACAGCCTCGCGGCCGCGGCGCCAACGCGCCACCGCCCGGTGGAGGTCGTCGCGCTTGAACGGCTTGCCGACATGTCCGTCCATGCCGGCCGCACGGAACTCCGCGATCTGGGCCGGGAGCACGTTCGCCGTCATCGCGACGATGGGCAGGGCGGCGGCCGGAGCCGCGAGGGCACGGATGTGCCGCGTCGCCGTGATCCCGTCCATTCCCGGCATCTGGACGTCCATCAGCACGAGGTCGTAGGGCTGTGCCTGAACGGCGACGATCGCCTGCAGGCCGTCGCTCACCACGTCGACCCGGTGGCCGCCGTCCTCCAGGACGGCCCGCGCGATGTCCTGATTGATCTCCAGATCCTCGACGAGGAGGATCCGCGCGGGAGGGGCCGCGGTCTCGGCCCGGTCCGGCGCGGCGGGGGCCGCGACGGCGTTCCCGACGGGAAGCGTGACGCTGAACCAGAAGGTCGCGCCCTCGGACACCACGCTCTCCACCCCGATCGTGCCGCCCATCAGCTCGACGAGGTTCTTCGAGATCGCGAGGCCGAGACCGGTGCCGCCGAAATCCCGGCGGATCGAGCTGTCCACCTGGCTGAAACGCTGGAAGAGGCGCGCGCGCTTGTCGTCCGGGATGCCGATGCCCGTGTCCGTCACGGAGAAGCGGAGCCGCGCCGCGTGGTCCGGCGGCGCCTCGCAGATGATGGACAAGGTGACGCTGCCGGCCGGCGTGAACTTCACGGCGTTGTTGAGGAGGTTGAGCAGGATCTGGCGCAGCCTGTCCTGATCGCCGACGAGGGTGCGCGGCGCCCGCGCGTCGACCCGCGTCGACACGGCGATCGATTTGCGGCGGGCGAAGCCCCGCACCACCGAGATCGTGTTGTCGACGAGGGTCTCGAGCAGGAAGGGCTGAGGGTCGAGTTCGACTTGACCGGCCTCGATCTTCGAGAAGTCGAGGATGTCGTTCACGATGGTGAGCAGGGCCGCGCCCGCCGAGTGGATGCGCTCGACCTGCCGCCGCTGGCCCGCGCCGAGCGCGGGATCGTCGAGGAGGAGGTCGGTGTAGCCGAGGATGCCGTTCAGCGGCGTCCTGATCTCGTGGCTCATCGAGGCGAGGAAGTCGGTCTTGGCGCGGCTCGCCTGCTCGGCGGCGTCGCGGGCGAGTTCCAGCGCCTCGGCCTGCAGCTGCCGCTCGGAGACGTCGCGGACCGCCGCCACGTAGCCGCTCGGGATTCCGTCGGCGTCCCGCAGCACGCGGAACTTGCCCTCGACCCAGACGTAGCTGCCGTCCCGGCGCCGGTAGCGCTGCCGGCTCGTCGCGACGTCGAGGCGGCCGTGGCGGAGTCCGTCGAGGATCGCCGCGTAGGCGGCGTGGTCGTCCGGGTGCACCCCGTCGAGGGGCCGCGTCCCGATTAGCTCCTCGGGCGCGTAGCCGAGGAGTTCCCGGCAGGCGGGCGAGACGTAGCGGCGCACGGTCTCGCGATCCGCCTGGATGATCATGTCGCTGCCGTTCTCCGACAGGAGCCGGTAGCGGGCCTCGCTGGCTTCGAGCGCCGCCTCCGCGGCCTTGCGGGCGCTGACGTCGCGCAGGGAGCAGAGGATCGCGGGCGGGCCGGCGGCCTCGTCGCGCATCAGGCTCAACCCCGCCTCGATCCAGACGTCGCGGCCGTCGCGGTGGCGCATCCGGAAGGTGGTGGTCACCCGTTCTCCGGCGATCTCGCCGGCGGCCAGGCGCCCGGTGAGCGCGTCGAGGCCGGGACGATCCTCCGGATGGACGAGCGCGGCGGCCTCCTCCCGCATGAGGTCGCGGGGCTCGCATCCGAGGACCTGCCGGATCGACGGGGACACGTAGAGGTAGGGGGCGTCGGTGTCGGTCCGCCGCAGGGCGATGACGTCGCTGACGTTCTCGGCGATGAGGCGGTAGCGGCTCTCGCTGTCGCGCAGGGCCTCCTCGGCGAGGCGGCGCGCCGTGATGTCCGTGTAGGTCCGCACGATGCCGCCGCCGGCCATCGGCACCGTGCGCACCTCCAGCACCGTGCCGTTCGGCCGCGTCCGCGTGTAGGTGTGTGCGCTCGGCTTGATCCCGCCCTCGAGCATCAGGCGGCGCACGGCGCCGTCCGCCCCGTCGAACTCGCCGGCGGCCCATTGATGGTCGAGGACCGCCTGCGTGGTCGGCCGTCCGGCCATCATGTCCGACGGCAGGTCGAGGAGCGCGATCGCGCGGGCATTGCAGATCTCGATCCGTCCCTCGGGCGAGACCACGATCAAGCCCTGATCCATGCTCTCGAGCGTGGTGGCGAGCAGTCCGGCGGTCTCGGCCGCCGCCCGCTCGACCCGACGCGTCTCGGTCACGTCGCTCAAGGTCCCGAACAGCGCCACGACGGTACCGTCCTCGTCGCTCTCGCAGAGGCCGCGGGCGACGACCTCGCGCAGGGTGCCGTCCGGCCGCACGAGGCGGAGGCTCGCCGTGTAGGGCTGCCGCTCGGAGATCGCCGCCTCGACGAGGGCGCCGATCACCGGCACGTCGTCCGGGTGGTAGCAGGCGATGGCCTCCTCGACGGTCGGCGCGAAGGTCTCCGGGTCGCGCCCGTAGATCCGGTAGACCTCGTGCGACCAGGTCAGCCGCCGGTCCCGCAGGGCCAGGCGCCAATGGCCCACATGCGCGATCTCCTCGGCCATCAGGAGGCGGCGATTCGCTTCCGCGGTCTCGGCCTCGGCGCGCTTGAGATGCGTGATCTCGCGGGCGGAGGTGAGGACGCGCAGCGGGCGGCCCGCCTCGTCCCGCAGCGGCGTGAGCACGACCTCCCAGATCCGCTCGGTCCCGTCCGGTCCGCCCGCCTCCTCGAAGCGCAGCGGCGCGGCCGCGGCGAGGCAGCGCCGGAGCTGAACCTCCACCCGGCCGGCGTAGTCGGCCGGGAGTACCGCGGCGAGCGGTCGTCCGACCAGGTTCTCGGACGGGGCGTTCAGGCGCGTGGCGGCCGCGAGGTTGCAGGCTTCGAGCCGGAAGGTCCCGTCGGGTTCGAGGCGGCTGATGAAGAGCCCGTCACCGGCGGAGTCGAACATGGCCCGGAACAGGCTCTCGCTCGCCCGCAGGCGCCCCATGGTGCGCACGAAGCGAAGGCCGATCAGTCCGGTGACGCCGAGGGTGCCGAGCGCGATCGTGGTCAGGAGCAGCACCTGGTGCCGCCAGGGTGCCAGCACGTCCTCGCGGGCGAGGCCGACCGCCGCCACGAGCGGGAGCGTCTCCGCCCGCCGATAGGCGATCAGGCGCGCGATGCCCTCTTGGTCGACCGCCTCCCGGACGAGGGTGGCGGCGGGCTCCTGGACGGGCAGGGCGCCGAAGCCGGGGGAGGGGCGGTCGATCTGGTCGTCGCGCCAGGGATTGGCCACCAGCACGTGCCCGTCGGCGCCGAGCAGGGAGACCGAGCCCGCCGGCCCGACCTCCATGGTCTTGTAGAAGCTCAGGAAGTAGTCCGGATCGAGGAGGGCCGCGATCACGCCACCGAAGCGCCCGTCCGGGAGCGCGATGCGGCGGCTGACGACGATCGTCCAGTCGCCGCTGCGGCGGCTGCGGAAGGCGGAACTGATGTAGAGCCCGGCCGCCGGATCGTCCCGCTGGACCGTGAAGAAGGCCCGATCCGCGGCCATCGGCGCGTCGCCGGCGGGCTTACCGTGGGAATCGGCGACGACCCGTCCCTCCTCGTCCATGACGGCGAGGGAGCGGATCGACGGCGACGCGTCGGCCAGGCGGGCGAGGAGCGGCTGCCCGCCGCGCACGAAGCTGTCGAGGCCCTCCCGGTCGATCGAGAGCTGGACGATCCCGAGGTTGAGGTCCACCGCCTCCAGGGTCCGCGCCGTGTGCTGGTCGAGGGCCCGTGCGAGGTTCGAGGCCGCGACCCGGGCCTCGCGCAGCGTTGCCGCGTAGCTCTGCCAGGCCACGAAGCCGATGATCCCCGCGAGCGAGGCCAGGACCGTCGCGCACAGGATGGCGAGCGGCGTCGTCACCGGCCCGTAGGGGGCGAGGCGTGCGACCCGTCCGACGGGCTCTCGCAGGCTTCTCCCCATCACCGCGTCACGATCCGTCAGGACGGTCCCCCCTCGTCAGTCGAGTGTACGCCGCCCTCGACAAACCTTCGACTTAAACGAACAATCTTGTGGCTGGAAGATCGTCCCCCTTCGACAGTCCACCGATCGATGAAGGTGAGACGTGCCGCCCCCGTCGAATAGGTCGACCTTATTCCTGATCCTATTCGATCCCGCGCAGCGCCATCGGTCGACGGGTGGTTGCGACCGAGAAGCGTTGTTCGGGCAACGGGTGGCCGCCCGTAACCTCGCCGACGCCGCTTCTCGTAGCGACCGCCGCAGGACGGGACGATGAATGGATTTCGTCGTCGTGTCGAGATCGTCCGCGACGAGGCGTGAACAGCTCCTGCGGGCGATGGCTGGGACAGGATGCACCCCCATCGGTACCGCCCGTCACCGCCCCATCCTACCGTCGACCGAGGAGTTCACCCATCTGGGCGGCCCGGCCCTGATCGATGTGCCAGCGCGCATCGGCCACTTGGCGTCGCAGGCTGTGGCACCGCCACCGGTGGTAGAGGGCCACGACGGGCAGGCCGCTTGCCACGCCCTTCTCGTGTCGGGCTAGGCGGCGAAGCAGCCCCGGCAGGCAGGCGCTCGCCGCTTGACCGGTCGCGATGTCACCCGCGCGCACTTGGCGCAGCAGTTCCGCCCGATGGTCCTCCATGCCGTCCTCCGGCCCGCCCGGTCTCTCGCCCGGCCCGCACAGAGCATCCGGGAGGGGGACCGCGGTCAAGCGACCAGCCGGTCACAAAAAAGTGCCCCACCGACCCGGTCGGCAGGGCAGTGACTTGGGGGCCTCGGAATCGTCCTCGTCGGCCTCCCGGAGCCGGCGCCGGGCCGGCGACACGGTGGGCGGGTCGAGGACTGCGCCGACCGGTCGACCTTGCCGACACGGCGACCTCCGCGCCTTCACAAAGATCAAAGCGAGACCTTCGCGGAGAACAGCATCCTGCGGTCTCTGATTGCCCCCGAATGGCAGAACTGACAGTCCGGGCATCGGCATGACGCAGAAGCGACCACCGGAATCACCTGGTCGGCCGAGCGCCCCCACCGGTTCCGTCGCGCCGCGGAGACCCCGCGGGCGCCCGCGCGAGCCGGGCCGGATCCTGCCCGGACGGGATGCCACTCATCCGAGCCGGACCAAGTTCCGCCACACTCGCACCGCTCAAGCGGTCGCCCGGAGCCGAGACGAGTGACACAGGACGACGCCCCCCTCCCGCTGGCGGCCGCGACGCGGGCCGTCCGCGACCGTCCGGCCCCAGCGAACACGGCGAGCTTTGCGCGATGACCAGACGGGTGATGTTCCTGCGGGTGTGGCGCGGCTGGCTGCGCGGTCAGCTGCGGCTGCTGGTGTGGCTCGCCCTGGCGATCACGCTGGTCGGCGCCTCGACCGGCATCTACCCGGTGGTGGTGCGCTACGCCTTCGAGGCCTATGCGGCCAACAACCGCGCGGCGCTGTCCTACGTGCCCCTGGTGATCGTGCTCGCCACCGCGCTCCGCGGCACGGCGCTGCTGGCCCAGCTCGTCCTCACGAACCGGATCGTGACCCGGGTCGAGGCGGACATGCTCTCGGACCTCTTCGCCCGCCTCGTGCGGACGGATGTCGGCCGCATGACCCGGGAGAGCCCCGCGGCCCTCGCCCAGCGCTTCACCGCCGATTTCGCCCCGGTGACCGAGGCGCTGACGCGGCTCTCGACCGTGCTGCTGCGCGACCTCGCGATGCTGATCGCCCTCGGCGCTGCGCTCTTGTGGATGGACCCGCTGCTGACGCTGGTGTCGGTGGTGATGGTGCCCCTCGTCGCGCGGCCGGTGAACAAGATCGGCCAGAAGCTGCGGCGCTACGCCCGCGCGATCCACGAGACGGTGGGGGCGACGGCCGGCCTGATCGGCGAGAGCCTGCTCGGCTCGCGGGTCGCGAAGGTCTACGGCCTGGAGGATCTCCTGTCGGCCCGGGCGCGCGAGGGCTTCGAGCAGGTGCGCCGGCTCAAGGTGAAGGCCGCCAATGCGCGGGGCCGGCTCGACCCGCTCCTCGAGATCGGCGGCGGGCTCGGGGTGGCGGCCGTGATGCTGCTCATCGGCGACCGGGTGATGTCGGGCGAGCGCTCCGTCGGCGACTTCACGGGCTTCGTGACGGCCCTGCTCCTCGCCGCGCAGCCGGCCCGCACCCTCGGCGGCCTCAACGCGGTGATCCAGCAGGCGGCCGGCGCGCTCCAGCGCTACTTCGAGGCCTACGACGAGCAGCCGAGCATCGCGGATGCCCCCGACGCGCGCCCGCTGCGGGTCGCGGCCGGGGAGATCCGGTTCGAGGGGGTCGGGTTCGCGCATCCGGACGGGCCGACGGTGCTGCGCGGCATCGACCTCGCCTGCCGGCCCGGGACCGTCACGGCGATCGTCGGCCGC
The DNA here is from genome assembly GCF_054052225.1 of Methylobacterium sp. JK268. Lineage (NCBI taxonomy): Bacteria > Pseudomonadati > Pseudomonadota > Alphaproteobacteria > Hyphomicrobiales > Methylobacteriaceae > Methylobacterium > Methylobacterium sp. JK268. The sequence continues at coordinate 272,005 of NZ_JBSVZN010000003.1, read as the reverse complement.
TCGGGCGCCGGCAAGTCGACCCTCCTCGACCTCATCCCGCGCCTGCAGGACGCCACCGAGGGCCGGATCCTGATCGACGGTCAGGACGTGCGCGGCGTGACCCTGGCCTCCCTGCGCTCCTGCATCGCCATGGTGACGCAGGACGTCATGCTGTTCGACGACACCGTCGACGCCAACATCGCCCATGGCCGGCCGGGCGCGAGCCCCGAGGAGGTGCGGGAGGCGGCCCGGGCGGCGGCGGCGGATTTCATCGAGGGGCTGCCGGAGGGCTTCGCGACGCGGGTCGGGCCCGGCGGCTCGAAGCTGTCGGGGGGCGAGCGCCAGCGCGTGACCCTGGCGCGCGCCTTCCTGAAGGACGCGCCGATCCTGCTCCTCGACGAGGCCACGAGCGCGCTCGACCCGGTCTCGGAGGCCCGGGTGCAGGAGGCGGTGCGCCGCCTGATGGCCGGGCGGACCACGGTCATCGTGGCGCATCGGCCCTCCACCTACATGGCCGCCGATCAGGTGGCCGTCATGGAAGCGGGGCGGATCCTGCGCTTCGGGCCGCCCGCGCAGGTCATGGCGGAGGCGGCCCACGCGCTGCCGGATCCGGTGGCCGGCGCGGCCTGATCCACGGCGGGTCCCGGTGGCGGCGGATCAGTGGCTCGCGAGCACCCGCGCCAGCGTCTCGAATTGCTGCTGCATGGTCGCGATGCGCTCGTAGGTCGATTGCCGCGTGCAGGCCGTCATCGTCACGCCGTGGAAGAAGCCGCCGTCCTCGCGCAGCTTGCGGCAGTCGAGAAAGGCCGGCCCGAACAGGCCTCCGGCCATCACCGCGGAGGTCACGACCATCTTCACGAGGAGGCGCAGCGGCCAGGGAACGTACGAGAAGGCCCGCTCGCGCTGCGGCCGCTCCTCGCGGGTCGGAGGGGAAACCTCGTAGTGGATGTCGCTCGCCCGCGGGGCGGGCCGGCTCACCCGCTCCGGCATCGCAGCGCCGAGCTTCTCCCGCGGGTTGAAACGCATCGTCGTTCGCCCCTGTGCGTTGCTTCGCCCTGCGAGCGGCCGGGAGATAACCACGGACCGCTTAAGCGGGCGTTGCCGGAGACGGTCGGATTGCGCGCGGGGGACACGATCCGCGACGATCGGCGGCGGCGCCGATGCCTCCTCACCTTGACACGACGGCCCCCTCTGACGCCAAGCGGAGAGCGTTGGCGGCTCGCCGATCGCCGCTCCAGGGAGGTCCCGCATGCTCTCGCTCCTCGACCTGCGCGCCCGCATCGATGCCGGCCGCCTCACGCCCGAGGGCGCCGTCGCGCTCACGCGGGAGGCGATCGCGCGGCACGACCCGGAGGTCGGTGCGATCCTGCGCCTCGACGAGGCGGCGCAGGTGCCCGCGCGGGGGCCGCTCGCCGGCATCGCGGTCGGCATCAAGGACATCATCGACACCGCCGACCTCGCCACCGAGATGGGCTCCCCGATCTATGCCGGCTGGCGCCCCCGGGCCGACGCGCCGGTGGTCGCGCGGCTCAAGCGCCTCGGCGCGGTGCCGCTCGCCAAGACCACGACCACGCCCTTCGCCTTCCTCGACCCGACCCCGACCCGCAACCCGCGCAACCTCGCCCACACGCCGGGCGGCTCCTCCGCCGGCTCGGCCGCCGCGGTGGCGGCCGGGATGCTGCCCCTCGCCATCGGCACCCAGACGGGCGGCTCGGTGATCCGCCCGGCCGCCTTCTGCGGCGTGGTCGGCGTGAAGCCGTCCTTCCGCCTCCTGCCGACCGTGGGCGTGAAATGCTATTCCTGGGCGCTCGACACCGTCGGGCTCTTCGCCGCGCGGGTGGCCGATGCGGCGCACGCCCTCGCGCTCCTCGCCGGGCGTCCCGCCATCGACCTGCCGTCGGGCGATCCCGGCGCGCCGCGGATCGGCCTCCTGCGCCCGGATTTCTGCGAGCCGGCGGCAGCGGAGGCCCTGGCGGCCCTCGACCGCGCCGCCAGGGCGGCCGAGCGGGCCGGCGCGGTCGTGCACGACCTCGCCCTGCCGTCGATCTTCGGAGAGGCCCACGCCTGCCACCCGGTGATTCAGGATTACGAGGCCGCGCAGGCCCTCGCCTTCGAGTACGACAACCACCGCGCGGCGCTGCCGCCGCTCCTGCGCGCCCAGCTCGACGCCGCGCAGGACATCGCCACCGCGGCCTACGATGCCGGCCGGCGCACCGCCCACCATGCCCGCCGGACGCTCAAGGACGTGTTCGCGGAGGCCGGCATCGACGTGATCCTGACGCTCTCCGCGCCGGGCCCGGCCCCGGCCGGTCTCGCCTCGACCGGAGACGCCCGCTTCAACCGGCTCTGGACCCTGATGGGCGTGCCCTGCGTCACGGTCCCGGTGGAGACCACGGCCGCCGGGCTCCCGCTCGGCGTTCAGGTGGTCGCGCGCTTCGGCGACGACGGGCGGGCGCTGGCGGCCGCGCGCCTCGTCGAGCGCGCCCTCGGCTGAGGCGCCCGGCGCGGTCCGCCCTCCGGCGCGTGGCCGGATACCGGGCGGGGCGCCTTGCCAGCGGCAGCGAAACCGGCCCGAATGCGCGCGCGGCCATCGCCGCTGCGCAACCCCGGAGAGGACATGCCGCTCGATCCCGCGCTCCGCGACCGGATCATCGCCTCGGTGGAGGCGGGATTCCCCGCGCAGATCGCCCACACGCAGGCGCTGGTGCGCTTCCCCTCGACGCGCGGCAACGAGCAGGCGATCCAGGATTTCGTGTTCCGGTGCTTCCGCGAGCGGGGCCTCGCCATGGACCGCTTCGCCATGGACCGGGCGGTCATCGCGGCACATCCAGGCGGGGCGGCCTTCGCGGAGGGGCACTCGGAGGCGCCGATCGTGGTCGGCATTCATCGGCCGAAGCGGGAGGCCGGCCGCTCGCTCATCCTCCAGGCCCATGTCGACGTGGTGCCCCCCGGCCCGGCGGACCTGTGGAGCCGGCCGCCCTTCGACCCCGTGATCGACGGCGACTGGCTCTACGGGCGCGGCGGCGCCGACATGAAAGCGGGCCACGCGGCGAACCTCTTCGCCCTGGACGCGCTGCGCCGCATCGGTCTCCAGCCGGCTGCCACGGTCACGGTGCAATCGGTGGTGGAGGAGGAATCGACCGGCAATGGCGCCCTGATGACCCATCTGCGCGGCTACCGCGCCGACGCGGTGCTGATCCCGGAGCCCGAGGAGGAGATGCTGGTCCGCGCCAACACGGGGGTGCTGTGGTTCCGCGTCGAGGTGCGCGGCCGCCCGGTCCACGTGCGCGAGATGGGCACCGGCGCGAACGCGATCGACGCCGCCTACCGGGTGATCGGCGCCCTGCGCGCGCTGGAGGAGCGCTGGAACGCCGCCAAGGCCGGGCGCCGGCACTTCGAGGGCGAGGCGCATCCGATCAATCTCAATATCGGGCGCATCGAGGGCGGCCATTGGGCCTCCTCGGTGCCGGCCTGGTGCCGGATCGACTGCCGCATCGCGATCTATCCGGGAACGAGCGCCGCGGAGGCGGCCCGCGAGATCGAGGCGGCCGTGCGCGACTTCGCCCTCACGGATCCGTTCCTGTCGAACTCGCCCCCGCGCGTGAGCTTCGACGGCTTCTTCGCCGAGGGCTACGAGCTGGAGGAGGGGTCGGAGGCCGAGGCGGTGCTCGGTCGCGCGCACGCGGCGGCGACGGGGACCGCGCTCAAGAGCTTCATGACGGCGGGCTACCTCGACACCCGCGTGCACGCCCTTTACGACCGAGTGCCGGCGCTCTGCTACGGCCCGATCAGCGAGAACATCCATGGCTTCGACGAGCGCGTCAGCCTCGCCTCGGTGAAGCGCATCACCACCGCGATGGCGCTGTTCGTGGCGGAGTGGTGCGGGGTCGAGGCGGTGTGACGGCCCGGGTTTGCGCGTGCGCCTGTCATCGTCGCAGCTCTTCAGTTGAACGCCCCTGGAGGGCGCACCACTCCTCATGCTGAGGTGCTGGCGGTGCCAGCCTCGAAACACCCCTGAAGGTTCGTCCAAAATGATGGCGCCTCGGACTGGGTGTTCAGGGGTGCTTCGAGGCTCCCTGCGGTCGCACCTCAGCATGAGGAGGGTTGTTTCTTCCCCATTCGTTCAGCTGATGCACCCGTGGTGGAGCGTTGCGCACACGGTCGCCTGCTTGGGAGAGAGGATCCCTGCGCCGCGGTGCCGGAAACCGGGAGCTTCAACTCTCGCAGCAGCGACCATGCCTCGCGAGCGTGTTCGATCTCGACGGGGTCTGATGCTGCCGAGCTCGATCTCGGGCTCACCCGAGATCGAGGAGAGACGAGCGATCCAACGGCGCCGAAACCGCGCTCGCGAGAGAGGTCTCGCCTGGCTCGCACAATCATGCGGCAGTGCGCGAGGCGGCGCGCCCTACGACCCCCGCCGCGCGAGCTGCGCCCGGGCCGCCTCCAGCACCTTCGCCGAGGTGAAGCCGAACTTCGTCTGCAGGTCCTTGATCGGCGCGGAGGAGCCGAAGGTGTGCATCCCCAGGATCACGCCGTCCCGGCCCGCGTAGCGGTCCCAGCCGATCACCGAACCCTGCTCGACGACCACCCGCGCCGTCACCGCCGGGGGCAGCACGCCGTCGCGATAGGCCGCGTCCTGCTGCTCGAACAGCTCCCAGGAGGGCATCGAGACGACCCGCACCCGCACGCCCTCGGCCTTCAGCGTCTCGTAGGCGCCGACGCAGAGCTGCACCTCGCTGCCGGTGCCGATCAGGATCAGCTCCGGCTCGCCCTCGCAATCGCCCAACACGTAGGCGCCCTTGGCGAGGCCCGAGGCCGGCGCGTAGACGGCCCGGTCGAAGGTCGGCAGCGGCTGGCGGCTCAGCGCGAGCACCGCCGGCTGGTGCCGGCTGCGCAGGATCACCCGGTACGCCTCCGCCACCTCGTTGGCGTCGGCCGGGCGGAGGGTGAGCAGGCCCGGGATCGCGCGCAGGGCCAGCAGGTGCTCCACCGGCTGGTGGGTCGGCCCGTCCTCGCCCACCCCGATCGAATCGTGCGTGAAGACGTGGAAGATCGGCAGTTCCATCAGCGCCGCGAGGCGGATCGGCGGGCGCATGTAGTCGGAGAAGACCAGGAAGGTCGCCCCGTAGGCGCGCAGGCCCACGAGGCCGAGCCCGTTCACGATCGATCCCATCGCGTGCTCGCGCACGCCGAAATGGATGTTGCGCCCGCCCGGCGTGAACGGCCCCAGCGCCTCCTCGCCGTCGAGCTTGGTCTTGTTGGAGGGCGCGAGGTCGGCCGAGCCGCCGAGCAGCCAGGGCAGCTTCGGGGCGATCGCGTTGAGCACCTTGCCGGAGGATTCGCGCGTGGCGAGGCCCTTGGCATCGGCCGGGAAGACCGGGATGTCGGCGTCCCAGCCCTCGGGCAGCTCGCCCCGCAGATAGGCGGTGACCTCACCGTGGAGCGTGGCATCCTCCCGCGCCACCTCCGCCATCAGGCTCTCCCACTCCGCCCGAAGGGCGGCGCCGCGCTCGCCGATGCCCGAGCGGAAGTTGTCGTAGACGCCGTCCGGCACGAGGAACTCCGCGTCCTCCGGCCAGCCATAGGCGCGCTTGGCGCCCTTGACCTCGTCGACGCCGAGGGCGTCGGAATGCGCCTTCGAGGTGCCCTGCTTGGTCGGGGCGCCGTAGCCGATCACCGAGTTCACGATGATCAGCGTCGGGCGGTCCTGCGATTGCAGGAAGGTCTCGATCGACCCGGCGAGCGCGTGCACGTCGTTGGCGTCGGCCACGCGCAGCACCTGCCAGCCATAGGCGAGGAAGCGGGTCGCCACCTCCTCGCTGAAGGCGAGGTCGGTGTGGCCCTCGATGGTGACCGTGTTCGAATCGTAGATCCAGCACAGGTTGGCGAGGCGCAGGTGCCCGGCGATCGAGGCCGCCTCGCCCGAGACGCCCTCCATCAGGTCGCCGTCGCTGCACAGGGCGTAGACGTTGAAGTCGAAGACCGGACGCTCGCCGTAGGCGAAGTGCTCGTTGAGGTAGCGGGCGCCCATCGCCATGCCGACCGAGTTCGCGACGCCCTGGCCGAGCGGGCCCGTCGTCACCTCGACGCCGGTGGTGAAGTGGTATTCGGGGTGGCCCGGCGTGCGGCTGTCGAGCTGGCGGAAGCGCTTGATGTCGTCGAGACTCACCGCGGGCGCGTTGGCGCCGTCCTTCTCCGCCACGCCCGCGAGGTGCAGGAGCGCGTAGAGCAGCATCGAGGCGTGGCCGACCGAGAGCACGAAGCGGTCGCGGTTCGGCCAGGTCGGGTGCGCCGGATCGTAGCGGAGGTAACGGTTCCAGAGCGTGAAGGCGACGGGCGCGAGCGCCATCGGGGCGCCGGCATGGCCCGAATTCGCCTTCTGCACCGCGTCGATCGTCAGCGTCCGGATCGTGTCGATGCTGCGCTGGTCGATCTCGCTGATGCCGGCCTTGGCGGCGGTGTCGGCTGCGCTCATGAGGGGGCCTCGCGTCGGGTTCCTGGGCAGGCGGTCAGGACGCCGCCTGCCGCTCGTCGCTGCGCTCCTTAGCGGGTCCGACCGCCCGACTGAAGTTCAGAAGCGTGTTGACGAGCGCGACGTGGCTGAAGGCCTGCGGAAAATTGCCGACCTGGCGCCCGGCGGCCGGGTCGTACTCCTCGGCCAGCAGGCCGACATCGTTGCAGATGCCGATCAGCCGCTCGATCAGCGCGCGCGCCTCCTCGCAACGACCGAGTGCAATGAGGTTATCTGCGTACCAGAAGCTGCAGGGCAGGAAGGCGCCCTCGCCGGCGGGCAGGCCGTCGGTGGTCTGATTCTCGGTGTCGTAGCGCAGCACGAAGCCGTCGCGCATGAGGTCCCGGCCGATCGCCTCGACGGTCCCCACCACCCGGGGATCGGAATGGGGCAGGAAGCCGACATGGCCGATCAGCAGCAGGCTCGCGTCGAGGTGCTTGGAGCCGTAGGATTGGACGAAGCTGTTGAGGTCGGGATCGAAACCCTTCTCGCAGACCTGCGCGTGGATCCGGTCGCGGACCGCGCACCAGCGCGCCGCCGTGGCGTCCCGGGTGCCGCCATTCGCGCGCTCGTAGAAGCGGACCGCCCGGTCGAAGGCCACCCAGGCCATGACCTTCGAGTGCACGAAATGCCGCCGGCCGCCGCGCACCTCCCAGATGCCCTCGTCGGGCTCCTCCCAGACCTTCTCCAGGTGGTCGAGGAGGGCGAGCCCGACCCGGGCGCCGTTGTCGTCGCCCTCCATGCCGCGCTCGGAGGCTTGGTAGAGGGCGTCGAAGATCTCCCCGTAGACGTCGAGCTGGAATTGCTGCGAGGCGGCGTTGCCGATCCGCACCGGCCGCGACCCTTCGTAGCCCGGCAGCCAGTCGAGCTCGATCTCGGGCAGCATCCGCTCGCCCGCGATGCCGTAGAGGATGCGCGCCTGTTCGGGGCTGCCCGCGACCGCGCGCAGCAGCCAGTCGCGCCACGCCCGCGCCTCGTCGAGATAGCCCGCATCCGTGAGGGCGAGGAGGGTGAAGGTCGAGTCGCGCAGCCAGCAGTAGCGGTAGTCCCAGTTGCGCACGCCCCCGATCGCCTCCGGCAGCGAGGTGGTGGGCGCCGCCACGATGCCGCCGGTCGGCGCGTAGATCAGCGCCTTGAGGGTGAGGAGGGAGCGCATCAGGATGTCGTCCCAGGGCGTGCCGCCCTGGCAGCGCCGCGACCAGGAGCGCCACGTATCGGTGGTGCGGCGCAGGACCCGCAACGGCTCGATCGGGCAGGGGTCGTCCTCGGCGGAGGAGCCGTAGCTCAGCACGAAGGTGACGCTCTGCCCCGCCTCCACGGTGAAGTCCGAGACGGTGGTGCGGCCGACCCCGCAGAGGGGCGCCCGGGTGCGCAGCACCACCTTGTGCGGCCCCACGATGGCCCGCAGGTCGCCGTGCTCGTTGCGCGACACCCAGGGCACCGCCGAGCCGTAATCGAAGCGGACCACGAGTTCCATCCGGACATCGACCGCCCCCTCGACGCCCTCGACGAGACGCACGAGGTGCAGGCCGTCGTCCGTCGGCATGTAGTCGGTCACCCGCAGGGTGCCGGTCTCGGTTTCGTGTGTCGTCTCCAGGACGAGGGTTCCGGGCCGGTAGCAGCGTGTGGTGCGGGTGACCGAGCCCGCCGGGGCGATCCGCCACCGGCCGTGCTCGGGCGTGCCGAGCAGGGCCGCGAAGCAGGCCGGCGCGTCGAAGCGCGGCCAGCACAGCCAGTCGACACTCCCATCCCGTCCGATCAGGGCGGCGCTCCGGCCGTCGCCCACCAGGGCGTAATCCTCGATCCGCGATGCCATGGACGCCCCTGGGGAAGGCCAAGGAGGGACAAGTAGGGGCGCCCTCCCGCCGGTCCAGTCACGGTGTCTCTGAGGTTCCGCTGGATGGCCCGGCGCTACGCGAACCGGCGTCGCCCAAGCGTGCGGAGCAGAGCTCCGCCGCGCAGCTTCCCGATACGCTCACCGCTCGATCAGCCGGAGCGCGTCTCAGGGCCGACTGTCGATCAGGTCCAGCATGGCGCTGCCGGCCTGCACGACGCCGTCGCCGAGCGCCACCACGGTGCGCACCACCTCGCGCCCGGTCCGGACGACGTGCGGGAGCCGCAGGCGGGGCTTGTCCTCCGGCGCGGGCGTCTGCGCAGGCGCGGGCGTGACCGGGGCGAGCGGGATCGGCGTCTGGGGCGGCGGTTCGGCCGCGGCGAAGCGCAGCGCGTCGGGCCGCGGCGGCGGCCGCACCCCCGCGAGAAGCGGGAGCGGCGCGCGATGGCGGCCGGCCTGCCGCCTCGCGGCCGGGCGGGGTTCGGCCTGCTGCTGCGCGAGCCGGTCGCGCGCGGGCAGCGTCGGCACCGGGTCGCAGGTCGGGCCGACGAGCGGGGCCGTCGGCGGAGCGGCAGCGAGGAGCGGGAAGTGCTCCTCGAATTCGAGCGGGAAGGGCGCCCGGAACCACCCCTCGCCCGAGGCGAGGGCGAGCGGGAACGGGTCGCTGGGCGGCAGCGGCGCCGGGACGGCGGCCTGACCGGCCGGCGAATGGGCGGGCGCGTCGCGCCAGTAGAGGGATCCCGCGGCGAGGCAGGCGATCACGGACAGGGTCGGGAGCAGCGGGAAGTAGCCGAGCGCGGTGCTCCCCCCGACCGCCGCGGTTCCCCGCCCGCCCTTGCGCAGGCCGCCGAACTCGCCCATGGGACGTGACCCTCCGTTCGCTGACCACCGCAATCAGCCCCGGTTTTGCGGCCGAAGCGGGGCCGGATCTTTGCGCGGGGGTTTCTTTTCGGTCGGCACTTGCGTCGAGTTCCGTTAGGACCGCGCCAGGCCGGAGCGTCCCCTCCCGGCCGACGAAGCCGGATCCGCTCCGGCCCGACACTTGCCTGCCCCGACCCGAATGCCCGCCCGCGTGACCGCCTCCCCCGTGCCTCCCCCCGAGCCGAGCCTGACCATCGCGGTCGTCGACCCGAGCCGCGCCCGCGCCGCCGTGCTGGAGGAGGGCCTGCGGGCCCTGGAGGGCGCCCGCGTGGTGGTCATCCCCGACACGGTCGACCTGTTCGACCGGCTCTCCGCCCTGGCCCCCGACGTCGTCGTCATCCACCTGGAGAGCCCGAGCCGCGACCTCCTCGAGCAGATGTTCGGCGTCTCCCGCCTCGTCGAGAAGCCGGTGGCGATGTTCGTGGACCGGACCGACGCGCCGATGATGCAGGCCGCCGTCGACGCGGGCATCTCCGCCTACATCGTGGACGGGCTCCAGGCCGACCGCATCAAGCCGATCATCGAGGTGGCGATCCTGCGCCACAACGCCTTCGCGCGGCTGCAGCGGGAACTCGCGGAGGCCCGCAACGAGCTCGCGGACCGCAAGCTCATCGACCGCGCCAAGGGCATCCTGATGAGCGCCAAGGGGCTCTCCGAGGACGAGGCCTACAAGCAGCTGCGGCGCAAGGCCATGAACGAGAAGCGCAAGATCGTCGACATCGCCCGCGCGATCGTGACAGCGGCGGACCTCCTCGGATGAGGCTGCAGATCGGATACGTGCCGCTCACGGACGCGGCCTGCCTCATCGCCATGGTGGAGGGGGGCTTCGCGGCGCGCGAGGGCCTGTCCGTCGACCTCGTGCCCGAGCCGTCCTGGGCCACCCTGCGCGACAAGCTGGCGCTCGGCCTGCTCGACGGCGCCCATTGTCTCGCGCCCCTCGCGCTCGCGAGCCACCTCGGCCTCAGCGGCCCGCCCGCGAGCCTGATCGCGCCGTCGGCCCTCGGTCGCCACGGCAACGCCGTGACCCTCTCGCTGTCCCTGTGGGAGGCGATGGCGCCGGCATCGGAGACGCTCGCGGATGTCGCCCGCGCCCTCGCCGCGGTGGCGCGGGCGCGGGCCGCGGAGGAGCGACCGCTCACCCTCGCGACGGTGCACCCCTTCTCCAGCCACACCTACCAGCTCCGGCGGCTGCTCGCGCGCGGCGGCGGCGACCTCGCGCAGGTGCGCGTCGTCGTCGTGCCGCCGCCCCGGACCGTCGAATCCCTGCGGCGCGGCCTGATCGACGGGTTCTGCGTCGGGGCACCCTGGAACAGCGTCGCGGTGGCGGCGGGGGTGGGGCGGATCGCCGCCCTCGGCGCCGACCTCGCGCCGGACGCGCCCGAGAAGGTGCTGGCCCTCCCGGCCGAGTCCGAGGAGAGGGTGCCGCCACTCCTGCGCGCGCTCCGCGGAGCGGCGCGCTGGTGCGGCGCCCCGGCCCACCACCCGGACCTCGCCCGGATGCTCGGCGATCCGCGCTACCTCGGCGTGCCGCCCGACCTCATCCTGCGGGCACTCGACGACCGCCGCGACGGCGGCGCCGTCTCGGACACCCCCACCTTCGGCGAGGACACGCTGGCCTTCGGCATGGACGCGGTCGACTGGATCCTGGCCGAGATGGCGGCGAGCGGGCAGTTCACCCCGACGCCCGCCGCCCGCGCCCAGGCCGCCGCGCTCGTCAGGCCCGATCTCCTGGCCGCACGGGACTGAGGCCGGCGGGCCGCCTGCCCGATTCCCGATCATCCCGCCGCGCAATTGTGCAGCGCAGCAGCCGGGCCGCGGCCGGGACCCGCTTCCCCCGGACGGGCCGCAAACCACTTCCGCGCAACGACAATCTTCCCGCCGCAGGTATCTGGCACGGGATCTGCTTCGAGTTGTTGGGTCCGTCAACGCTGACGGGTCGCAACCGTCAGCAAAGCCGCTGACCCAGGTCTCCGCATCCGCCCCTCCGACAGGGCCGCGGTCGAGCTTGGGCGGCGGTTTTTTTCGTTTCGGCAGGGCGCGTGGCGCGGATCGAGCAGGGAGCGGAGTCGGTGACGATCGGGATGGGTGACGGCGCGGCGCGCCGGGCCTCGGCGGCCTGAGGAGGGGTGCGATGCAGGAACGCCTCGTGGTGGTCGGCAACGGCATGGCCTCGCTCCGCTTCCTGGAGCGGCTGACCGCGCGCGACCGCGCGCCCTTCGCCGTGACCGTGGTGGGGGCCGAGCCGGTGGCGGCCTACAACCGGGTCCTGCTGTCCTCGCTGCTGGGCGGCGAGGTCGACGAGGCCGCTTGCACCTTCCGGGGCCTCGACTGGTACGCGGATCACGGCATTACCCTCGTCACCGGCGCGCCGGCCACTGCCATCGACCGGGCCGCCCGCACCGTGCGGGTCGGGGAGGGGCTCGTCCTGGACTACGACCGGCTCGTGCTGGCGGTGGGCTCGGTGCCGATCCGGCTTCCGAAGCCCGGCATGGACCGTCCGGGCGTGATCACCTTCCGGGACCTCGCCGACGTGGCGGCGATCCGCCGGGCCGCGACGGCGGGCGCGCGGGCGGTGGTGATCGGCGGCGGCCTGCTCGGGCTCGAAGCGGCGGTCGGCCTCGCCCGCCTCGGCGTCGACACGACGCTCCTCCACGTGATGGACCGGCTGATGGAGCGCCAGCTCGACCACGCGGCGGCCGACCTCGTGCGCCGGGCCATGGAGGCGCGCGGCGTGCGCGTGCTGCTGCAGGCGGACACCGCCGCGGTCGAGGGCGACGGGCGGGTCGAGGCGGTTCGCCTCGCGGATGGCCGCCTGCTGCCGGCCGACCTCGTGGTCATGTCCGTGGGCGTGCGGCCCGCGACGGCGCTCGCCGCGGCGGCGGGCCTCGCCGTCGGCCGCGGCATTCAGGTCGACGACCACATGACCACCTCGGACCCGGCAGTCTTCGCGCTCGGCGAATGCGCCGAGCATCGGGGCGTCACCTACGGGCTGGTCGAGCCCGCCTACGAGCAGGCCGAGGTGCTGGCGCGACATCTCGCGGGGGAGGCGGCGGCCTATGCCGGCACGTCCCTTGCGACGAGCCTGAAGGTCTCGGGCCTCCCGGTCTTCTCGGCAGGGCTCGTCGACGTGCCGGCCGGCGCCGAGGCCGTGACCTGGAGCGATCCGGCGGCGGGCCTCTACCGCAAGCTCGTGATCGCCGACAACCGGCTCGTGGGCGCGGTCTTCGTGGGCGACGTCGCCGAGCAGGCCTGGTGCAAGGCCCTGATCCGGTCGGGCGATCCGCTCGGCCGCGCCGATCGGGACGACCTGATGTTCGGGCGTCCCGTCCCCCAACCCCTCGCTGCGTGAAGGAGCGCTCGAATGGCCGACGACTTCGACGCCGAGCAGAAGCGGTACCTCGAAGGGTTCGCGACCGGCATCCAGGCGGTGCGCATGACCGGCGGCCTCGGCCTCGGGGGCGCCGCCTCGCCCGCCGCCGAGCCCACGGGACCCGACGCGATCCACATCAAGGCGCAGGACAAGGTCACCAAGGCCGGCGGGAAGCTCTCCGAGCAGGAGAAGTGGAAGCGCGCCGAGAACCCCTTCGACGGCCACAACCGCCTGATCGCCGAGGCCGAGACCGGCAAGGCGCCGAAGCCCGAAGACAATTTCCGCTGGCGCTACCACGGCCTGTTCTGGGTCGCGCCGGCGCAGAATTCCTACATGTGCCGCCTGCGCATCCCGAACGGGATCCTGCAGCACTGGCAGTTCGCCGGCATCGCCGACCTCGCGGACGCCCATGGTGGCGGCTACAGCCACGTCACCACGCGGGCGAACCTGCAGGTGCGCGAGATCGCGCCGGAGCACGGCCAGCCCTTCCTGGACGGGCTCGTCGATCTCGGCCTCACCGCCCGCGGGGCCGGGGCGGACAACATCCGCAACGTCACCGGTTCGCCCACCGCCGGCATCGACGCCCAGGAGATCCTGGATACGCGGCCCCTCGCCAAGTCCTGGCACAACTGGATCCTCAACGACCGCTCGCTCTACGGCCTGCCGCGCAAGTTCAACGTGGCCTTCGACGGCGGCGGCGTGCTGCCAGTGCTGGAGGAGACCAACGACATCGGCTTTCAGGCGGTCGAGGTCACGGAGGGCGCCGCGGTCGAGCCGGGCATCTGGATGCGCCTCGTGCTCGGCGGCATCACCGGCCACCGGGACATCGCCCGCGACACCGGCGTGGTGCTGCGGCCGAAGGAGTGCAACCTCGTCGCCGACGCGATCCTGCGCGTCTTCATCGAGAACGGCGACCGCACCAACCGCAACAAGTCGCGGATGAAGTACGTCCTCGATGCCTGGGGCTTCGACAAGTACCTCGCCGCCGTGGAGGAGAAGCTCGGGCGCAAGCTCGACCGGGTCGACCCCGCCCACATCAAGCCCCGCGGCGGCTTCGACCGTTACGCTCATGTCGGCGTGCACGCGCAGAAACAGGCCGGGCTGAACTGGATCGGCGTCGTCCTGCCGGTTGGAAAGATGACCACCGACCAGATGCGGGCGCTCGCGGAGATCGCCCGCGATTGCGGCGACGGGCTGATCCGGCTCACGGTCTGGCAGAACTTCCTGTTCTCCGGCGTTCCGGACGCCCGGGTGGCGGAGGTGGAGGCGCGCGTGGCGGCCCTCGGCCTCACCACGCGGGCGTCGAGCATCCGCGCCGGGCTCGTCGCCTGCACGGGCAACCGCGGCTGCAAATTCGCGGCCTCGGACACGAAGGGCCACGCCCTGATGATCGCCGACCACGTCGAGGCGCGGGTGCAGGACCTCGACGTGCCGGTGAACCTCCACCTGACCGGCTGCCATCATTCCTGCGCGCAGCACTACATCGGCGATATCGGCCTGATCGGCGCCAAGGTGGTGGTGAGCGAGGAGGGCGACACCGTCGAGGGCTACGACATCGTGGTCGGCGGCGGCTTCGGCGAGGCGGCGAAGATCGGCACCGAGATCTGGAAGGCCGTGAAGGCCGAGGATTGCCCGGGCCGCGTCGAGCTGCTGCTGCGCGACTACCTCGCTCACCGGACCGGGCCGCAGGAGAGTTTCCAGGCCTTCACCGCCCGCCGCGGGCCCGACGCGCTCAAGGGCCTCGCCGAGGCCCGGATGCTGGAGGCGGCGGAGTAGCCGCGCGCGACACCGCTGGACGCTCCCATCACCCTGCCATCATGACTTCCTCCCCTTTTCCGGACAAGAGCAGCGCCAGCGGAAGGAGATCCGGAAACCAGCGAATGAATCGCCGCGAAGCGGCTCCGAATGCCAGCACCGTTGCAGACGAACGGACGCTTCTCGGAGTCCTTTGCTGGTTTCCGGATCTCCTTCCGCTGACGCTCCAGTCGTCAGGAAAAGGGGAGGAGGCCGAGGGATCATCCTCTTTTTGTCGCGCCTGAAAACCCAATCCCAGACTCCTCCCCGAAAGCGGGAGGGGCCGCCGCTTCGAGAGACACGGCACGCTCCTCATGACCCAGCACGTCACGCCCCCCCTCGTCCTGATTCCCGAGAGCGCTCCCTTCAACGCCGACCAGCGCGCGTGGCTCTCGGGCTACTTCGCGGCCCTGCTCGGGCCGGCCATCGAGGGCGCCACCGCGCTCGGCGCCGGTGAAGGGCCCTCCGGCCCGGCGCTCGCCGACAACGGCGACGCGCCCTGGCACGACCCGTCGCTTGCCCTCGACGACCGCATGGCGATGGCCAAGGACCGCTCGGAGCCGCAGAAGCTGATGGCCGCCATGGCCCAGCAGGATTGCGGGCAGTGCGGCTACAATTGCGCCGACTACGCCAACGCGATCTTCCTCAGGAAGGAGGAGCGCCTGAACCTCTGCCAGCCCGGAGGCAAGGATACCCTCCGGATGCTCAAGAAGCTGGAGGCGGAGTTCGGCACGGCGGCGCCGGCGGGTGCGGGGGCCTCGGCGGCGGAGGATGCCCCCGCGATGGCCGGGCCGTCCGGCCCCTACGGCCTTTGCCGCGAGAACCCGGCCGAGGCCGTGTTCCTCTCCCGTCGGCGCCTCAACGCGCCGGGCGGCGAGAAGGAGACCTGGCACATCGAGATCGATCTCGCCGGAACCGGCATCGAGTACGTGGTCGGGGATTCGCTCGGCCTGTTCCCGGCCAACGCCCCGGCCCTCGTCGACACGGTGATCGCCGAACTCGGCACCCGGCCCGAGCGGGTGATCGCCACCAAGCTCGGCGAGAAGACCCTGCGCGACCACCTCCTCACCAACTACGCGCTCGGCGCCGCGCCGGACGGGCTGTTCCAGCTCCTGTCGCTCCTGACCTCCGGGGCGGCCCGCAAGAAGGCGCAGGCCCTCGCGGCCGGGGAGGATCCGGACGGCGACCTCGCCTATCTCGACGTGCTGGCGGCGCTCCACAAGTTCCCCGCGGCGCGGCCCGACGCGGAGGTCTTCCTCGAAGCCCTCGACGAGCTGCAGCCGCGGCTCTACTCGATCTCGTCGAGCCCCAAGGCCGATCCGGGCCGGGTCTCGCTCACCGTCGACGCGGTGCGCTACAGCCACCGCTCGCGGCTGCGCCTCGGCGTCGCCTCCACCCATCTCGGCGAGCGCTTGGCCGAGACGTCCAAGGTCAAGGTCTATCTCCAGAAGGCGCACGGGTTCGGCCTGCCGGAGAAGCCCGACACGCCGATCATCATGGTGGGGCCCGGCACCGGCATCGCGCCGTTCCGCGCCTTCCTGCGGGAGCGCGCCGCCACCAAGGCGCCGGGCAAGAACTGGCTGTTCTTCGGCCATCAGCGGCAGGCCTCCGACTTCTTCTACAGGGACGAACTCAACGGCCTGAAGGATGCGGGCATCCTGACCCGCCTGTCGCTTGCGTGGTCCCGGGACGGGGGCGAGAAGACCTACGTCCAGGACCGCATGCGCGAGAACGGCCGCGAGCTGTGGCGTTGGCTGGAGGAGGGCGCGCATTTCTACGTCTGCGGGGACGCCAAGCGCATGGCAAAGGACGTGGAGCGCGCGATCATCGATGTCGCCGCCAAGGAGGGCGGGCGCAGCCCCGACGACGCGGTGGCGTATCTCGCCGGGCTGAAGAAGGCCGGCCGCTACCAGGCCGACGTGTACTGACAACTTCCCCCGCAGACGGCATGGCTGTCCGGGAAAAATTCATGGCCCGTGAGAACGCGCCCTGGTCTCCGGAAAGCGCTCATCCAACAAGAAACCCCACCAATCCAGCACGCGCGGGATCCCCTCTCCCACTCGGGAGAGGGGAGAGGTGCCTCACATCTTTCCGGACAGCCCTCCGGAGAGGGAGCGGGTGAGGATGGGTCCACCACCCGGCTCGCCGCTTGCATCACCGACATCCATCCCCGTTGGAGCGGGCATCCCATGAACCTCCACGTCGCCGACATCTCTCGACTGCCCGCGCCGGTGCGGACGACCTGCCCGTATTGCGGCGTCGGCTGCGGGGTGCTGGCGCGGCCCGACGGGCTTGGGGGCGCCAGCGTCGAGGGCGATCCCGAGCATCCGGCGAATTTCGGCCGTCTCTGCTCCAAGGGCTCGGCGCTGGGGGAGACGCTCTCGCTCGACGACCGCGTCCTGCACCCGGCCATCGCGGGTGAGCGCGTGAGCTGGGACCGAGCCCTCGATGAGGTCGCGGCCCGCTTCGCGCGGATCGCCGCCGAGCACGGGCCGGAGGCGATCGCCTTCTACCTCTCGGGGCAGCTCCTCACCGAGGATTACTACGTCGCCAACAAGCTCGCGAAGGGCTTCATCGGCACGCCGCACGTCGACACCAATTCGCGCCTGTGCATGTCCTCGTCGGTGGCCGCGCATCGGCGGGCCTTCGGCTCCGACACCGTGCCGGGATGCTACGAGGATCTCGACGAGGCCGACCTCATCGTGCTCGTCGGCTCGAACGCGGCCTGGTGCCACCCGATCCTGTTTCGCCGCATGCTCGACGCCCGGGCCCAGCGCGGCACCCGAATCGTGGCGATCGATCCCCGCCGGACCCAGACCGGCGAGGAGGCGGACCTGTTCCTCGGGCTTCGGCCCGGCAGCGACGCCGCCCTGTTCTCCGGCCTCTTGGTGCACTTGGCGGAATCGGGCGCGATCGATGACCGCTTCGTCGCCGACCACACGGCCGGGTTCGACGCAACCCTCGACCGCGCGCGGATCATCGCGCCCGACATCGCCGCGACGGCCGCGCTGACGGGGCTCGGCGAGGACGAGGTCCGCACCTTCTTCGACCTGTTCCGGTCGACGCCGCGCGTCGTCACCGCCTTTTCCCAGGGCGTGAACCAATCCGCGCAAGGGACCGACAAGGCGAACGCGATCATCAATTGCCATCTCGCCTCAGGCCGCATCGGCCGGCCCGGGATGGGGCCGTTCTCGCTGACCGGCCAGCCCAACGCCATGGGCGGGCGCGAGGTCGGCGGCCTCGCCAACATGCTGGCCGCCCACATGCACTTCACGCCGGAGGAGGTCGACCTCGTCCGCCGCTTCTGGGGGGCGCCGCGCATCATCACCGGCGAGGGCCTCAAGGCCGTGTCGATGTTCGAGGCGATCGAGCGGGGCAAGATCAAGGCCCTCTGGGTGATGGGCACCAACCCGGCGGTCTCGATGCCCCGCGCCGACCGGGTGCGCGCGGCCCTGCGCGGCCTCGACACGCTGGTGATCGCGGAGGCGGTCTCCACCACCGACACGCTCAAGGCCCGGCCGGACGCGATCGTGCTCCCGGCGCTGGCCTGGGGCGAGAAGGACGGCACGGTGACCAATTCCGAGCGCCGCATCTCCCGGCAGCGGCGCTTCCTCAAGCCGCCCGGCGAGGCGCGGGCCGATTGGTGGATGCTCGCCGAGGTCGGTCGGCGCCTCGGCCATCGTGCGGCCTTCGCCTGGCCGAACGTCGCGGCGGTGTTCCGCGAGCATGCGGGGCTGTCCGGCTTCGAGAATGCGGGCAGCCGCGACTTCGACCTGTCCGGCCTCGCCGAGATCCCGGATGCCGCCTACGAGGCGGCCAAGCCCGTTCAGTGGCCGCTGCCGCGCAAGGCCAAGGCCGGCCAGGCGCGGCTCTTCGCCGACGGGCGCTTCTTCACCCGCGACCGGCGCGCGCGATTCGTCGCCGTGCAGAAACCCTCGCTCGCCGATCCGACGAGCGAGGCCTTCCCGCTGCGCCTCAATACCGGGCGCGTGCGCGACCACTGGCACACTCTGACCCGCACGGGGAAGAGCCCGCGGCTCTCCGCGCACCGGGCGGTGCCCTTCGTGGAGATCCACCCGGACGACGCCGCGCGGGCCGGGCTCGCGGAGGGCGACCTCGCCCGCGTGACCACGCCCCACGGCGCGGCCGTGCTGGAGGTGACGGTGCAGCCCGGCGCGCTGCCCGGCGTGTTGTTCGCGCCGATGCACTGGAGCGAGGCGACCTCCTCCTCGGGCCGGGTCGGCGCGCTAGCGCAGGGGGCGGTCGATCCGGTCTCCGGCCAGCCGGAGCTGAAGGCGACCCCGGCCGCCATCGCGCCCGCGCCGATGCGGTCGCGCGGCTTCCTGATCACCCGGGACCCGGTCGCACCGCCGGAAACGTGGTGGTGGGCACGCGCCGCGATCGAGGGCGGGTCGGGGCTGATCGTCGCGACCAACGACGGCCCTGAGGAGGCCGCGCCCCTGATGCGCCGCCTGTTCCCGGATGCGGCGTTCAGCGAATTCGCGGACCCGGCCCGCGGGATCTACCGGGCAGCGGCCTTCCTGGAGGGGCGGCTCGTCGGCGCCCTCGCCCTCGCCCCGGCCGCTGAACGGCCGTCCTTCGAGGCGGCCAAGGCCTTCTTCCGCACGCAGGAACTGCTGGAGCCGGCGGCCCGCCGGGCGCTGATCTCCGGGCGCGCCGAGAGCGGCGGGGCGGGGCCGCTGGTCTGCGCCTGCCACAGCGTCGGGCAGGACGTCATCACCGGCACCATCGCGGGCGGGGCGCACAGCGTCGAGGCGGTGGGCGCCGCCTGCAAGGCCGGCACGAATTGCGGCTCGTGCATCCCTGAGATCCGCAAGCTGCTGGCGGCCGAACTTGCACCGAGCGCGTCGTGAGCGCATCGTTTCCCACCCTCCGTCCCGTATAAATGCCGATGAGTTCCCCCCGTCTTCCCCGCGACACGCGCTCCCCCGGCCTCGAACCCCTCGCGGTGCTGCCGGTCTTCGTGACGCTGCACGGCAAGCGGGCGGTGCTCGCCGGCGCCAATGGCGGCGCGGCCTGGAAGGTCAAGCTGCTGGCCGCGGCGGGGGCCCATGTCGACGTGTTCGCGCCCGACCCCACGGACGAGATGCGCGCCGCGCCGGCCGAGGCGGTGGCCGGGCGCATCGTCCTGCACGCGCGCGAGTGGAGCCCGGCCGACCTCGACGGCGCCGCCTTCGCAATCGCGGCCTACGAGGACGAGGGCGCGTGCGCCTGCTTCGTCGCGGCGGCGCGGCAGGCCGGCGCCATCGTGAACGCGATCGACCGGCCGCATCTCTGCGACGTGTCCTTCGGGGCGATCGTCAACCGCTCCCCGCTCGTCGTCGGCATCTCGACGGAGGGCGCCGCCCCGGTCTTCGGCCAGAATGTGCGGGCGCGGATCGAGGCGATGCTGCCGGCCGGGTTCAAGGCTTGGGTGGGCGCGGCGCGGGATTGGCGGGCCGCGGTGAGCGCCCGCTACCACGCCTTCGCGGAGCGGCGCGCCTTCTGGGAGCGCTTCACCGACCGCGCCTTCGCGGAGCCCGACAGGGCGCCGACGCGCGCCGACCTCGACGACCTGATGGCGGAGGCGGATGCCGGCCCGCGCGGCGGCGCGGTCGTGCTGGTGGGCGCCGGACCCGGGGACGCGGAACTCCTCACCCTCAAGGCTCTGCGGGCCCTGCGCAGCGCCGACGTGATCCTCTACGACGACCTCGTCGCGCCGGAGATCCTGGATTACGCGCGGCGCGAGGCCCGCACGATGCTCGTCGGCAAGACCGGCCACGGTCCCTCCTGCCGCCAGGACGACATCAACGCCCTGATGGTGAGCCTGGCCAAGTCCGGCAAGCGGGTGGTGCGGCTGAAGGCGGGCGATCCCCTGGTCTTCGGACGGGCCGGCGAGGAGATCGACGCCTGCCGGGCGGCGGGCGTGCCGGTCTCGGTGGTGCCGGGCGTGACGGCCGCGCAGGGCGCGGCGGCCTCCCTGGGGATCTCGCTCACGCACCGCGACGCGGCGCGGCGCCTGCAATACGTGACCGGTCACGACCGGCGCGGCGCCCTGCCGGAGGATCTCAACTGGTCGGCGCTGGGCGATTCCTCGGTCACCACCGTGATCTACATGCCCAAGCGCACCCTGGGCGCGCTGCTGGAGCGGGCCGTGGCGGAGGGGCTGGGGCCGGACACGCCGGCGCTGGCGGTGTTCAACGCCACGCGGGCCGAGCAGCGGGTCGTGCGGGGCACGGCCGCGACCCTCGCGGCCGAGGTCGCGGCGAGCGGCGCCGAGGGTCCGGCGATCGTCATGGTCGGAGACGCGCTCGGGCGCGGCGCGCAGGCGCTGGTCGACGAGGCCGTGACGTCCCTCGGCCTGCAGGCCGGCTGAGCCCCCCCTCGCGCCGACCGGTCGCACCCGGCGGGGCGGCGGCGGGGAAACATCGGAGTCCCGCGGCAGGTTGGTGCCGGCGGTTCGCCGCCCCACGCAGCCCCGAGGGAGATCCCCATGGACCGCCGTCTCGCGCTCACCGCGCTCGCCTCCGCCGTCGCCCTGCCGTCCCTCACCCGCGCGACCCGCGCCCAGAATGCGCCGAGTTCGGCCTCGGAAGCGACCGGCAATGCCGGCGCCCGCATCGGCGAGGCGGAGGCCAAGTACATCGCCGACACGCTCGCCGCCGGCGCCCTCTCCCTCGCGTCGAGCCGCATGGCGCGTGAGAAGGCCCGGGACGACGACGTGAAGGAATTCGCCGGCTTCGAGGTGGCCGAGCAGGAGACGATCGCGGACATCCTGAAGGCGATGCGCGATCAGGGAACACCGGCAACCGGGCAGGTGAAGCCGCCCTCCGCGGCGGAGGTGACCGGCCAGATCGACGCCAAGGGCAAGTCGACGCTGGACACGCTCCAGCAGGCCAAGGCCGGCGCCGCCTTCGACCGCGACTACGTCCGCGGCCAGGTCGAGGGGCACCAGGCGCTCCTCAGGATTCAGGAGAGCTATCTCGGCTCCGGCAAGGATCGCGAGACCCTCGCCGTCGCCAAGCTCGCCCGGGGGCAGATCAAGGAGCACCTGACGCTGCTCGCGGATATCGAGCACGACCTGAAGGACTGAGTGCCGACAGGCCGTCGGAGCCGGCGGTCCCCGCCGGCTCAGCGCCGCTCGTAGAGCAGCCGCGCCCGGATCGTGCCCTCGAGCTGCCGGATCTCCTCCAGCAGCAATTCGGCATCGCCGTCCACGGCGTCGGTCTCGATCACCACGTAACCGACCTCGCCGTCGGTCTGGTAGAACTGCGCCGCGATGTTGATGCCCTGGCGCGCGAAGACGTCGTTGAGGCGCCGCAGCATGCCCGGGATGTTGCGCTGGACGTGGATGTAGCGGGTGCCGAGCGGCCGCGCCGCGAGCTGGACCTGCGGGAAGTTCACGGCGCCGAAGGTCGAGCCGATATCCGAGTAGTCGACGAGCTTGCGCGCCACCTCGGCGCCGATGCGCTCCTGCGCCTCCTCGGTCGAGCCGCCCACATGCGGCGTGAGGATCACGTTCTCCAGGCCCTGCAGGGGCGAGGTGAAGCGCTCGCTGTTCGATTTCGGCTCGACCGGGAAGACGTCGACCGCCGCGCCGCGCAGGTGACCGTCGCGCAGGGCGCCCGCGAGCGCGTCGAGGTCCACCACCGTGCCGCGGCTGTTGTTGATCAGGTAGGCGCCGGGCTTCATCGCCCGGATCTGCGCCTCCCCGATCATGTTGTGGGTGGCGGGCGTCTCCGGCACGTGCAGGGAGACCACGTCGCTCTGCCGGAGCAGGTCGTCGAGCGTGTCGACGGGCTCGGTGTTGCCGTGGCGCAGGCGGTCGGTGAGGTCGTGGAAGATCACCCGCATGCCCATTGCCTCGGCGAGGTTCGAGAGCTGCGAGCCGATATTCCCGTAGCCGACGATGCCGAGCGTCTTGCCGCGCACCTCGAAGGAATTCGCCGCCGACTTGTCCCAGCCGCCCTGATGGGCCGAGACCGAGCGCGGCACGATGCGGCGCAGCAGCATCACGATCTCGCCGATGACGAGTTCGGCCACCGAGCGGGTGTTGGAGAAGGGCGCGTTGAAGACCGGGATGCCGCGCCGGCGCGCCGCATCGAGGTCGACCTGATTGGTCCCGACCGAGAAGCACCCCACCGCGATCAGCCGGTCGGCCGCCTCGAAGGCGGCCTCGTCGAGCTGCGTGCGCGAGCGGATGCCGAGGATGTGCGTGCCCTTGAGCGCCTCGCGCAGGTCGGCCGGATCGAGGGCCTTGGTCAGCCGCGTGACGTTGCTGTAGCCGGCCGCGTTCAGCAGCGTCACGCCGCTGTCATTGATGCCTTCGAGGAGAAGGACGCGGATCTTGTCCTTGGGCAAGGAGAGCTTGTCGGCCATCGGGATCGTCTCGTCGGGCGCGGTGCTTGCGCCGAGGAGCGATAGGGAAGGCGGAACCCAGGCGCAACAGGCGCTCGCCCCGCGCAGGCCTGGCCTGCGCCCGGGGCGGGGCGACGGCCTGCCGTCTTGCACCGCGTGCGGCCGCGTGCTGTGCGGGCGGCCTGCGTCGCGCGAGGCCCCGCCATGCCCCTGTCTCCCTCCGTCCGCCGTGCGGCGGTCCCACTCATCGTCTTCGTCCTGGGCTTGGCGGCGCTCGGCATCGCCGCCGCCACGATGCTCGGCCGGCCCGCCGCCGTGGGGGGAAGCGCGGTCGGGGGACCCTTCGCGCTGGTCGATCAGAACGGCAAGACGGTCACCGACAAGGATACGGCCGGGCGCGCCCATCTCGTGTTCTTCGGCTTCACCCATTGTCCGGATGTCTGCCCGACCACGCTGCAGCAGATCTCGGACGTGCTGGCCGCCCTCGGCCCGAAGGGACGCGACGTGAAGGCGCTGTTCATCACGGTCGATCCCGAGCGCGACACGCCGGCGGCGCTCAAGGACTACCTGGCGAGCTTCGACCCGCGCATCGTCGGGCTGACCGGTGCGCCGGACGAGGTCGCACGCACGCTCAAGGCCTACCGCGTCTACAGCCGCAAGGTCCCGCTCAAGGAGGGCGATTACACGATGGAGCACACTGCGCTCGTCTACATCATGGATGCGCAGAACAGCTTCGTCGGCTCGCTCAACCTGATGCGGCCGGCCGCCGAGGCCGCCGCGGACGTGGCCCGCCAGCTCTGACCGGGGGCGGCGCGAGGGCGCCGCTGCGCGAGGTGCGGGCGAGCCCGTGCTCCGTCTTGTTCCACCGGGACGGCGCGCGCAGCAGTTCCGCGAGGCCGAGCCAAGCCGCGACGCTGACGAGGCCGTAGTAGAGCGGCAGCAGGGCGATCCAGGGCAGGAGGTTCGGCCAGCCGCGGCGCAGGCACCCGAGCGCGGCGGGAAGCGCCAGGGCCGCCATGCCGACCACCAGAACCTCGATGCCGAGCGCCGCCGCCAGGTTCGCCCAGAAGCTCGTTTCGGCGTGAATGGGTCCCAGGAGGAAGCGCCAGGCCGCGACAGCGAGCATCAGCGGATAGAAGAGCAGCGCCGAGATCACGGTCCCGGGGATCAGGGCGATCGCCGCCAGGGTCTCGACCGCGCCGAGCGCCCGCGCGGTGGCGAGCGGGTGGCGGCTATGCGTGATCGCGGTCTGGAGGAAGCCCTTCATCCAGCGCGTGCGCTGGCGCAGCCAGGGCCGCAGGCGGCTCGGCGCTTCCTCGAAGGTGGAGAGCGGCAGGTCGCCGACCTGATATCCGGCCAGGGCCAACCGCAGGCCGAGATCCGCGTCCTCCGTGACGTTCCAGGCGTCCCAGCCGTGCAGGGAGCGCAGCACCGGCGTGCGGAAATGCGTCGTTGTCCCGCCGAGCGGCACCGGGAGTCGCCACGCCGTGAGCGCGGGGATCAGCACGTCGAACAAGGCGGCGTATTCGAGAGCGAAGCAGCGGGTCAGCCACGAATCGGCGGCGTTGTCGACGACCAGCCGGCCCTGCAGACAAGCGATGCGGGTCGAGGAGGACGCGAAGATCGCTGCGGCCCGGCGCAGCTGGCCGGGATCCGGCACGTCCTCCGCGTCGTAGACGGCGAGGTAGGTGCCGCGGGCGAGGGGAAGCGCGATGTTGAGCGCCCGCGGCTTCGTCCGCGGCTCCCCGGCCGGCGCGACCAGGACCTCGATCCAGGCGGGAAGCCCCGCCGCGGCGAGGGCGGCGGCGGTCTGGGGATCGTCCTCCTCCAGGATCAGCTTCACGTCGAGCTTCGGCCGGGGGTAGTCGAGGCGGGCCAGAGCGGCCAGCAGGCGGGGCACTACCGCCGCCTCCCGGTGGAGCGCCACCAGAACCGTGTAGACAGGCAGGTCGGAATCGGCGGCGCGGGGAACCGCCGGCATGGTCGGCGGCGGGACGAGGGCTGCCGCGAGCCGGAACACCGTCATGCTGAGGAACAGCAGGTTGAGCCCGCTCGCGACCACCGCCTGGATGAGGAGCGAGGCGTCCCACAGCAGCGGCACGCAGGCGACGGCGAGGCCGACCGCGAGGCCGTGCCCGGAGGAGATGCCGGGGCGGTACGCCCATTCGGGGGCGTTGCGGTCGAGGGTCTCGGCGCCGTAGAGCGCCGCGCCGGCCGTCCTCATGCGCATCACCGCCTGCCGCAGCCGCGTCGGGGAGGTGATGGCGGCCGGCCGGCCGGGATGCAGGCCGTGCCGGAGCAGGGCCGCGACGGCGCGCCCCTCGGGCGCCAGCACCACGGCGTTCGGCTCCTCGGGCCGGAGGGGCGCCGCACCGGCGAGCAGGCTCTCGGGAAAGCGGGTGCTCGGGTCGAGGGGAAGGTCGTCGGCCAGGAACGGCCGATCGAGGGCGCGGGCGAGGGCCCGGTAATAGGCCTCCTCGCTCATCAGGCCGCCGCGGATGATCGCGGTGGTACCGTCCGTGCCGGTCTCGCGCGCGAGACGCAATGCCTGCGTGAGGATGTCGGGACGCACGCCCTGCCAGAGCAGCATGGCGAGATCGACGGGAGGATCGGGAGGCGGTGCCTGCGCGGCCCCTCTCTCGACCGGTCCCATGGACTCCCGGGGACGTTGGAACATGCTACAGGAGGACCATGGCCCTTCGCCGAACCGACCTCGACGCCCCGCCGGACCCGATGCCCTGTCGTAGCCGCTCGGTCCGCATGACGCAAGGGAACAGGGCGCATCGGGTCGTCCTGGCGATGCTGCTATGCCTCGCGTCCCCGGCCGGACGGGCCGCCGACGGGGTGACGATCCCGAATTTCTGGAATCCCCGGGCGCGCCTGGAGCGGCCGGAACCGCCGCAGACCAGCCGGCCGGTGCGGTTCCTCACCGACGACGAGTACCCGCCCTTCCACTTCGCCGGGCCGGACGGGAACCCGACCGGCTTCGTGGTCGAACTCGCCCGCGCGGCTTGCGAGAAGCTCAATCTTACCTGCACGGTGCAGTCGCGCCGCTTCGACACGCTCCTCGACGCGCTGTCGGCCAAGGAGGGGGACGTGGTGGCGGCGGCGATCCCGCTGACCCCCGCGCTGCGGGCGAATTTCCTGGCGACGCGCCCCTTCTTCCGCTGGCCGGCGCGCTTCGCGGTCCGCACCGACCGCGCGCTGCCGCCCCCCGACGGGAAGGCGCTCGCGGGGCACGGGGTCGGCGCCGTCTCGGGCACCGCCCACGCCGCCTACCTCAGGGCGTTCTTCCAGGTTGCGCCGCGCGAATTCCCCGATCTCGGCTCGGCCGAGGCGGCGCTGAAGCGGGGCGAGATCGACTACCTCTTCGCCGACGGCGTGGCGCTGGCCCTCTGGCTCGGCGGCGTCGATGCCGGGAATTGCTGCGCCTTCTCGGGCGGCGACTACCTGGAGAACCGCTACTTCGGCGAGGGCATGGGCCTCGTCACCCGCAAGGAGGACGAGGTGCTGGCGCGCGCCCTCGACGATGCGGTCCAGCGGCTGTGGGACGACGGGAAATACGCCGAACTCTACCTGCGCTTCTTCCCGGTCAGCCCGTTCTGAAGTCCGCACCCGCGGCGCGAGCCGACCGACCGGCGGCCGCATGCCCCATGACGAGGATCCGATGACCGAGACGCTGCGGCTGTACTACGCCCCGGGCGCCTGCTCGCTGGCGCCCCACATCGCCCTCGAGGAGACCGGCGCACCCTTCGAGGCGGTCCGCGTGGATTTCGCGGTCGGCGAGCAGCGCTCCCCCGCCTACCTGGCGATCAACCAGAAGGGACGGGTTCCGGCCCTCGCCGAGGGCGGCTGGGTCCTCACCGAGAACCCGGCGATCCTGCGCTCCATCGCGCGGCGCTTCCCGGAGGCCGGCCTCTGGCCGGAGGATCCGCGGGAGGAGGGGCGCTGCGCCGAGTGGCTGGCCTGGCTCTCCTCCTCGGTCCACGTCGCCTACGCGCATGTGCGGCGCGCCGAGCGCTACGCGAGCGACGAAGCCGCGCTCGCGGACGTGCAGGCGCGGGGCCGGGAGAGCTGCTTCGACCTCTGGACGATGATCGAGGTCGGGGTCTCGCGCGGCGGGTGGGCGCTCGGCGAGCGCTACAGCGTGGTTGATCCCTACCTGCTCGTGTTCTGGCACTGGGGCCGCGGGCCGGCGCTCGGCTACGAGATGGACCGGCTGTTCCCGTACTGGACGGCCCATGCCCGCCGGATGGCCGGGCGCGAGGCGGTGCGCCGCGCCTTCGCGCGGGAGGGATTGTCCCTGCCGCAAGAGGGCCGGCCCTGACTGAAAGGCTCTCGCGCGGTGTTGTCGTTCAGGCAAGATGTGTAGCAGCCAGTCTCGGAGGGGATCGCGCGGAATCCTCTCGCGCGTGCGGGCTCATACATTCCTAATTCGCGGGATGAAGTGCGGGTTTCTCCTCTCTGCGCGTGCGGAGAGAGGGCTGCGGACCCCTCATTGGGTCCGCAGCGAGGCCGAGTTGGCGCGAAATGGATGATCGTTCCGATCGACCAGACTTCGAGCGGATCCGTTGTCGCTCAGGCGCACCCGCTGCGCGATCGCTCGCAGGGCATCAGAAGGCTCAATCGACGCCGATGGAGCTGAAAACCGGTCGATTTCATCCAGTCAAGTCATGGTGAGCCACAGCTTCAAACCCGACGCATGGCAACAAAACCACCTCCTCATGCTGAGGTGCGACCGAAGGGAGCCTCTGGCGGGCCGCAGGCCCGCACGCACCCCAGAACAGCATATCCAACGCACTCTTCCCTTGTATTGACGGTCGGGAGTGCTTCGAGGCTGCTGCGCAGCACCTCAGCATGAGGAGTGTTGCGTTTTCCGGAAGCGTTCAGCTGATGAAATGGCTGCAAACAGATGTGTGCATCCGGTCGCCGCACACGGGAAGAGGGCATGCGCACGCCGCGATGCGTCGATCGGCGCGCTTCTGCGGAAGATGGCATCCGCAGCCGATCCGAGGGACCACGTTCGAGGGGCAAATCACCCCCGGAACGCGTCCTCCCGGGCCAGATAGGCGGTCTCCTCAGGCGTGTTCGCCCGCCCGAGAACCGCGTTGCGGTGCGGGAAGCGGCCGAAGCGCTGGATCAGCGCCCGGTGCTCGCGCGCGGCCGCGAGGTGGTCGGGGTCGCCCAGGGCCGCGAAGAGAGCGAGGCTGCGCTCCTGCAGCGCCGGATCCTCCGCATGCATGAAGGGCATATAGAGGAAGACGCGCAGCGCCGGCTCCACCGCCTCGTCGAAGCCCCGGTCGAGGGCTCGCGCGGCGGCCTCCCGCGCCAATGGGTCGGTGGCGTAGGCGCGGGGGCTGCCGCGAAACAAGTTGCGGGGGAACTGGTCGAGAAGCAGCACCAGCGCCAGGGCGCCCGCTGGCTGCGTCTCCCAGGCGGCGAGGTCGCCGCGCGCCCCGGCCTCGTGCGCGCCGAGGAAGCCGCGGCAGGCAGCATCGAAATCGGGAACTGCCGCGAACCAGCGCTCCCGCCCGGCCTGCCGCCAGAACGCCACCACCTCGTCGGGACCCGGTTCGCCCACGGCTCCTGCCTCCTCGGTGATCGGTCCCGGATCGCCGCCCCCGGCACCGCACCGCCAAGTCTTCGCGAGACGCGCACCCGCTCCGCGCAGAGGCCGCCGCAATGCCTATTCCCTGCGGCGAGGCGCCCCGCTAAAAGCCGCCGGATCGCACGGCCGCTCCAGCGCCCGGAGCGTCCCATCACCTCCACCAACTCGCACAAGGGGGAGCCGCCATGCGGGTCTATTACGATCGCGACGCCGACATCAATCTGATCAAGGGCAAGAAGGTCGTCATCGTCGGATACGGCAGCCAGGGCCACGCCCACGCGCTCAACCTGCGCGATTCCGGCGTCAAGGACATCGTCATCGCCCTGCGCAAGGGCTCGGCGAGCGCCAAGAAGGCCGAGGCGGAGGGCTTCAAGGTCATGGAGGTCGCCGATGCGGCGGCCCAGGCCGACGTGGTCATGATGCTCACCCCCGACGAGCTGCAGGGCGACATCTACCGCGAGTCCCTGCACGGCCAGATGAAGCAGGGCGCGGCGCTGCTGTTCGCGCACGGCCTGAACGTCCACTTCAACCTGATCGAGCCGCGGGCCGACCTCGACGTGCTGATGGTCGCCCCGAAGGGCCCCGGCCACACCGTGCGCTCGGAATACCTGCGCGGGGGCGGCGTGCCGACCCTGATCGCCATCGCGCAGGACGCCTCGGGCAACGCGCACGATCTCGGCCTGTCCTACGCCTCGGCGAATGGCGGCGGGCGCGCCGGCATCATCGAGACGACCTTCAAGGAGGAGTGCGAGACCGATCTGTTCGGCGAGCAGGTCGTGCTCTGCGGCGGCCTCGTCGAGCTGATCAAGGCCGGCTTCGAGACCCTGGTCGAGGCGGGCTACGCCCCCGAGATGGCCTATTTCGAGTGCCTTCACGAGGTGAAGCTGATCGTCGACCTCATCTACGAGGGCGGCATCGCCAACATGAACTACTCGATCTCGAACACCGCCGAGTACGGCGAGTACGTGACCGGTCCGCGGATCATCACGCCCGAGACCAAGGCCGAGATGAAGCGGGTCCTGACCGACATCCAGTCGGGCACCTTCACCCGGAACTGGATGCTGGAAAACCGGGTCAACCAGACCTCGTTCAAGGCCACCCGCGCCCGCAACGCCGCCCATCCGATCGAGGAGGTCGGCGAGCGCCTGCGCGGCATGATGCCGTGGATCAAGGAGAAGGCGCTGGTCGACAAGTCGAAGAACTGAGCGACCGAGTTCCGTTCGCGACCCTAGGCCGGTCCCGCCTCGCGGCGGGGCCGGCTTTTTTGCGCCGTGACACCGTGAGGGCCACTTGGCCTAAGTTCCGGTTGCTCCCGCCGGCCCGGACGGTGAGGGTGGCGCTCCGCCCCGCCGCCCGCGGGAGACAGCATGACGGGAGGTACGGGATGGGCTCGCTCTACGCCCCGGCGCACCGCGCCCTACAGGAGGAATTCGGGACCGCACGCCTCGCCGAGCGCCTCGACACCGACCACGTGCACGAGGCCATTCTGCCCGAGGAGAAGGCGTTCATCGAGGGGCGGGACATGCTGTTCCTCTCGACCGTGGATCCCGACGGGAACCCGACCGTGTCCTACAAGGGCGGCGCGCCCGGCTTCGTGCGCGTCCTCGACGCGCACACGCTGGTCTTCCCGGGTTATGACGGGAACGGGATGTTCTACTCGATGGGCAACATCGCCGCGCAGGCGCGGGTCGGCCTGTTGTTCATCGACTTCGAGACGCCGCACCGCCTGCGCGTCCAGGGCAGCGCCCGGCTGGAGCGCGAGGGCGCGCTGCTGTCGGCCTATCCGGAGGCGAGATACCTCGTCCGCGTCGCGGTCGCGAAGGTGTGGGTGAACTGCCCGCGCTACGTTCATCCCTACCGCAAGGTGGCCGAGTCCCGCTACGTGCCGCGAGCCGATCGCGAGACCCCGCTCGCGGTCTGGAAACGCCTCGACATGCTGCAGGACGTCCTCGCCGAGCCCGACGCCTCCCGCGCCCGCGCGGAGGGCGTGATCGACGTCGAGGACTACACGGCCCGTCTGCTGCGCGGCGAGGCCTGACCTGGCCGGCGGAGCCATGCGACGCCCGTCGTGCGGCCGCGGACCCGACCTCGCGCCGATCCGATCCTTCCGGCCCGGCGCAACAGCCCCCACGGCCTCAGGACGCGCCCGCCAGCAGCTCCATCCCGGCCAGGATCATGAGCACCGCCGTGAGGCCGTGCATGCCGATGGCACGCCGTCCGGAGCCCCGCGCGGCGAGGATGAGCAGCATGTCTCCCACCGGGATGACGGCCTCGACCAGCAGGATGAGGCCGGCCGCCCGCGATCCCAGCCAGGCCAGGACGGCGAGCACGGCCAGACCCGAGACGACGTCCCGCACGCCCTTGAGCCGCAGCCACCACGTGACATGGGCGCCCTCCTCAGGGAGCGGCAGGCCGAAGCTGCGCGTCGCCGTCCACGGCGCAGCGAGGTACAGGATGCCGATCGCGATGATACCCAGCGCCGCCAGCAGCGCCACTCCGACCGCAAGCGCGTGCATGAGCGCCTCCTTCGATCGTCGATACGTATTCTAGCATTGCTAGATTTTCAAGCTTTTCTATCATGGCTGGCCGGGCATCCGGCGCGTCGGGGAGGACGAGGTGGGGATCGCCGATCGGAAGGGCCGCCAGCGCGCGGAGCGCGAGCAGCGCATCGTCGCGGCGGCGCGCGCGATCGCGGAGAGTGAGGGCTGGAACGCCGTCACCATCCGGCGCCTCGCCGAGGAGATCGAGTACAGCCAGCCGGTCCTCTACGGTCATTTCGAGAACCGGGACGCGATCGTGGCGGCGGTGGCCGTCGCGGGCTTCCGGGATATGGCGGCCGCTCTCCGACGGGCCGCCGCAGAGGCCCGCGACCGCCGCGGCGCGCTCGACGCGGTGGCCGCGGCCTATCTCGGTTTCGGCCGGGACCATCCGGCCGTCTACGAGGCCATGTTCACCCTGCCGACCGGCCTGGCCTTCGGGGAGGCGGGGACGCATCCGGTCCTGAAGGACGCTTTCGCGGCGCTCGCGGCGGTCGTCACGCCCTCGCATACCGACCGCAACGTCGCGACCGAGACGTTCTGGGCGGCCCTCCACGGCCTCGCCGCGCTCGACCGTGCGGGCCGGATCCGGGTCGACGCCCGCGCGGACAGGGTCGCGCTGCTCGTGCGCTGGCTCCTCGACAGCTGAGGACGCGCCGCGGCGTGGCAATGGGGAGCGAGGCCGCTTGTGCCGGCCTCCGGTCCGGCCCGCGGTCCCGCCTCAGGCCCCGAGCTGCCGGGCGAGATCCTCGATATCCCGCGCCGCCACGTCCACCGGCACGCCCGGGCCGGCCTCGCCGGTGGCGGGCCCCCATTCGTCGGGCCGCGCGATGTGGGCCGTGCGCAATCCACTCGCCGCCGCCGCGGCGAGGTCGGAGGAGTGCGCCGCCACCATCATCACCTCGCCCGGCGCCAGGCGCAGCGCCGCGGCGGCCTTCCGGTAGACGGCGGGCTTCGGCTTGTAGTCCTGGGCGATCTCGGCTCCCAGGATCGCGTCCCAGGGCAGGCCGTTGCGCCGCGCATGCGCGATGGCGAGCCGGATATGCGCGTTCGAGCAGGGGGCGAGGAGGAAGCGCGGCTTCAGCCGGGCGAGGCCGGGGGCGACGTCGGGCCAGGCGTCGAGGCGATGCCAGGCGAGGACGAGGTCGCGCTTGGTCTCATCCGCGATCGGGTCGAGGCCGCGCGCGGCGAGCACGGCCTCCAGGCTCTCGGCGTGGAGGATGTCGAGATCCGCGAAGGCGCGGGCGCCCTGCCGGATCGGCTCCATGCCGGGCTGGTAGCGGTCGCGCCAGTCCCGCGCGAAGGCGCCGCCCTCCACCCCGAGCAGCCGCGCGGCCTCGCGGGCGATCCCGCCGTGCCAGTCGAGCAGGGTGCCGAACACGTCGAAGACCAGGGCCTGAATCGCCATCGCTCGATCTCCGCGCCGGTTCTTGTCGCCCGATTATGCGCGCCGCACGAAGCCCAGGATATCCTTCACGGCCGCGATGTTCGGTGCCGCGATGGCCTCGGCGCGGCGCGCGCCCTCGGCCAGCACGCCGTCGATATAGGCCGGATCGGCCACGAGGCGCTTCATCTCGCCGCCGATCGGCCCGAGGGTCTCGACGGCGAGGTCCACGAGCGCGCCCTTGAAGGCGGAGAACTGCGCGCCCGCGTAGTCGCGCAGCACCGCCTCGCGGGTGGTGTCGCGGAGGGCCGCGAAGATGCCCACGAGGTTGTCCGCCTCCGGCCGCCCCGCGAGACCGGCGACCTCCGAGGGGAGAGGCTCGGCGTCGGTCTTGGCCTTGCGCACCTTCTGGGCGATGGCATCGGAATCGTCGGTGAGGTTGATCCGCGAGTAGTCGGACGGGTCCGACTTCGACATCTTCTTGGTGCCGTCGCGCAGGGACATCACCCGGGCCGCCGGACCGCCGATCAGCGGCTCGGTCAGCGGGAAGAAGGCCTCGCCGTAGCCCTTGGCGCCGATCGGCGCCGCGAAGTCGTTGTTGAACTTCTGGGCGATGTCGCGGGTCAGTTCCAGGTGCTGCTTCTGGTCCTCGCCCACGGGAACGTGCGTCGCCCGGTAGGCCAGGATGTCGGCGGCCATCAGCACCGGGTAGTCGTAGAGGCCGACGCTGGCATTCTCGCGGTCCTTGCCGGCCTTCTCCTTGAACTGCGTCATCCGGTTGAGCCAGCCGAGGCGGGCCACGCAGTTGAAGATCCAGGCGAGTTCCGCGTGCTGGGGCACCTGGCTCTGGTTGAA
Source organism: Methylobacterium sp. JK268 (assembly GCF_054052225.1). NCBI lineage: Bacteria > Pseudomonadati > Pseudomonadota > Alphaproteobacteria > Hyphomicrobiales > Methylobacteriaceae > Methylobacterium > Methylobacterium sp. JK268. Next base: position 238,854 of record NZ_JBSVZN010000003.1, on the reverse strand, counting down.
GACGATGGCGCGCGCCGGGTCGATGCCGGCCGCCAGGAACGCCGCCGTGACCTCGCGGATCTGGTTCGTCAGCTCGGCCGGATCCTGCCAGACGGTGATCGCGTGGAGATCGACCACGCAGTACAGGCAGGTCGGGTATTGCGGCTGCAGCGCCACGAAGCGCTTGATCGCCCCGAGATAATTGCCGAGGTGCAGGTTACCGGTCGGCTGCACCCCGGAGAAGACGAGTTCCTGGAACGCGGGCATCGGCGTCTCGTGTCGGGCCGGAGGAGGCGGGGATCCGACGGGGGCGGCCCGCGGGCGCGGCGTTCTGACCCAAGCGCCCGGGTCGGTCAAGGCATCCTGGCCGCGGCATCGAAGCCGGAGGTCAGGCGCATTCCGGCTCGGGGATCCGGTCCGCCGCCGCGGGGTGCCGCGCCCGCCCGGTCGGGCAGAGGTCGAGGAGCGCGCAGCGCCCGCAATCCGGGGCGCGGTGGAAGCAGCAGCGCTGCCCGTGCAGCATCATCACCTCGTGGTTGTCGTAGAGCGCCTGCGCGCTCCAGTCCTCCGGCAGCTGGGCGCGCAGGATGGCGTGGGCGGGGCCGACATCGACCTTCGGGCCGATCAGGCCGGTGCGCTGCGCCACGCGATGGTGGTGGCTGTCGACGGGCAGGGCCGGCATGCGCAGCGTGGAGAAGCTGAGGACGGCGGCGCTCGTCTTCGGGCCGATCCCCGGGATCGATTCGAGCCAGGCCCGGGCCGCCGGGACGTCGAGGTCGCGCAGGAAGGCGAGATCGAGGCTGCCGTGCCGGTCGCGCACCGCCCGCAGGATCGCCTGGATCCGCGGCGCCTTCAGTTCGGGCCAGGTCACGCCGGCGATCAGGGCCTCGACCTCGGCGACCGGCGCCGCGATCAGCGCCCCCCAATCGGCGAAGCGGGCGCGCAGGGCCTTGAAGGCGCGGCCCGATTCCGCGTTGCGGGTGCGGTGGGAGAGGAGCGAGGAGACGAGCTCGCTCATCGGGTCGAGGTCGTGGAAATACGGGATCGGGCAGCCGTAGACCCCGCAGAGCCGCCGGTGGATGAGGAGCGCCTGCGCGGCGAGATCGTGACTCATGAGGGCGGGAATCCGCCCGCCCGGCCACAGGTTCCCTCAGGGCGAAGGGCGATCGACCGGTTTGCGCTCGTGCCGCAGCAGCAGCGGGGTCTGCGCGAGCGCGAAGGCGACGGTCAGCGGCATGATGCCGAAGACCTTGAAGCCGACCCAGAAATCGGTGGTCTGGGTGCGCCAGACGACCTCGTTCAGGGCCGCCAGCACGAAGAAGAACAGGCCCCAGCGGAAGGTCAGCTTGCGCCAGCCCGTCTCGTCGAGGTCGAAGACGCTGTCTAGCACGACCGAGAGCAGCGGCTTGCCGAAGGCGAGCCCGCCGAGCAGCACCACGCCGAACAGGCTGTTCACGATCGTGGGCTTGAGCTTGATGAAGAGCTCGTCCTGAAGCGCCAGGGTCAGCCCGCCGAACACCACCACCACGGCGCCCGAGACGAGCGGCATGATCGGCAGGCGGCGCACGAGCAGGTAATGGACCGCGAGGGCCACGAGGGTGGCGGCGATGAACAGGCCGGTCGCCGCGAAGAGCTTCTGGTCCGCCGCGAAGCCGACGCGCTCGGCATAGGCGTTGCCGAGGAAGAACAGGCCGAGCGGCCCGAGTTCGAGGGCGAGCTTGACCAGCGGTGGCAGGTGGGCCTTGGGCGGGACGGGTTCGGTGATCATGGGCGGCGGTCTGGTTCGGCGATGCGGGGCGCGGAAGGGGGCGGAGCGTCGCGCTCGCGCGGCGTGACCTTTAGTCGGTTCCGGGCCGTTTCCCCAGCCCTCGCGCGGTTCAGAGCCGACATTGCCATCGTCGGGGCGGACATGCGCTGCGCCTCACCCGTCCTTCTCCAGCCCGGCGATGGCCCGGGCGAAGTCCCGGGCCGCGAAGGGCTCCAGATCCTCCACGCCTTCGCCGACGCCGATGAAGTGCACGGGCAGGCCGAACTTCGCGGCGAGCGCCACCAGGATGCCGCCCCGCGCCGTGCCGTCGAGCTTGGTCATCACGAGGCCGGTGACGCCGGCGGTCTTCTGGAACAGCTCGACCTGGCTCACCGCATTCTGGCCGACCGTCGCGTCGAGGACGAGGAGGACCGCGTGCGGCGCGGTCTCGTCGAGCTTTCGGATCACCCGGACGATCTTCTCCAGTTCCGCCATCAGCCCGGCCTTGTTCTGGAGCCGGCCGGCCGTGTCGATCATCAGCACGTCGCGGCCGGCCTCGCGGGCGGCCTGAAGCGCGTCGAAGGCGAGCCCGGCGGCGTCCGCCCCCTGCGCCCGGGTGACGACCGGCGCCCCTGTGCGCTCGCCCCAGACCTTGAGCTGCTCGATGGCGGCGGCCCGAAACGTGTCGCCGGCCGCGAGCATCACGCTCTTCCCCTGCTCGCGGAACTTCTGGGCGAGCTTGCCGATCGTCGTCGTCTTGCCAGCGCCGTTGACGCCGACCATCAGCAGCACGAAGGGCCGGTGCGCGGCGTCGATCGTCAGCGGCCGTGCCACCGGCTCCAGCGCCCGCTCGACCTCGGCCGCCAGGATCGTCCGCACCTCGTCGGGAGAGATCCCCTTCTCGTAGCGTCCCTTGCCGACCGCCTCGGAGATCCGCATCGCCGTCTCGACGCCGAAATCGGCCTGGATCAGCGCGTCCTCCAACTCCTCGAGGGTGCCGGCGTCGAGCTTGCGCTTGGTGAACAGCCCGGTGACGCGGTCGGAGAGCGCGGACGAGGTGCGGCGCAGGCCGCCGGTGAGCCGGCTCCACCAGCCGCGCTTCTCGCCCGCCGCCTCCGGCTCCGCCTCGGACGCGAGGCGGCTCGGCTCGACCGCGCCCTCCGGCGCCTCGGGCGTTGCCGGCGTCTGGCCCGCGGTGCCGCCGGGCGGCTCCTCCGGCGCGCCGTCGATCGGCTGAAGGTCCGCGCCGGCGAGTTCGTCCGGGAGGTCCTGCGCTGTCGCGGTGTCGGGCGAGGCCTCCGTGACGGTCGGCGGCGCCTCCGGCGGGATCTCGGCCGCGGTGGCGAAATCGGGCTCGCCCTCCGGGGCATCGGGCGAGGGCGCCTCCGGCGCCTCCTTCGTCTCGCCCCGCTTGCCGAACAATCGTCCGAACCAGCCCGGCTTGGTGTTGTCGCTCATCCGCGCCTGCTCCACACCGTCCGGGCCATGCGACCGGACCTCCCGCACCCCACCACCGGCACCCGAGGCGCCATGATCGTGGAAGACATAGTCTCGCGGGTCCTCTACCGCGATGCCCTGGTGCTCGTCATCGACAAGCCGGCCGGGCTGCCGGTCCATCCGGGCCCGGGCGGCGGCGAGACGCTGGTCCAGCACCTCGACGCCCTGCGCTTCGGCCTGCCGCGCCGGCCGGAGGCCGCCCACCGCCTCGACCGCGACACGTCGGGCTGCCTCGCGCTCGGGCGCCACGCCAAGGCCCTGGCCCGGCTCGGCCGCCTCTTCTCCGGGGGCGAGGCGCGCAAGACCTACTGGGCCCTGGTCGATGGCGCCCCGGCGGAGGAATCCGGGGAGATCGACCTGCCCCTCGCCCGGCGCTCCGACGATCCGCGCAGCTGGTGGATGAAGGTCGATCCGGCCGGCGACCCCTCGCTCACCCGCTGGCGGCTGCGCGGCCGGGGACCGGACGGCAGCGCCTGGCTCGAACTGGAGCCGGTGACCGGCCGCACCCACCAATTGCGGGTCCATTGCGCCGCCAGGGGATGGCCGATCCGGGGCGACAGCATCTACGGCACCGCGCCGCGCCAGGGCGGCCCCGGCCTACAGCTGCACGCCCGCGCCCTCGCCCTGCCGCTCTATCCGCGCAAGCCGCCGGTCACCGCCGAGGCGCCGGTGCCGCCCCACATGCGGGCGGGCCTCGGCGCCTGCGGTTTCACCGCGTGATCAGCCCTTCGCCCGCTCGCGGTTGCCGTATTGCGCGAGTTCGAGCCGCGCGATCGAGCGGTTGTGGACCTCGTCCGGCCCGTCGGCGAGGCGGAGCGTCCGGATGCGGGCATACGCGTAGGCCAGGCCGGCATCGCTGCTGACCCCGGCGCCGCCGAAGGCCTGGATCGCGTCGTCGATGACCTTCAGGGCGGCCCGCGGCGCCGCGACCTTGATCATCGCGATCTCCAGCTTCGCGCCCTTGTTGCCGACCTTGTCCATCATGTCGGCGGCCTTCAGGCAGAGGAGCCGCGTCATCTCGATGTCGATGCGCGCCTCGGCGATGCGCTGCTCCCAGACCGAATGGTCGGCGATGCGCTTGCCGAAGGCGACCCGCGACAGGAGGCGGCGGCACATGGCGGCGAGGGCCTCCTCGGCCACGCCGAGGGTGCGCATGCAATGGTGGATCCGGCCCGGTCCGAGCCGTCCCTGGGCGATCTCGAAGCCGCGGCCCTCGCCGAGGATCAGGTTCTCGGCCGGCACCCGCACGTCGTCGAGGATGACCTCGGCGTGGCCGTGGGGGGCGTCGTCGTAGCCGAAGACCGGCAGCATCCGCACCACCCGCACGCCGGGCGTGTCGAGGGGGACCAGGATCTGCGATTGCTGCTGGTGCAGGGGCGCGTCGGTGTCGGTCTTGCCCATCACGATCGCCACTGCGCAGCGCGGATCACCCACGCCCGAGGACCACCACTTGCGGCCGTTGATCACGTAGTGGTCGCCGTCGCGGCGGATGCGCGTCTCGATGTTGGTGGCGTCCGAGGAGGCCACGTCCGGCTCGGTCATCAGGAAGGCCGAGCGGATCTCCCCCGCCATCAGGGGCCGCAGCCAGCGTTCCTTGTGGGCCGCGGACCCGTAGCGGTGCAGCACCTCCATGTTGCCGGTGTCCGGCGCCGAGCAGTTGAACACCTCCGAGGCCCAGGGGATGCGGCCCATCTCCTCGGCGCAGAGCGCGTAGTCGAGGTTGGTGAGCCCGGCGCCGCGGAATTCAGGGGTGTCGTGCTCGGGCGAGGGCGGCAGGAAAAGGTTCCACAACCCGGCCTCGCGGGCGAGCGGCTTCAGCCGTTCGATCACCGGCACCGGCTGCCAGCGGTCGCTCCCGAACCACTCCATCTCGGCCTTGTAGGTCGCCACGGCCGGGCGGACCTGCGCGTCGATGAAGGCGGCGACGCGGTCGCGCCAGTGCCGCTGCCGCTCGGAGAGGGTGAAGTCCATCGGCGTGCTCCTCCGGTTCCGGGGTCGGAGCGCCCCGGCATGCGCCGCAACCCTACCGCCATCAGCGTCCGATCGGAAACCCGGTTTTCGAAACCGCGGCTTCTGCGCGGCAGGACGCCGCCGCCCCGACCGTACCGGCCTTTCTAGGCCGAGGGTGAGAACAGCCCGTAGAACAGGGGGCGGACGTAGAGGTCGGCCGCCGTGTCGCAGGTCACGCCCGGCACCCAGGCCGGCAGTTCGGCGGCGGCGTTGATCATGCTGCTGACGAGCTGCGCGGCGATCCCAGGGTCGTGCGCGCGCAGGGAGCCGTCCGCCATGCCGTCGACGAGGCAGAAGGTGAACCGCTCGGCGAGCCGGTTCATGGTCCGGCGGGTCTCGGTCCGCAGGGCCTCCGGCAGGGCGCTGAAGGCGGTGACGCGCAGGAGCGGCCCGTCCGCGCCGAGCTGGCGCCGCACCAGCGTCGCCGAGACGGTGCCGAGCCGCGCCCAGCCGCTGCCGCCGGCCGCCTCGGCGGCGTCCTGCACGGCGCGGATCTGCTCGAAGCTGCGTGCGAAACAATTGGCGACGAGATCGTCCTTGTTGTCGTTGTGGTGGTAGAACGACCCCTTGGTGACCTTGAGAAGGCTCGAGATCTTCTCGACCGAGGCGCCCCGGTAGCCCTGCTCGTTGATCAGGATGGTGGCCGCGCGCAGGAAGGCCTCCGGCGTGACGTCGGCCTCCGCCGGCCGCCCGGGTTCCGGGAGGGTCCCGGGCGCCCAGGGCGCGCCGGGCGCGGCGAGGCCGCCGATCAGCAGGTCGCCCATCCGGTCCGCCACCCGCCCGTAATCGCGCGGCTCGTAGCGGTCGATCCACAGGCGGACCGAGTGGATCACCGAGAGCAGCAGGTGGGTGCGGGCGTTGCGCTCGCTGCGGTCGAGCCCGCCCGCGTCGAACAGCCCGCGCAGCCGCCGGAAGAAATCCGCGTAGGCCGCGAAGACCGTCTCGGCCTGGGGCTCGGGCAGGGCGCGCACGTCGTTGAGCACGGCGATATCCGGCTCGGCGCCGGTCGCGACGGCCGCGCGGGTGGTGAGGTAGAGGTGGAGGAGCCGCCTCAGCCGCGCCGCCGGGTCGCGCTCGGCCTCCGCCCGCGCCACCAGCCCGTCGAGCACCGCGATGGTGTGGAGGAAGCAGGCGGCGGCCAGATCCTCCTTCCGGCGGAAATAATAGGTGACGCTGTTCGTCATCAGCCCGACGCGGCTCGCCACCTCAGAGAGCGTGGCGCCCTTCACGCCCGCCTCGTTGAACAGCGCCACGGCCGCCTGGAGGATCGCGTCGCGCTTCTGGGCGTAGCGCCGGGTCTGGCGGGCAGGCCCCCCTGGCCGCGCGGCCTCGGGCAGGTCGACCCCGTCGATGGGCTGGGACATCAGTCGATTGAGCACGCCGGATGCGAGGGTGACAAGCACCCTCAGGTCGAGGCCCGCGCTCCCGCTCGCCGATCCGCCAGGTTCTCCCCGGCCGCGCAGCCCGGGACGACCATCGGGCGCGTGCCGGCGCGCGTCGCAGGGATGCGCTCGACGATCTCGAGAGACAGGTCGAGCTCGCCGGCCGTCCGGCGGGCCACGCGCAGCAGGAAGCCGGGGAGGTCGGGCAGGGGACTCGAACCCGGCACCACCCGCAGGACCGCGCGCCCGGGCGCCTCCTGCTCGAACTGGAACGCCGTCATCTGCAGCAGGGCCGGGTCGAGCCCGATCAGCGCGGCGAGCGACAGCGCCGCACCGGAGCGTCCGACAAGCGTCTGCGGGTTGCAGCGCGGGCGGATCCGCCGGACGATCAGCCGCCGGCCATTCGCCGGGACCGCGGCCGCGACCAGTTCGGCCTCGTCGCCGGTGTCGTAGCGGATCAGCGGCATCCCCGGAAACCGCAGGCCGGTCGCTATCAGGCGCCCGCGCGCGCCGGGCCGGATCACCGGCGCCCCGTCCGGCCCGACGAGTTCGGTGAATCCGTAGAGCGGGTCGAACACGAACGTGTCGGGCTCGTCCGGATGCTCGGCCGCGAAGGCGATCCGCTCGCGCAGGCCATAGACCGGGATGAGCCGCGCCCGCGGGAACGCCCGTTCGAGAAGCGCCCGGATCGTCGGGGAGAGCGGCTCGGAGGTCGGCAGGACGCCGCGGACCTGGTCGAGGGGCTCCTCGTGGCGCAGCAGATAGGCGGCGAAGGCCGCCAAGGCCGAGGGTACCCCTTCCAGCAACGCCGCGCCCCGGCGGCGGATGGCGCGCAGCTCGTCCGCCATCATCGCATCGCTGGGGTGAAGGACCGGTGCCTCGCCGCGGTGGGTCAGCTCCTGAACGGCGTCCTCCGCACCGTGGGTGAACCCGCGAAAGACGCTCCGGAGGTCCCGCGGCGCGAATCCCGCCCGCACCCAGGCTTCGTGCTGGAAGACGCGCGTGACGGCGTCGCCGGCCGGGTCGCGATGGATCATGACGCTCCGCCCGCCGCTCTCGCCGAGCCGGCACGCGTCGAGCGTGCGCGGATCGACCGTGCAGAGGCGCTGCCCCTCCCGAGCCACGTCCGCGCGCGTGAGGATCGGGATGCGGTGCCACAACGCCCGGAGCGTCGGCGCATCCAGGGCGTCGCTTCCGAGCGCCGCGTCGAGCCGCTGGCGATAGGCCGGGCTCCCGGCGCGCGCCCGGGCGATCAGGCCCAGGAGGGCGAGGTCCTGCGCCCGCGCCGCAAAGGCCGGATCGGCGGTGGCCCGGCGGATCTCCGCCCGGGCCTCGGCCTGGGCCCGAGCGTGCCGCAGGGACGGCGGCAGCGCCCGCGCCAGGCAGGCCAGCGGCACGTGCAGCCCCCGCAGAGCGGTGGCCATGGCGGGGACATGCGGCATCGGCGCACCCTTTCCGTGCGCCGGTCCGGCGCGCCCCGCCGCCGGAGCAAGGTCGGCACCACTCCGTTCTGTCCCGATTTGACGGGCTCGGGCGAGGGCGGCCGGTCGTTGCCGGGCGCGTTTCGCAGCCCGGGGCCCCCGCGCGAACCGCAGGTGACTCGTTCCGAGCCCGCGGAAACGATCCGCGGGCGGCCGCGAGGCCCGCCGCCCGGCCGATCGCGATCGGGGGGCGGACGGACCGCCGCTTGCACCAACCGGCCGGAAGGCGCTGCCGCACCCGCCGCTTGTCCCGTCACGGGACAGTCGGCGGACCGGATCGGGACCGATCCCGGCGGCGCCCGCCTCGGAGGCGCGGGAATGGGTCAACAGGTGCGTTGGGAGAGCGGGCGGGATCCGGCGCGGTCCGGGCCCGGCGCCGCTCCTCCCTCAGGCGGCGATCGAGCCGGTGGCGACCGCGCGCACCATCTCGGTGATCGAGGCGATCGTCCGGAAGCTCTTCGGGTTGAGGTGGCTCGCAGGGATCGTGATGTCGAACTCCGCCTCGATGGCGAGCATCAGGTTCACCATGTCGAGGGAGGAGAGACCCGCCTCCGTCAGCAGGGCCTCGGGCTCGGGGCGGGACTCGATGCCCTTCTGCGCCAGGATTCCCTGAACGAGGGCGGCCGTGCGGGCCGCGATGTCGAAGGTCGAGATGTCGGCCATGTTGGGGGCTCCGTTTCTGCGGATGGGATCGCTGGGCACTGTGGAACGACAGCGTTGCGACTTGGTGGATGCGGTGCGACGCCGAGGAGCGACGGCAGACTTCAAGTGTTCAGGCTTAACGAAATCTGTATTTCTTCTCTTCGACCAAGTGAAGAACCCGTTCTCGAAGGTCTACATCAGGATATCTTAGGTTTTCGCGTCTACCACGGAATGAAAAGAGGAGAGGCTCGCCGCCCCGCCGAAGAGCGGGGGCGCGGCCTCGCGGCATCGAACCAGCGGGGAACAGCATGACCATCCAGACCCTTCCGACGGGTGCGGCGCTCGCATCGGAGACCGGCACCGTCGATCCCGGGCTGCGCGCCCTCGTGGTGGCGGGCATCGCCGCCGCCCACGCGGAGGAGGTGGACCGGGACGGACGCTTCCCCTCGGAGGCGATCGCGGCGGTCAAGAACCAGCGCCTGATGGGCCTGACCGTGCCCACGGCCCTCGGCGGGGAGGGTGCGGACCTCTCCGCGGCGGCGGATGTCTGCTACGCGCTCGGCCGCGCCTGCGCCTCGACGGCGATGATCTACGCCATGCACCTGACCAAGGTCGCCTGCATCGTCGACCACGGCCTCGACCAGCCCTGGCAGGCGGCGCTGCTGCGCCGCCTCTGCGACGAGCAGCTCCTCCTCGCCTCCTCGACCACCGAGGGCCAGGGCGGCGGCAACGTCCGCTCCAGCGCCGCGGCGATCGAGCGGGACGGGGAGGCGGTGACCCTGGACCGGGCCGCGACGGTGATCTCCTACGGCGCCGAGGCGGACGGCGTGGTCACGACCGCCCGGCGCGCGCCCGATGCCGTCGCCTCCGACCAGGTGCTCGCCGTGATCCTGAGGGAGGATTACGCGCTCGAGCGCCTGAGCGGCTGGGAGACGCTCGGCATGCGCGGCACCAGCAGCTTCGGCTTCCGCCTGCGCGCGCGGTTCCGGCCGGACCAGGTGCTGGCGGTGCCCTACGCCACCGTCCATGCCGAGACGATGACGCCTGTCTCCCACATCCTTTGGTCGAGCGCCTGGGCCGGGATCGCGGCCGGCGCCGTGGAGCGGGCGCAGGCCTTCACCCGGCAGGCGGCCCGCGGCGCGGGCGGACAGATGCCGCCGGGCGCCGCGCATTACGGCCGGGCGGCCGCCTCGCTCAGAACCCTGCGCACGATGATCGCGGGCGCGCTCGACCGCTACGCCGCCGCGAAGGCGTCCGGCAGCCTCGGCAGCCTCGACGTCCAGACCGCCGTCACGATGCTGAAGGTCGAGGCGTCGGAACTCGCGGTCGCCACCGTGTCGAGCGCCATGCGAGCCTGCGGACTCGCCGGCTACCGCCAGGACGGGCCGTTCAGCATCGGCCGCGCCCTGCGCGACATCCTCTCGGCGCCGATCATGATCCACAACGACCGCATCACCGCGAACCTCGCGGCGACCGGCCTCCTCTCCACCGTCCCGGCCTCGCTCCGGGACTGACCCGACCCCCCATTTCCGGAGCGCACGCCATGAACATGAACTGGACGAAGCCGTCGGCCCCGCACGCGGGCACCTTGGACGACCTGTTCGACGGCCTCTTCCGCCCGATGGGGGCGGACGGCGTCTACGCCCGCACCGGGCGCTACGAGGCGGTGGTCGAGGCGTTGCAGGCCCTGATCTCCCGCCACCGGGAGGAGGGCACGGAGGTGTTCCGCTTCCCGCCGGTGATGAGCCGCAAGCAGATCGAGACGCACGGCTACCTCAAGAGCTTCCCGAACTTGCTGGGCTGCGTCTCTTGCCTGGAAGGCAGCGAGGCGGAGATCCGCGGCGCGGTCGACCGTCACTACGCGGGCGGCGACTGGACGGAGTCCCTCGACTCCGCCGACCTCGTCCTGGCGCCGGCCGCCTGCTACCCGGTCTACCCGATCGCCGCCGCTCGCGGGGCCGTGCCGGCGGAGGGCTACCGGTTCGACGTCGCCTGCGACTGCTTCCGCCGCGAGCCCTCGCGCGACCTCGACCGGCTGCAATCCTTCCGGATGCGGGAATACGTCTGCGTCGGCACGCCCGACCAGATCCAGGCGTTCCGGCAGCGCTGGCTCGACAAGGCGACCGCGCTCGCCGACCGTCTCGGGCTGACCTACGAGGTCGCGCAGGCGAGCGACCCGTTCTTCGGCCGCGTCGGCCAGCTGATGGCCCTCAACCAGCTGGAGCAGGCGCTGAAGTTCGAGCTCCTCGTGCCCCTGCGCGGCGAGGGCCCGGCCACGGCCTGCATGAGCTTCAACTACCACCGCGAGCATTTCGGCACGACCTGGAACCTCCGCGACGCGGAGGGCGAGCCGGCCCATACGGGCTGCGTCGCCTTCGGCATCGACCGGCTGGCCGTGGCGCTGTTCGCCACGCATGGGCTGGAGGTGGCGGCCTGGCCGGCCGAGGTGCGCGCGACGCTGGCCGTGTGAGCGAAGTCGATTTCCCGCGTTGCGTGGCGGTAGATCGGAAATCGCATGAGGCCGTCATCGGCTTCGCCGTCTGATTGACGGCGAAGCCGGTCAATACATTGGTGCCGACACTTCAAGACTGGCGCGGGATCCCCTCTCCCGAGTGGGAGAGGGGCAGGGGTGAGGGTGGCTCGGGTTCAGGATTGAACTCCGAAGGTCGAGCTGCCAGCTGCACGGTAGCGACTTCTGGCTGAAGCGTCCGTCCCTCACCCCTGCCCCTCTCCCACTCGGGAGAGGGGTTCCCCGCGGCATGACCGACGAAACCGGATGCTTCAAATCTCGCAGCCACGACAACGCCTTGCGAGAGCGTTCCATCGAGCGGTCCTGCTCCTCGCCCAAGGCGATGCCGTCGCGGGGGAGAGAGAGCACCCGGCCGTGAAGACAGCGAAGGGACGAACGGAGCGTCGCCTCCGCGAGACCGCCCCCGTCACTCCAGCCCAAGACCGCGCCGCAGCCACCACGCATAGTGTTCCGCGAGCGCCGTCACCCGCCGCCGCTCGGCGCGTGGGTCGTACCAGGCCCCGCCCGAACTCGCCGGGATCGCGGAGAGCTGCGGGTGGCGCAACAGCACCTCGCCGCGGCGCCCGAGCACCAGAGCCTCGCCGTCGAGGTAGTCCGTGTCCGTCCCGCCGCCGCGACCGCGGCGGACCTGGCTGCCCGCATAGGCCGTGAGGGTGACGCCCGTCACGCGCACGACCAGCACCGGCCCCGACGCTCCGATGCGGTCCGCGAAACTCCGCGCCAGCGCCTCTCGCAGGTCGCCCGCGAGGGTCTCGGCGAAGGCGCCGAGGCCCCGCGCCCGCAGGGGCTCGACATCGACGCGCAGGGCGGAGAAGCGGGCACCGGGGTCGAGCGGCGCCGCCGCCGTCGGACCGGCGAGGCCGAGGCCGATCAGTCCGAGTCCCAGCCAGCGCAGCATCGTCCGCCTCCCGCGTCGTCCGAGCCCTTCATTGAGCCGGGCCGGCGCCGGACGCAAGGTCAGGCGACGAAGCGGATGCCGACGATCTCGTAGGATTTGCCGCCGCCGGGCGTCGTGACCTCGACCGTGTCGCCGATGCCCTTGCCGATCAGCGCCCGCGCCACCGGCGAGGTGATCGAGACCCGGCCCGAGCGCACATCCGCCTCGGGCTCGCCGACGATCTGGTAGGTCTTCTCCTCCTCGGTGTCCTCGTCGATGAGCTGAACGGTTGCGCCGAACTTCACCTTCGATCCCGAGAGCTTGGCGACGTCGATAATCTCGGCGCGCGAGATCAGGCTCTCTAGTTCGAGCACCCGGCCCTCGTTAAGGGACTGAGCTTCCTTCGCGGCGTGGTACTCGGCGTTCTCCGAGAGGTCGCCGAGCGCCCGGGCCTCGGCGATCGCCTGGATGATCCGCGGGCGCTCCACCTGCTGGCGGCGCTTGAGCTCCTCCTCCAGCGCCGCATAGCCGCGAACCGTGATCGGAACCTTGTCCATCGTTCTCGTTCCACACCATAGCAATCGGCCCGGCAGGACGTGATGCCACGCTCCACCGGGCCTGTTCGAACCGTCTCGCGCGGGGCGAGTTTTCCTAGAGCGGGCCGCGCCGCTCAGGCCACGAAATATTCCTGCAGGGCGCGCACTTGGAGGTCATCGCCGAGATAGGCCTTGATCCCTTCCGCAGCCGCCATCGCGCCAGCGAGAGTGGTGTAGTACGGCACTTTATGCAAGAGGGCGGCCCGGCGGAGGGACCGCGAGTCGGAGAGCGCGCCCGCGCCCTCCGTGGTGTTGAAGACGAGGTGGATGTCGCCGTTCTTGATCGCGTCGACGACGTGCGGGCGCCCCTCCAGCACCTTGTTGATGCGGGCGGCGGCGACGCCGTTCTCGGCGAGGTAGCGCTGCGTGCCGCCGGTCGCCAGGATGGTGAAGCCGATCTCGGACAGGATCCGCATCGCGGGCAGGATCCGCTCCTTGTCGGCGTCCCGCACCGAGACGAAGACCGTGCCGGTCTTGGGCACCTGGGTGCCCGAGCCGAGCTGGCTCTTGGCGAAGGCCACGCCGAAGCTGCGGTCGAGGCCGATCACCTCGCCGGTCGAGCGCATCTCCGGGCCGAGCAGCACGTCGACGCCGGGGAAGCGCGCGAAGGGGAACACCGCCTCCTTGACGGCGATGTGCGGCAGGGTCTTCGGCGTGAGCCCGAAGGCCGACAGGGGCTCGCCCGCCATGACCCGGGCGGCGATCTTGGCGATCGGCTCGCCGATCACCTTGGCGACGAACGGCACCGTGCGCGAGGCGCGGGGATTGACCTCCAGCACGTAGATCTCGCCGTCCTTGATCGCGTACTGGACGTTCATCAGGCCGCCGACCTTGAGCGCCAGGGCGAGGGCGCGGGTCTGGTCCTCCAGCTTCGCGATCGTCTCCGCGGAGAGGGAGCGCGGCGGCAGGGAACAGGCGGAATCCCCCGAGTGGATGCCCGCCTCCTCGATGTGCTCCATGATGCCGGCGATGAAGACGTCGGTGCCGTCGGCCACCGCGTCCACGTCGACCTCGGTCGCGTCGGTGAGGTAGCGGTCGAACAGGAGCGGGTTCTTGCCCAGCACCGTGTTGATCTGCCCGGTCTTGTCGTTCGGGTAGCGGGCCTTCACGTCGGACGGGATCAGGCTCGGCAGCGTGTCGAGGAGGTAGTCGGCGAACTGCGTCTCGTCGCGGATGATCGCCATGGCGCGCCCGCCGAGCACGTAGGAGGGCCGCACCACGAAGGGCAGGCCGAGATCGGCGGCGACGAGCCGGCTCTGCTCCACCGAGAAGGCGATGCCGTTCTTCGGCTGCTTCAGGTGCAGCTTGTCGAGGAGCCGCTTGAACTGGTCGCGGTCCTCCGCGAGATCGATCGCGTCGGGGGAGGTGCCGAGGATCGGGACGCCGGCCTCCTCCAGCGCCCGAGCGAGCTTGAGCGGGGTCTGGCCGCCGAACTGCACGATGACGCCGTGCAGCGTGCCCGCCTGCCGCTCGGTCTCGATGATCTCCAGCACGTCCTCGGTGGTCAGCGGCTCGAAGTAGAGCCGGTCCGAGGTGTCGTAATCTGTCGACACTGTCTCCGGGTTGCAGTTGACCATGATCGTCTCGAAGCCCGCGTCGGAGAGCGCGAAGCAGGCGTGGCAGCAGCAATAGTCGAACTCGATGCCCTGGCCGATCCGGTTCGGGCCGCCGCCGAGGATGATCACCTTCGTCTTGTCGGAGGGCTGCGCCTCGTCGGCAACCGTGCCGGCGAAGGGCGCCACGTAGGTGGAGTACATGTAGGCGGTGGGCGAGGCGAACTCGGCCGCGCAGGTGTCGATGCGCTTGAAGACGGGGCGCACGGCGAGCGCCCGGCGTGCCGCCCGCACCGCCGCCTCGTCGGTGCCGGCCAGCACCGCGAGCCGCGCGTCCGAGAAGCCCGCCGCCTTGAGCTGCCGGAAGGCGCCGGCGGTCTTCGGCAGGCCGAAGCGCTTCACCTTGGTCTCGAGGTCGACGATGGCCTGGAGCTGCTCCAGGAACCACGGGTCGATGCGGCAGGAGGCGTGCACCTCGGCCTGGCTGACGCCGAGCCGGAGGGCCTGGGCCACCTTGAGCAGCCGGTCCGGGGTCGGCGTGCCGAGCGCCGCCTTGATGGCGTTGCGGTCGTCGCCCTTGCCCAGCCCCTCGATCTCGATGTCGTCGAGGCCGGTGAGGCCCGTCTCCAGGGAGCGCAGGGCCTTCTGCAGCGATTCGGCGAAGCAGCGGCCGATCGCCATCGCCTCGCCCACCGACTTCATGGAGGTGGTGAGCGTCGGCTCGGCGCCCGGGAACTTCTCGAAGGCGAAGCGCGGGATCTTGGTGACGACGTAGTCGATGGTCGGCTCGAAGGAGGCCGGCGTCGCGCCGCCCGTGATGTCGTTGGCGATCTCGTCGAGCGTGTAGCCGACCGCGAGCTTCGCCGCGACCTTGGCGATCGGGAAGCCCGTGGCCTTGGAGGCGAGCGCCGAGGAGCGCGACACGCGCGGGTTCATCTCGATCACCACCATGCGGCCCGTCGCCGGGTCGATGGCGAACTGGACGTTCGAGCCGCCGGTCTCCACGCCGATCTCGCGCAGGACCGCGATCGAGGCGTCGCGCATCACCTGGTACTCTTTGTCGGTGAGCGTCAGCGCCGGGGCGACGGTGATCGAGTCGCCCGTATGCACGCCCATCGGATCGATGTTCTCGATGGAGCAGATGATGATGCAGTTGTCCGCGCGGTCGCGGACCACCTCCATCTCGTACTCCTTCCAGCCGAGCACCGATTCCTCGATCAGCACCTCGTTGGTCGGGGAGGCATCGATGCCGCGCTCGACGATGTCGAGGAACTCCTCGCGGTTGTAGGCGATGCCGCCGCCCGTGCCGCCGAGGGTGAAGGAGGGCCGGATGATCGCCGGCAGGCCGATCTCGGCGAGCGCGATCAGGGCCTGGCCGAGGGCGTGCTCGCCGTAGCGCTTGCGCCGCTCCGATTCGCCTGACGCCCACTTCTTCTCGAAGGTCGCGAGGGCGGCCTTGCGCGCCTCGGGCTCGGGGTTCGCCTGCTCGATGCGAGCCACCTCGGCCAGGTACTTCTCCCGGTCGGCCTTCTTGGCGGCGGAGGCGTTGGCGAGCGCCGAGCGCGGGGTCGCCAGGCCGATCTTGGTCATCGCGTCGCGGAAGAGGTGCCGGTCCTCCGCCTTGTCGATCGCCTCGGCGGTGGCGCCGATCATCTGCACGCCGTACTGGTCGAGCACGCCCATGCGCTTGAGCGAGAGGGCGCAGTTGAGCGCGGTCTGGCCGCCCATCGTGGGGAGCAGGGCGTCGGGCCGCTCCTTCGCGATGATCTTGGCGACGATCTCGGGCGTGATCGGCTCGACATAAGTCGCGTCGGCCAGCTCCGGATCGGTCATGATCGTGGCCGGGTTGGAGTTGACCAGGATGATCCGGTAGCCTTCCTGGCGCAGGGCCTTGCAGGCCTGCGTCCCGGAATAGTCGAACTCGCAAGCCTGCCCGATGACGATCGGACCCGCGCCGATGATGAGGATGGAGGAGATATCGGTGCGCTTGGGCATCGGACGCGTCGGACTCTTGCAGCGCGCGTCCGGCCTCGGGCGCGCCGCCCCGCGAGGACGCGGAGGCGGACGGGGCAGGCCGGGCGCGGGGGGATGGTCGTCCGGCGCCTTTAACACGCGCTGCGATCGGAAAGAAAGGCCGCGGGTGCTCTGCGCGCATCAGGCTTGAGCGCGACGCGCGACTGGACGCTGGTGACGGGCGCGTCGAGCGGGATCGGGGCGGCCCTGGCCCGCGAATTCGCCGCGCTGGGCCACGCTCTGGTCCTGACCGCCCGCCGGGAGGACCGCCTGCAGGCGCTCGCGGCCGAACTCGCCGGACGCGGCCCGGTCGAGGTGATCCCGGCCGACCTCGCCCGGGCCGAGGCTCCTGCGCGCCTCCTCGACGCGGTCGCAGCCCGCGGCATCACCCTGCACACCCTCGTCAACAATGCCGGCTTCGGCATGCGCGGCCGCTTCGCGACCCTGCCGGCCGAGGGCCTGATGGAGATGGTCGCCGTGAACGTCGCGGCCCCGACGGAGCTGGCGCGCCGCATCCTGCCCGGGTTGATCGCGCAACGCCGCGGCGGCATCCTCAACGTCGCCTCGGTCGGCGCCTACCTGCCGGGTCCCAAGATGGCCGCTTACTACGCCAGCAAGGCCTACCTCCTCTCCCTGTCGGAAGCGCTCTACGAGGAGGCGAGGCCGCACGGAGTCACCGTCACGGCCCTGTGCCCGGGCGTGACCGACACCGAATTCGCCGCCCGCGCCGACCTGGAGGGCACGAAGCTGTTCCACGGCCCAGGCATGAGCGCCGCTTCGGTGGCGCGGATCGGCGTCGCCGCCTATCTCGACGGCCGGGCCGTCGCGGTGCCGGGGGCGGGGAACCGGGTCATGGTGGCCGCCCTCTCGCTCCTGCCGCGCGTTCTCAGCCGCAAGATCGCTGGACGCATGCAGAGCGTGCCGGGGTCATCTTCGGTTCAGTGATCGTCGCTACAACGGGGGCGAGAGCGGCCCCTCTTGGACGGATGACCTCGGAATGGATCGGACACGCGGCGGGATGCTGGAGCGCGCGAGCCGTCACCCGCTGGTGATCCTGGCGCGACAATTCACGACCTATGTGGGCGTCGGCCTCTGCGCGCTCGCCATCCATTACGGGGTGCTGGCGGCACTCGTGGAGTGGGGGCACATGGATCCGGTGGCGGCGGCGATCGTCGGCTACGTCTCCGGCGGGGTCGTCTCCTACAGCCTCAACCGCCGCCACACCTACGCGAGCGACCGTCCCCACGGGGAGGCGCTGTGGCGCTTCACGCTGGTGGCGGCCTTCGGCCTCGTTCTGACCGGCCTGCTGATGGGGATGCTCACCCGCTGGGCGGGGCTCGGCTACCTGACGGCGCAGCTCGTCACGACGGGGCTCGTCGTGTTCTGGAATTTCTCGGGCAACAAGCTCTGGACTTTCGCCGGGCGCGAGCGCCTGGCGGATGCGTGACGCCCCCGCTCTGCTGCGCGCGCCACTATCCCGGCTCTCGCAACATTCCTCGTGCCGAGGTGCCGCCCAGCGGCCTCGAAGCAGCCCGGATCGTTGATCCAAGACGAAGGCGGCCCGGACGAACCGTTCCGGCGTGCTTCGAGGCTCTCTCCGGTCCCACCGCAGCATCAGGAGATGGGTTTGCTGCCGGCGGCCGGGTCTGAGGCTGCGCCTCGCAGGCGCCCGAACACGAAAAACCCCTCGCCCGTGCGGGGAGGGGTCTCGGTCGTCGGTCCTGGCGGACGGCTTTACTCGGCGGCGGTCGCCGCAGCGGCCTTGGCCTTCTCGCCGGAGCGCTCGGCGCGCTCGGCGATGCGGGCGGACTTACCCCGGCGGTCGCGCAGGTAGTAGAGCTTGGCGCGCCGGACCTTGCCGCGGCGGGTCACCTTGATCGAGTCGATCAGCGGCGAGTAGATGGGGAAGACGCGCTCGACGCCCTCGCCGTAGGAGATCTTGCGAACGGTGAAGTTCTCGTTCAGGCCCGAACCGGCGCGGGCGATGCAGACGCCCTCGTAGGCCTGCACGCGGGTGCGGTCGCCTTCCTTCACCTTGACGTTCACGATCACCGTGTCGCCGGGCTCGAAGTCGGGAACGGTCTTGCCGAGCTTGGCGATCTCTTCCTGCTCGAGCTGCTGAATGATGTTCATCGGGGTCAAGCTCCTGCCGTTACGCCGCGCCGCGGGATGCGGTCCGACGCAGGATTTCGGCGTCCTGTTGTGAGTTGGCCGGCTCTCTACAGGATGCGGCGGGGCTTGTCGATGGGTGAGGGCGCCCTTGCGCCCCGCGCGCGCCGGCCGCAGCATCGGTACCGACGGAGCCCGCCCCGACCATGGCCGAGACCACGCATCGCCGGTCCTTCGAGCCGGGACACCGGCTGAAGTTCCTGGTCCTCGTCGACGACACGCCGGAATGCGACCGGGCGGTGCATTTCGCCGTGCGGCGCGCGGCGCGGCTCAACGCCCGCGTGGTGATGCTGGCGGTGGCGGAGCCTCCCGAGAGCTTCGAGTGGCTCGGCGTCGGCGACGCGATGCGGGAGGAGGCCGAGGCCGAGGTCGCGGCGCGCCTCGACGCGCTGGCGGCCACCGCCCGCGCCGCGGCGGGGGTCGATCCGGAATGCGTCGTGCGCACCGGCGAGCGCGCGGAGGAGATCCTGCGGCTGATCCGCGACGACGCGGATATCGGCTTCCTGGTGCTCGGCGCCGCGACCGGGACGGACGGCCCGGGGCCGCTCGTGGCGAGCATCGCCGGGCGGAGCGCCGGGTCCTTCCCGGTGCCGGTGGTGATCGTGCCCGGGGCGCTGACCGAAGCGGAGATCACGGCGCTGGCAGGGTAGGGCCGCCCCGGTTGCGGTTTTCCGCCCGCGGGTCCACATCGATCCCGGCGCATCGCGCCGTTCCCGGCCGGCCTTGAACCGGCGCTGAGAACCCGAAGGATCCCGCATGTTCATCCAGACCGAAGCCACGCCCAACCCCGCGACCCTCAAGTTCCTGCCCGGCAAGGTCGTGCTGCCGGAGGGCACCTTCGAGGCCCGCGACACCGCGCAGGCCGCGCGCTCGCCGCTCGCCCGGGCGCTGTTCTCGGTGCCGGGCGTCTCCGGCGTCTATCTCGGCCACGACTTCATCTCGGTGACGAAGGCCGACGACGGCTCGGAGTGGCCCCAGGTCAAGCCCGCCGTGCTCGGGGCGATCATGGAGCATTTCCTGTCCGGCGCGCCCGTGTTCGAGGCCGGCGCGGCGCCCGAGGCGGCCGCCGAGGAGTTCTTCGCGGACGAGGATTCCGACACGGTCGCCACGATCAAGGACCTGCTGGAGACCCGCGTGCGCCCGGCGGTGGCGGGCGACGGCGGCGACATCACCTTCCGGGGCTACAAGGAGGGGATCGTCTACCTGGAGATGAAGGGCGCCTGCTCGGGCTGCCCGTCCTCGACCGCGACGCTGCGCCAGGGCGTGCAGAACCTCTTCCGCCACTTCCTGCCGGAGGTGCGCGAGGTCCAGGCGATCTGAGGCACGCGGCCCGTCCGTGGACAAAGGCCACGCTTCGCGCTGACGGGGCCGAGCGCATGCGGTAACATGACCGCGTGAGACCGGGCGGCATCGGAGGCTGCCCGGAGGCGGAGTCGGCACCCCTTGCGTATCCTGGCCATCGATACGGCGCTCGAAACCTGCGCGGCCTGCGTTTCGTCGGACGGCGCGGCGGAGCCGTTGGCGCAGGAGAGCCTCGCGCTGCAGCGCGGCCACGCCGAGGCGCTGCTCCCCCTCGTCGAGCGGGTGATGGCGCGGGTCGAGGGCGGGTTCTCCGCGCTCGACCGGGTGGCCGTGACGGTGGGGCCGGGGAGCTACACGGGGCTCAGGGTCGGGCTCGCCGCCGCCCGCGCGGTGGGCCTCGCCTGCCGCGTGCCGGTGGTGGGCGTCACCACCCTCTCGGCGCTGCTCGCGCCGCTCCTCGCCGCCGAGGAGGACTTCCTCGGCCAGGGCTATCTGCTCGCCGCGGCGATCGACGCCCGCCACGGCCACGTCTACTTCCAGGCCCTGAGCCCGGACGGCGGCATCGTGGTGCCCCCGAGCCTGATCCCGGTAGCGCAGGCGGTCCAGTATCTGGGCGGCGGGCCGGCGGCGCTGGCGGGCTCCGCCGCACCCCTCCTCGCCGCCGCCGCCGGCAACGCCGCGATCGTGCCGGAGGGCCACACCGCCCCGGAGATCGCCTGGGTGGCCTCCCTCGGCCTCGTCGCCGACCCGGCGCACGCGCTGCCCCGGCCGCTCTATCTCCGCGGTCCCGACGCGCAGCCGCAAGACCACGCCCGGCTGCCGCGGCGGTGACCGCATGTGGATCCCCTTCTTCAGCCCCGCGCCACCGCCCCACGTGACGCCCCTGGCCTCGGCCGAGCGCGCCGCCGACCTCGCGGCCCTACACGCCACGGGCTTTGCCCGGCCCTGGGAATCGCACGAGTTCGAGCAGATGCTCTGCGCACGCGGCCACCTCGCGCACGGCCTGATGCAGGGCCACCGGCTCGCCGGTTTCGTGCTGTCGCGGATCGTCCTCGACGAGGCCGAGATCCTGACCGTTGTGCTCGGTCCGGCCGCCCGCGGCGCGGGACTGAGCCGCGGGCTTCTCTCCACTCACCTTCGGGCGCTCGCGGATGCGGGCGTCGCCGCGGTGCACCTGGAGGTGGAGGATTCGAACGTTGCCGCGCTCGCCCTCTACCGGCGCCTCGGCTTCGTCGAGACCGGGCGGCGGGCCGCCTACTACACGCGGGCGGACGGGACCAAGGCGGCGGCCCTCACCATGCGGGCGGCGCTCGGGTGATCGCGCCCGCCCTGATCGCGCGCCACGTCAAGACGGGTCTGCGCCTCCTGGTCTACGCGATCGCCTTCGCGATCGTGTACCTGCCCCACCGCCTCAGCCTGTGGCGGGGAGGGCGCCGGGCGGGGCTCGCCCCGCTCCTGATGCACCGGCTCTTCCTCGCCCTGTTCCAGGTCCGGGTGCGGGTGAGCGGGCCGCAGCCCGCGCCCGGCGAGGCGGCCCTCGTCATCGCCAACCACATCTCCTGGCTCGACATCCTGGTGCTCGGGGCGGTGCGGCCGCTCTCCTTCGTGGCGAAGTCCGAGATCGCAGGCTGGCCGGTGATCGGCGCCATGTCGCGGCTGCAGCGGACCGTGTTCATCGACCGCGCCCGCCGGCGCCACACGGCCGTCGTCAACACGGAGCTCAGCCGCCGGCTCTCGGCCGGGGAGGTGGTGGTGCTCTTCGCCGAGGGCACCACGGGCGACGGCAACCGCCTGCTGCCCTTCCGCACCTCCCTGGTCGGGGCGGCCCGCGCGGCCCTCACCGATGGCGGCCTCGACCAGGTGCGGCTGCAGCCGGTCTGCATCGCCTACACGCATCGCCACGGCCTGCCGCTGACGCGGCGCGAGCGCCCCGACATCGCGTGGTACGGCGACATGGACCTCGCGCCCCACCTCGCCCTGTTCCTGGAGCGGGGCCCCATCGACGCCGAGGTGGTCTTCGCCGAGCCGATCACCTTCGCGGCGGGCACCGACCGCAAGGCCGCCACGGCGCTCGCCGAGGCGGCCGTGCGCCGCGCCCTGCAGCGCGCCGTGACGGGGCGGGACCCGCTCCCGGCCGCCCCGCCGGCCGCCGCCACCGAGCGCCCGATCCCGGTGACCGCTTCCGTCTGAGCCCCCCTCCGCCGGGTTCGCGCGGTTGCGTCTCAACCAAACCTTAACCTTGACGGCGCCTTAACTGCGTCGCGGCAGCCAACGGCTTGGCCGCAGCGGCCCTTACTTTCGACAGATTCGAGCGCGATCGAAGCGCAAACCGACCGATCCGAGGACGCACCAGGGGCTGGATCCGCCGCCCGGGACACGAGGACGATTGCATGAACCCCGCCGATGCCGTCCAGGCCCTTCCGGTCCCTGACATCACCATGTTCAGCCTGTTCTGGCAGGCGCACTTCGTCGTGAAGGTCGTGATGATGGGCCTGCTCGGCGCCTCCGTCTGGTGCTGGGCCATCATCGTCGACAAGACGCTGCTGTTCCGCCGCGCCAAGGCGGAGATGGATGCTTTCGAGGAATCCTTCTGGTCGGGCCGCTCGCTGGAGGAGCTGTTTCGCTCCTTCCACGACAAGGCCCCGACCGGCCTCGCGGCGGTCTTCGTCGCGGCGATGCGGGAGTGGAAGCGCTCCTTCGAGGGCTCGGGCCGCTCGATCCACAGCCTCGGCCAGCGCATCGACAAGGTGCTCGACGTGACGATCCAGCGGGAGGTCGAGCGCTTCGAATCGCGCCTGCTCTTCCTCGCCTCGATCGGCTCGGCGGGCCCCTATATCGGCCTGTTCGGCACGGTCTGGGGTATCATGACCGCCTTCACGTCGATCGCCGCCTCCAAGAACACCAGCCTGGCGGTCGTGGCGCCGGGCATCGCCGAGGCGCTCTTCGCCACCGCGATCGGCCTCTTCGCGGCGATCCCGGCGGTGCTCGCCTACAACAAGCTCCAGGCCTCGGTCGGCAAGCTGCAGGGCCGCCTGGAGGGCTTCGCCGACGAGTTCTCCGCCATCCTGTCGCGCCAGATCGACGAGCGCCTCGCGCTCGCCGCCTGACCTGATCCCTCCAGCGAGCCGGGACGACACGCATGGGCATGGCCACCGGAGCGGTGACGGGCGGCAAGCGCCGCCGGCGCGGACGGCGGGGCGGCGCCATCAACGAGATCAACATGACGCCGTTCATCGACGTCGTGCTGGTGCTGCTGATCATCTTCATGGTGGCGGCGCCCATGATGACGGTGGGCGTGCCCCTCGACCTGCCGCAGACCAAGGCGGCGCTGCTCAACTCCGATTCGAAGCCGATCACCCTGTCGATCCGGCAGACGGGCCAGGTCTTCCTCGGCGAGGACGAACTGGGCGACGACGCGATCGTCCCGAAGCTCACCGCGACCGCCAAGGACGGGGTCGAGGAGCGCGTCTTCGTGCGCGGCGACAAGCGCGTCGATTACGGGCGCGTGGCCCAGGTGATGGCGATCGTGACGGGCGGCGGCTTCAAGAAGGTCGCCCTCGTCACCGAGCCCGACCAGCGATAGGCGCTTCATGCCGCGCCTTCCCTCCCTCAAGCGGTCCGAGCCGGGCGTCTGGGTCTCCGGCCTCGTGCACCTCGCGCTGCTGGGCGCCGCGCTCTATGCCGCGGCCGCCCACACGCTGCCGCCGGCCGACGAGGGCGTTCCGGTCGAGGTCATCACCGAGAACCAGTACTCCGAACTCACCAAGGGCAGCCAGGACGGGGAGGCGCCCGCCAAGGCGCCGCGGGCCGACCGGGTCGCCGACAAGGTCGTCGAGAAGGACCCGGGCGAGGCCAAGGCCGACGTGCCGACGCCACCGACCCGGCCGCCGACCATGAAGGTGGCGAGCGCCGAGGACCCGCCGATGCCGCCCCTGCGGCCGGCTCTGGAGCAGCCCGCGCCAATGCCGCCGAGCCGGCCCGACGACTCGGCCGAGCGCGAGAAGGAAGCCGCCGCCAAGGCCGAAGCGGAGGCCAAGGCGAAAGCGGAGGCCGCCAAGGCGGCGAAGGCGGAGGCGGCCAAGGCCGCTGCCGCCAAGGCCGCCGCGGCCGAGAAGGCGGCGGCGGAGAAGTCCGCCGCGGAGAAGGCGAAGGCCGAGGCCGTGAAGCGCCAGGAGCTGGCCGAGCTCCTCGCCCGCGAGGAGGCCGAGGCCAAAGCTGCCGAGGCGAAGGCGCAGGCAGCCAAGGAGGCGGCCAAGGAGGCGAAGGCCCGCGCCGAGGCCAAGGCGCGCGCCGAAGCCAAGGCGAAGGCGGACGCCGAAGCGAAAGCGGAGGCGGAGGCGGAAGCCAAGGCCGAAGCAGAGGCCAAGGCGAAGGCCGCCGCCGACGCCAAAGCGACCGCGGACGCGAAGGCGGCCGCCGACGCGAAGGCCAAGGCGGAGGCCGCTCACGCGAAGGCGGTGGCCGACGCGAAGGCCAAGGCCGCCGCCGAGGCGAAGGCGCGGCGCCAGGCCGAAGTCGCCGACCGCTTCAACGCCGGCTCGATCCGGGATGTCCTCGCCTCTCGCGCGGCCGCGCAATCGACCGGCTCGACCGGCCGCGAGGTGCAGCGGACGGCGGCGCTCGGCACGGCGAGCGGCACCTCCGCCCGTCTCAACCCGAGCCAGCGCGACGCCCTGGTGGGTCTGCTGCAGCAGCAGATCGAGCGCTGCTACGCCGCCCCGCCCGGTGCCCAGCAGGGGATCGTGCTGCCCCAGCTCGACATCCGCCTGAACCCCGACGGGACGCTCAGCGCCGATCCGCGCATCCTGCGCGCCGGAGGCAGCTCGGTCGACCGCTCGATCGCCGAGGCCGCGGTCCGCGCGGTGCGGCGCTGCGCGCCCTACCGCATCCCGGCCCAGTTCGCGCCCTTCTACAACGACTGGCGGGTCATCAACGCGGAGTTCGAGCTCCCCCGGGCGTGACGGCGATGACGCTGCCGAGACGATCACCCGACGCGCACCGGATCCGCTTTCCCGGACGGGAGAGCGGGCCGCACGCGCCGTTCTCCCACCTCAAAGCCTGACGGACTCACCGCTCCCATGCTTCCTCGCCCGTTCCCGCGATGGCCGCACGCGCTCGCCTCGGTGCTGTGGCTCGTCCTCATCCTGGTCCAGCCGGCGGCCGCGCAGCTCAACCTGCGCGTCGGGCCGGGCGGCGCCTTCCAGCCGATGCCGATCGCCGTGGCGGATTTCTCCGGCGACCCGTCGCTCGCGCCGCTGGTCTCCGGCATCATCACCAACAACCTCAAGCGCTCGGGCTACTTCACGCCGGTCGAGCGCGCCCGGTTCCCCGAGACCCCCAGCTTCGACGCGGCCCCGAACTTCGCCGCCTGGAAGGGCACCGGCGCGCAGGGGCTCGTCACCGGCCGCGTCACGCGCGACGGCTCGGGCGCCGTGAAGGCCGAATTCCGCCTCTGGGACGTGCTCTCGGGCCAGCAGCTGATCGGCCAGCAATACGCGGGCGGCTCCGGCAATTCGCGCCGCATGGGCCACCTGATCTCGGACGCCGTCTACTCCAAGATCACCGGCCTCGGCGGCTTCTTCGACACGCGCGTCGCGTTCGTCGACGAATCCGGCACGAAGGAGCGGCGCCGCAAGCGTCTCGCGATCATGGACCAGGACGGCGCCAATGTCCGCTACCTGACGAACGGCGAGGCGTCGGTGGTGGCCCCCCGCTACTCGCCCGCGACGCAGGACATCACCTACATGTCGCAGCTCACCGGGCAGCAGCCGCGCGTCCAGGTCATCAACCTGGAGACCGGGGCCCGGCAGGTGATCCCGACCAGCGCGGAGATGAGCACCAGTCCGCGCTTCTCGCCCGACGGGCGCCGGATCGTGATGAGCGACCAGGACGGCGGCAATGCCAGCATCTACGTGATGGATCTGGCCTCGAAGGCGCAGACCCGCGTCACCAACGCCAACGCGATCGACACCTCGCCGTCCTTCTCGCCGGACGGGCGCGAGATCGTGTTCGAATCCGACCGGGGCGGCCAGCAGCAGATCTACGTGATGGGCGCGGACGGGTCGAACCCCCGGCGGATCTCCTTCGGCGACGGCTCGGCGTCGCAGCCGGCCTGGTCGCCGCGGGGCGACTACATCGCCTTCACGCGCCAGCGGAAGGGCTCCTTCGCGATCTGCATCATGAAGCCGGACGGGTCCGGCGAGCGGGTCCTGACGGAGGGCTTCCACAACGAAGGGCCGACCTGGGCGCCGAACGGCCAATACGTGATGTTCTTCCGCGATCCCGGCGGCGAGGCGGGCGGTAAGCTCTACATGGTCGACATCACCGGGCGGGTGGAGCAGCCGGTTCCGACGCCCTCCTACGCCTCGGACCCGACCTGGTCGCCGCTCCTCGCCGGGCAGCGGTGAGGGGCCGGCCAAGACCATGGGTGTGAACGCGCTGCTCTGGAAATCTCCATCGATTTAAGAAGGCTTCCGGCGCTCGCGAGATCGGGCGCGGGATCCCCTCTCCCGAGTGGGCTTGCCTGTTCACACAATCCGGTTTTCGGCGCGTCGGCTGGACGTGGCCGGGGGCGCATCATTCCTCATGCTGAGGTGCCGCGGCGATCGAAGATCGCGCGCGGCCTCGAAGCACCCCGGAACGGTCGATCCCAAGCGGCCTTGGCTTGGATCTGTGCTCAAGGGTGCTTCGAGGCTCGCGATGCTCGCACCTCAGCATGAGGAGGGGTGCGACTTCCAGGGGCGTTCCGTCCACGAAGGCACGACGGGGACGTCTGACTCTGCAAACGGCCTGCGAGGCGCGGGCATGCGCACGACCGGATGTGTGAACCCGCAAACCCGAGTGGGAGAGGGGTAGGGGCGATCGGAGATCGCGCAGGGTGGCTCGGCTTCAGGATTGAACTCCGACGGTCGAGCTTCCAGCGGGACGGTCCAGTCTTCTTGCTGACACCGACCCACCCCTCACCCCCGGCCCCTCTCCCACTCGGGCTAGCGTATTCACGCGTCGCCTCCCGGCATCAAAAAAAGCGCTTCTTTCGCAGTTGCTTGAACGGAACCGAGGAGACCCGCGGGATCCCCTCTCCCGTGCGGGAGAGGGGTTCCCCACGCCATACCCGGGAACCCTCGTGTGTCGACGCAAGTATCTGCCGTGTTTGTATTTCTCGCGTTCTGTGAATCCGCTAGCCCACTCGGGAGAGGGGAGAACAGCCTCACATTGTCCTCGGACAGCCTCGCCCGCGCACCGGCCAAGGGCACGTCCGGACGCTCCTTCCCGGAACACAGGTCTCGCCGATTCAGTGATGATTAACCAAGCGCCTCTACAAACAGAGACAGCCTGAACCGGCACTTTCCTGAGCGACCGTTCGATCGGTGGCGGCGTGAGCTGTTCCTCGCGCCGGCTTACGCTGGCCTGTGTCCAGACGAACGAACGGACGTGCCGCGGAAGAGCGTCACCGAGTAGCGTTCCCATGGCCCTGCGCGACCATCCCTTCGACGATCAGGCCACGCGCCGGCGCTGGCTCGCGCCGCGCCGCGGCCTCATCCGCAGCCTCCTGGCGATCGGCGGCGTCGCGTGGTTCGCGCTCGCCTCGGACGGCTTCGATCCGGGGCCGGCCGACGAAGAGTGGGAGCCGCTCGCCGCCAGCATCCCCGCGGAGCCGCCCGCGCCGCCGCCGTCACCCGTGGCGCAGCGGATCCGCCAAGCCTGGCTCCTCGACCCGAACCCGAGCTTCGATCCGAGCCAGCTGGCGCTGCGCAAGGGCACGCTGCCCCCGGAGATGGGCGCCTTCGTCGCGCCGCGGACGGAGGAGACCACCCCGATCGCCGCTGCGACCCTCGCGGCGCCCCGGGAGAGCCCGGTCCAGCTCGCGGCGATTGCCGAACCGACTCCCCCGGCCTCGCTCGCCCCGGATGCGCGCCTCGTGCTGCAGCCCGTGCCTCTGCCCGTGCCGCGGCCCGCCGAGTTCCGCCTCCAGCGCCCGCCGGAAACGCCCCGCTTCGCCGAGCGCCAGAGCCCGCGCCGCGCCCGCGCGCAGAGCAGCGCCACCGCCATGGCGGATACCCGCAGCTTCTTCGACAAGCTCTTCGGCGGATCCCCGCAGCCCTCCGGTCCGGCGCTCGCCTACGCCTCCGCGGATCCCGCGGCGACCGCGCCGGCGCCGCGCGTCCCCCTCAGCCCCTCGCCGTTCCCCCCGATGAGCGAGGCGACGGCGATCTACGACATCACCGCCGGCAGCGTCACGCTGCCGAACGGCGAGCGGCTGGAGGCCCATTCGGGCCTGGGCGACAAGATGGACGACCCCCGCTACGTCCACGTCCCGATGCGCGGCGCCACGCCGCCCGGCACCTACGACCTCACCGAGCGCGAGCGCCTCTTCCACGGGGTCCGGGCCATCCGCCTCAACCCGGTCGGCGGCAGCGGCGCGATCCACGGCCGCGTCGGGCTCCTCGCCCACACCTACATGCTGGGCCCGAGCGGTGCCTCGAACGGATGCGTGTCGTTCCGCCAGTACGACCGCTTCCTGCAGGCCTTCCTGCGCGGCGAGGTCCGGCGCCTCGTCGTGGTGGCGGGGCGCGGGTAGCTCAGCCCGCGAGCGGCCGCGTCGCGGCCTCGAGCCAGTCCCGGGTCTCGCGGTCGAGGCGGGGCCCGATCTCCGCCAGGACGCGGGCGTGATAGGCGTCGAGCCAGGCGGCCTCGTCGGGCGTGAGCAGGGCCGGCGCGATCAGCGCCCGATCGATCGGGGCGAGCGTCAGCGTCTCGAAGCCGAGCATCGGCCGCTCGGCGCCCGCGACCCCGCGCTCCTCCACGAGGATCAGGTTCTCGATCCGGATCCCGTAGGCGCCGACCTTGTAGTAGCCGGGCTCGTCCGAGAGGATCATGCCGGCCTGCAGGGCCACCGTCCCGGTCTTGGCGATGCGCTGCGGCCCTTCGTGGACCGACAGGAAGCTGCCGACCCCGTGGCCGGTGCCGTGGTCGAAATCGAGGCCGGCCTCCCAGAGCGGGCGGCGCGCGAAGCTGTCGAGCTGCGCGCCGGTGGTCCCGCGCGGGAACACCGCCGTGGCGATGGCGATGTGACCCTTCAGGACGCGGGTGAAGCGGTCCCGCATCTCCTCGGTCGGCGCGCCCACCGCGACGGTCCGGGTGATGTCCGTGGTGCCGTCCGCGTATTGCGCCCCGGAATCGACGAGGAAGACCTCGCCCGGCCGCACGATCCGGTCGCTCGCGGTGCTGACCCGGTAATGGGGCAGGGCCGCGTTGGGCCCGCTCGCCGAGATGGTCGGGAAGGACACGTCGCGCAGGTCGCCTCCCTCCGCCCGGAACGCTTCGAGCCGGCAGGCCGCCGCGATCTCGCCGAGGCCGTTCGGTGCCTCGCGCGCGAGCCAGGCGAGGAACCGCGTCACGGCCGCCCCGTCGCGGCGATGGGCCTCGCGCGTGCCGGCGATCTCGGCGGCGTTCTTGACCGCCTTCATGGCGGCGATCGGGTCGGGACCGGGATCGGCGACGCCGCCCGCCGCCTCGATCCGGCGCTTGAGCGCGACCGATCCGGTCGCGGCGTCGATGCGGATCCGCGCCCCCGTGCGGCCGAGCGCGTCGAGCGCGGCGGGGAGCGTCGCCGGATCGGCGGAGTCGGCCAGGGGCTCCACCGCGCGGCGCGCCTCGGGCGTCAGCTTGACCGGATCGAGGAAGAGCGTGGCCCGCCCGTCGCGCGGGATCAGGGCGTAGCCGAGGGCGATCGGCGTGTGCGAGACGTCGCCCCCCCGCAGGTTAAAAGCCCAGGCGAGGTTGTGCGGGTCGGAGACGACGAGGGCATCCGCCTTCGCCTTGGCCAGGGCCTCGCGGATCCGCTCCAGCTTGGCAGGGGCGGCCTCGCCGGCGAGGTCGTCCGGATGCGGGACGACCGGCGCGCGGGGCGGCGGCGGGCGGTCGATCCAGACCTGGTCGACGAGGTTGAGGCCGGCCGGTTCGAGCCGCCCGCCCGCCGCCGCCGCGGCCTTCTCCAGCCGGGCGACGCCGTCGGGCGTGTGCAGCCAGGGATCATAGGCGAGCACGCCGCCCGCCGGCAGGTTCGCCTCGATCCACGCCTCCACGGTGGTCTCCGCCAGGGGCACCGGGGTGATCACGGCCGGGTCGACCTGGGCGGCGGCCTGCACGGTGTAGCGCCCGTCGACCAACAGGGCGGCTTGGTCGATCAGGATCACCGCCGTCCCGGCCGAGCCCGTGAATCCGGTCAGCCAGGCCAGGCGCTCGGCCCGCGCCGGCACGTATTCGGATTGGTGCTCGTCGGCCCGCGGCACCACGAAGCCGGAAAAGCCGTTCTGCAGCATCGCGGTGCGCAGGGCCGCGACGCGCTCCCGGCCGCACCGGTGGCTCGGATCGTCGAAGGTCTGAAATCGGGCGTGGCTCATGACGCCTAGGCGTAAGCGCCCGGTCCCGCCGCCGCAATGGCCCGGCCGGGTCAGTAGAGCGGATCGAGCCGGACGTTGGGGATCGCGAAGGGACCGACCGCCACCTTGCCGCCGGTGAGCCGCACCGGCGGCAAGGGCCTGAGGGAGTCCGGCTTCTGGGAGTCCGGCTTCTGCGACTCCTCGGCCGACGGATCGGCCGGTGCCTCCCGGCGTCGGCCGCCGCCGAGGAACTGGCCCACGAGGTTGCCGATCAGCGCCGCGTTGACCCCGCCGATGCGCCCCTCCAGGTGCCCGCTCACCAGGGGGGCGATCACCGTGTCGAGGCCAGCGGTGCGCACGTCCAGCTGGCCCGACGGACGGTGGGCCTCGTCGAGGGCGAGCGTGCCCTGCGCCTGGAGGCGGCTGCGCCCCTTCTCGGCGGAGAGGCGCGTGAGGTCGAGGCTGCCGCCCGCCGCCCGCCAGCGCTCCAGCTCCGTGGCGAGCGGGCGGGTGCGGATGCCGGCCGCTTGGTTCACGGTGGCATCGAGGGCGATATCGACCGGGTCCGTCCCCCCCACCAGCGCGTCGAGCTGGGGCAGGGCAGCTTTCTCGACGCGGGCGCTCACGTCCACGGCGCCGTCGGACTCGAAGCGGCCGGGCGTCGGGCGGGCGTGCAGTTCCAGGTGCTCCGTCGCGAAGCGGATCGGGTCGGGCTGGACGCCGGCCACCCGGCCCTGGAGCCCGTCCGCCACCAGGGACACGCGCTGGAAGCCGTCGCCCGTCAGGTGCAGCGAGCCTTCGAGCAGCCGCCAGGTAACGTCGCCGGTCTTGCCCTCCTGCTCCACGTGGAAGGGCCCGGTCGCCTCCAGGATGACGTGGCGGGGCTGGTAGACCTGCGCCACGGCCACGAGCGGCCCCACCGTGAAGGCGACGTCCGAGCGCGAGAAGCGCAGGCCCGCGCAGCGCAATTCGAGCCGGAACGGGAACCCGGTGAGCGCGCGATCGGCGCAGGTCCAGGTCCGGCCGGCCCTGGCCTCCCGGGCGAACCAGCCGTCGATCTCCCGCTCCGCCCGTCCGCGGATCCAGAACCAGCCCGCCGACCACAGCACGGCGACGAGCAGGAGGAGGATGAAGGGGGTGAAGAGCGCGATACGCCCGCGCCGAAACGCCCGCGCGTCCCCGTCCTGTCCGGTCACCTGCGTCATCGGGCTTGCCTCCGGGTCCGATTGAACCGGGCATCCCTAGCTGCTACCGCCCGCGGCCGGCAAGGAAGGCGGGGAGGGCGCGGCGTGGGCGACGGCGACGCACCCGGGGACCTCTGGGTCTTCGGCTACGGGTCCCTGATGTGGAATCCGGGTTTCCCGGTGCGGGAGCGCCGCCCGGCCCGCCTGCGCGGCTACCATCGGGCGCTCTGCGTGCTCTCGCACGTCCATCGCGGCACGCCGGAGCGCCCCGGCCTCGTGCTCGGCCTCGACCGCGCCGGGAGCTGCCGGGGCGTGGCCTTCCGGGTCGCGGAGGCCGAAGCGGCGAGGACGCTCGCCTACCTGCGGGCCCGCGAGCAGGTCACGGCGGTCTACGTGGAGCGGCGGCTGGGCGTCACGCTGGAGGACGGGCGACGGCTGACCGCCGTCACCTACCTGGTCGACCGGACCCACCCGCAATATGCCGGGCGCCTGCCGGAGAGCGAGCTGCTGCGGCTCGTGCGCCAGGGCCGCGGACGCTCGGGCCCCAATCCCGACTACGTCAGCCAGACGCACCAGCACCTCCTCGCCATGGGCGTCGCCGATCCGCTCCTCGCCCGCATCGCCCAGGCCTGCGCGGTCCCGAGCCCCTGACCCGCAGCCGTCCCCGGCACGAGGGGGGGTCGAAAAACGGCCAAGCCGCGGTGATCCGATCGCGCTCTCCGCGCGTTCATGTCCATCGCGCCGCCCTGCCGGCGGCGCCCGGAGATGTCTCGCCGATGCAGGCCACCACCCACCTCGCGCTCATCAACGTCTTCGTCGGCGACATCCAGGGCGGGCTCGGCCCCTTCCTGGGGACGTGGCTGGCGGCAGGCGCGCAGTGGAGCCCGAGCCGGGTCGGCCTCGTCACGACCATCGTCGGCCTCGCCACCTTGGTCCTCAGCGGGCCGCTCGGCGCGCTGGTCGACCGCGTCGCCCGGCCAAGGCTGCTGATCGCGCTCGCCTGCGCGGCGATTCTCGGCGGCACGCTGCTCCTGCTGCCGGCCCGCTCCTTCCCGGCCGTTCTCGCGGCCCAGTTCGTGGCCGCGCTCGGCGGGACGCTGGTGGTCCCGGCCGTAGCGGCGCTGACGCTCGGGATGGTCGGCAAGCAGGCCTTCCCGCGCCAGCAGGGCCGCAACCAGGCCTTCAACCACGTCGGCATCCTGGGCGCCGCCCTGGCGATCAGCTTCGGGACGCCGTATCTCGGCCCGAGCATCGCGTTCTGGATCCTGGGCCTGCTCGCGGCGGCGGCGATCGTGGCGGCGCTCACCACGCCGCGGAAGTCCTGGAACCCGCGCCGGGCCGTCGGATGGAAGGAGGACGATCCGGAGGACAAGCCGGAGCGCTCCCCGATCCGGGCCGTCCTCTCCGACCGACGCCTGCTCCTGCTCTCCGCCGCGCTCGCCCTGTTCAATCTCGCCAACGGCTCGATGCTGAGCCTGCTCGGCCAGAAGCTGGTCGCGACGGGCGCGGACGGCACCGCCTGGACCGCCCGCTACGTGATGGTGGCCCAGCTCACCATGATCCCGGTGGCGCTGCTCGCAGGCTCCCTCGCCGACCGGCGCGGCCGGCGCCAGCTGCTGGTGGCCGCCTGCGCGGTCCTGCCCGTGCGCGCCCTGCTCTCCGCGTTCCTCGCCGACCCGGCCTGGCTGATCCTCGCCGAGATCCTCGACGGCGTCGCCTCGGGCGTAATCGGCGTCGCCCTGCCGGTGGTGGTCGCGGACCTGACCTGGGGCTCGGGCCGGACCCAGACCGCCCTCGGGACGGTCTCGGCCGTCCAGGGCATCGGCGGCGCGCTGTCGGGATGGGTCGGCGGGTTGCTCGCCATCCATCTCGGCTGGACCTGGGCCTTCGTGGCGCTCACCGCCCCGGCCCTGGCGGCGCTCGGTCTCGCGCTCTGGCTGGAGGAGACCTGCGCGCCCGGCGGCCAGGACGCGGCCGGCACGCCCTGCGGCACCGCGGGCGCCCGGCGGGAGCGCGATCAGCGGGCGCCCCTCCTGGCGCGGTGACCGTCCTGCCGGACGCCCGAACCGGCGCCGCACGGGCCGCGGCAATCGTCGCGACACGCAAGAACGGCGGCGGTACGAAGAATTCCCTCGTCCGCCGGCGCCGCTCGACTGTCCCCACGGCAACATATCGTGCCGCAACGACCTCCCGGTTGACTCGCCTCCGGCGCCATGCTGTGAGGCATACCAACGACGCATAAGCGCGATCGAGGAAACGCAGAGGTGATGTATCGCGATGGCTGACACCACCGTCCGGACCGCGGCCTCACCGCCGGACATCGTGCTGTCCACCGACGGCCTCACGAAAGAGTTCAAAGGATTCCGAGCCGTGAACGGCGTCGCGCTCCAAGTGAAGCGCGGCACGATCCACGCGCTGATCGGCCCCAACGGCGCCGGCAAGACCACCTGCTTCAACCTGCTGACCAAGTTCCTAACGCCGACGGCGGGCTCGATCCGCTACAACGGCCGCGACATCACCGGGATGAAGCCGGCGGACGTGGCCCGGCTCGGCCTCGTGCGCTCGTTCCAGATCTCGGCCGTGTTCCCGCACCTGACGGTGAAGGAGAACGTCCGGATCGCGCTGCAGCGCCGCAAGCGGGGCGATTCCTTCGACTTCTGGCGCTCCGAGCAGGTCCTGCGCGCCCTGAACGACGAGGCCCTGTCCCTGGTCGAGGCGGTCGGCCTTTCGGATTTCGCCGAAGTGCCGGCGGTGGAACTGTCCTACGGCCGCAAGCGGGCGCTGGAGATTGCGACCACGCTCGCCCTCGACCCGGCGATGCTGCTCCTCGACGAGCCGATGGCCGGCATGGGCCACGAGGATGTCGACCGCACGGCGGCCCTGATCCGGCGCGTCTCGGCCAACCGCACCATCCTGATGGTCGAGCACAACCTCTCCGTGGTGGCGTCGCTCTCCGACCGCATCACCGTTCTGGCCCGCGGGCAGGTCCTGGCGGAGGGCGACTACGCCACCGTGTCGAAGGATCCCCGCGTGGTCGAGGCCTATATCGGAGCCGGTCATGGCTGAGGCGGCGCTCAAGACCACTCCGGCGACCGCGGCGGCGCCGCTCCTGCACGTGCAGGGGCTGGAGGGCTGGTACGGCGAGAGCCACGTGCTGCACGGCATCAGCTTCGACGTGAAGCCGGGCGAGGTGGTGACGCTGCTCGGCCGCAACGGGGCCGGCAAGACCACGACCCTGCGGGCCATCATCGGCATCCTCGGCAAGCGCAAGGGCTCGATCCGCTACGACGGTGCCGAGACCATCGCCATGCCCTCCCGCAGCATCGCCCGGATGGGCATCGGCTACGTGCCGGAGGAGCGCGGCATCTTCTCCAGCCTGTCGGTCTACGAGAACCTGATGCTGCCCCCGCGGGTGAAGCCCGGCGGGATGAGCGTCGATCAGATCTACGCGCTGTTCCCCAACCTCAAGGAACGCTCGGCCAGCCAGGGCACCAAGCTGTCGGGCGGCGAGCAGCAGATGCTCGCCATCGGCCGCATCCTGCGCACCGGCGCCAAGCTGATCCTCCTCGACGAGCCGACCGAGGGTCTCGCCCCGGTCATCGTGCAGCAGATCGGCCGCACCATCGCCCGGCTGAAGACCGAGGGCTACACCATCATTCTGGTGGAGCAGAACTTCCGCTTCGCGCAGACGGTGGCGGATCGGCACTTCGTGGTCGAGCAGGGGCGGGTGATCGACACGATTCCCAACGCCGAGCTCGACGCGAACATCGACAAGCTGCACGCCTATCTGGGCGTGTGAGGCGCGGCGCGAGGGCAGGTCATGAGGCGCCGATCTCTTCTCCCGGGTGGGCGAGGGGGATCGGTGCCTCGGTGCGAGCCGTCCGCCTAGAACAAAACGCTTTGCCGCAGCGCCCCCGCGACGGCGATCCTCGGAGGAGAGACCGATGCTGACACGACTGCTCGCCGCGACGGCGCTCGCCGCGCTCGCCGCCGGTCCGGCCCTGGCGCAGACCCCGGTGAAGATCGGCGTGCTCAACGACCGCTCGGGCGTCTACGCGGACCTGTCGGGCGAGGGCTCGGTCGTGGCCGCCCGCATGGCCGTCGAGGACTTCAAGGCCGCCGAGAAGGGCCTCAAGGTCGAGATCGTCTCGGCCGACCACCAGAACAAGCCGGATGTCGGGGCGTCTCTCGCCCGGCAATGGTACGACCGCGACGGCGTCGACGCGATCTTCGACGTGCCGACCTCCTCGGTGGCGCTCGCCGTCGCCCAGGTCAGCCGCGAGAAGAACAAGGCCTTCGTCGATTCCGGCGCCGGCGCCGCGGACCTCACCGGGTCGCAATGCGCGCCGACCACCGTGCACTGGACCTACGACACGGTGGCGCTCGCCAACGGCACCGGCGGCGCCATGGTCAAGCGCGGCGGCACCACCTGGTTCTTCCTCACCGCCGATTACGCCTTCGGGCAGGCGCTCCAGCGCGACACCACGGCCGTCGTCGAGAAGAACGGCGGCAAGGTCGTCGGTTCGGTGAAGACGCCGTTCCCGACCTCCGACTTCTCGTCCTTCCTGCTGCAGGCGCAGGGCTCGGGCGCCAAGGTGATCGGCCTCGCCAATGCGGGCGGCGACACCATCAACGCCATCAAGCAGGCGGCGGAGTTCGGCATCACCGAGGGCGGCCAGGCGCTCGCCGGCCTCCTGATCTTCTCCTC
Source organism: Methylobacterium sp. JK268 (assembly GCF_054052225.1). Lineage (NCBI taxonomy): Bacteria > Pseudomonadati > Pseudomonadota > Alphaproteobacteria > Hyphomicrobiales > Methylobacteriaceae > Methylobacterium > Methylobacterium sp. JK268. The sequence continues at coordinate 202,802 of NZ_JBSVZN010000003.1, read as the reverse complement.
GGACGTCCACTCGCTCACCACGAAGGTGGCGCAGGGCCTCGTCTTCACCGAGCCGTTCTACTGGGACCGCGACGATGCCTCGCGGGCGTTCTCGGACCGCTTCGCCAAGCAGGTCGGCGGCAAGAAGCCCACCTCCGTGCAGGCCGGCGTCTACGCGAGCGTGCTCCACTACCTCAAGGCGGTCGAGGCCCTGAAGTCGGCCAAGGACGGCACGCAGGTCGTCGCCAAGATGAAGGAACTCCCCACCGACGACCCGCTGTTCGGCAAGGGCACGATCCGGGCGGACGGCCGCAAGATCCACGACATGTACCTGTTCGAGGTCAAGAAGCCCGCCGAGTCGAAGGGCGAGTGGGACCTCTACAAGACTCTCGCGACGATCCCCGGCAAGGACGCGTTCCGGCCGATGGGCGAGGGCGGCTGCCCCCTCGTCGGCAAGAGCTGAGCGCCATCCCGACGCGGCGGGGCGACATCGCCCCGCCCCCCGGCCTTCCCCCGCCACGAGTCGCTGATCCCATGACCATGATCTTCGGCGTTCCCCTGCAGGCGCTGTTCGGCCAGCTCCTGCTCGGCCTCATCAACGGCTCGTTCTACGCGATCCTGTCGCTCGGCCTCGCGATCATCTTCGGGCTCCTGAACATCATCAACTTCACGCACGGCGCCCAGTACATGATGGGCGCCTTCGTGGCCTGGATGCTGCTCAACTACCTGGGGATCGGCTACTGGTGGGCGCTGCTGCTGGCGCCGCTCGCGGTCGGGATCTTCGGCGTGATCCTGGAGCGCCTGCTGATCGCGCGGCTCTACAAGCTCGACCACCTCTACGGCCTGCTGCTGACCTTCGGCCTCGCCCTGATCATCCAGGGCCTGTTCCGCAATCAGTACGGCGTGTCGGGCCTGCCTTACGCGATCCCGAGCGAACTCTCCGGCGGCCAGCGCCTGCCGTTCATGTTCCTGCCGAATTACCGCGCCTGGGTGGTGGTGGCCTCCCTGGTCGTCTGCCTGGCGACCTGGCTAATCATCGAGAAGACCAAGCTCGGCGCCTACCTGCGGGCCGCCACCGAGAACCCGACCCTGGTCCAGGCCTTCGGCGTGAACGTGCCGCTCCTCCTGACCCTGACCTACGGGTTCGGGGTGGCGCTCGCCGCCTTCGCGGGCGTGCTCGCCGCGCCGGTCTACTCGGTCAATCCCAACATGGGCGCCGACATCATCATCGTGGTTTTCGCCGTGGTGGTGATCGGCGGCATGGGCTCGATCCTCGGCTCGATCATCACCGGCTTCGCGCTCGGTCTCGTTGAGGGACTGACCAAGGTCTTCTACCCGGAAGCGTCCTCGACCGTGATCTTCGTCATCATGGTGCTGGTGCTCCTGGTGAAGCCCGCCGGCCTGTTCGGCCGCACCGCCTGATGATCCATCCTCTGCTCCCCATCCCGACGAGGACCGCCTGAGATGGCCGACACCGCCGCCGCCGCGTCCGACGCCTCGCCGCTCGCCAGCGCCCTGCCGGAGGGCAGGGACGCCAAGGCCCTGCACCGCGTGGTGTTCGTCGGCATCGCGATCGTCCTCGCGCTGCTGCCCTTCGTGCTCTACCCCGTCTTCCTGATGAAGGTGCTGTGCTTCGCGCTGTTCGCGCTCGCCTTCAACCTCCTACTCGGCTACGGGGGCCTGCTGAGCTTCGGCCACGCCGCTTATTTCGGCATGGCCTCCTACGTCTCGGCCTATGCGGCGAAGGTCTGGGGCTTCACGCCCGAGGTCGCGATCATCGCCGGGACCCTGACGGCCGCGATCCTCGGCCTCGTCTTCGGCGCGCTGGCGATCCGGCGGCAGGGCATCTACTTCTCGATGATCACCCTGGCGCTCGCCCAGATGGCGTTCTTCTTCTCGCTCCAGGCCAAGTTCACCGGCGGCGAGGACGGCATCCAGGCGGTGCCGCGCGGGAACCTGTTCGGGGTGATCAGCCTCGCGGACGACCGCGTGCTCTACGCGGTGGTGGCCGTCATCTTCTTCCTCGGGATGCTGCTGATCTACCGCATCATCCACTCGCCCTTCGGCCAGGTGCTGAAGGCGATCCGGGACAACGAGCCGCGCGCGATCTCGCTCGGGTACCGGGCGAGCCAGTACAAGCTCGCGGTCTTCGTCCTGTCGACGACGCTGGCGGGCCTCGCCGGCGCCACCAAGGCGATCGTGTTCCAGCTCGCCTCGCTCACCGACGTGCACTGGTCGATGTCCGGCGAGGTGGTGCTGATGACCCTGGTCGGCGGGATGGGGACGGTGTTCGGCCCGATCCTCGGCGCCTTCGTGATCGTCGCCATGGAGAACTACCTGGCGCAGTTCGGCGCCTGGGTGACCATCATCCAGGGGATCGTCTTCGTGATCTGCGTGCTCCTGTTCCGGGAAGGCATCGTCGGCCTGTTCGCCCGGATCCTGAAGCGCCCGCTCTGAGTGCACCTGACAAAACTCCCGCCGCGCGGGAGGCGCAACGGCGAGCGACGACGGGGATCGGGAGTTTTGTGAGAGACACGAAGCGGGGGCGATCGGGTCCGGTCGCGGCAACCCGGATCCCGGCCCGTCGGAGCGCGCTCAGGGCAGGCGGTCGGCGAGGCTCGTCGTGCGCCCGCTCGCGCGCTCGGCCGGGGCGAACCCGCCGAGCATGAGACCGACCTCCACGCAGAGCATGAGCAGGATGGCCGCGAGGAGCGCGATGATCGTCGCCTGACCGGCGGGGCTGAAAGCGATGACGAGGCGCGGCTCCGGCTCGACGGGCCAGGATGCAGTCCGCTCGGGGAGCGCGGCGGGCGGGGCGGGGGGCATGTCGGCCTCGAAGATCGGCCGGTAGGTGCCGACCGGGATCCGGATGCGCAGCGGGAGGGCTGCCCCGAGCAGGGCGTAGGCGTCGTCGAGCGTGCGCCGCAGGCGGCCGGCCTCAACCCGCACGCTCGGATCGACGGACGGGTCGAAGGCGCCGCCGCGGCCGAGCGCCTGAGTCGCGATCGTATAGGCTTTCAGGGCCGCGCCGCGCCCGGCCAGTTCCTCCTCGACGACGAATCGCAGGAAGTGCGCGAGCTTGGGCGACCGCGCGAAACCGGGCGTGCGCAACACGGTCTCGAGCACGCTTCGAACCTTCTCCTCGTCGGCCTGCTCAGCGGCCTCACCCATCGGCATCGATCGCCCGATCCTCGTTCATCTGCGAAATACTGATAACTCCCCCCAAGTATAACGCAACCGTTGCGCACCTGACCCGGGGCGAGGAGGAAAACGCGGTTGTCCCAGGGCCGGGACGGTGTGGCGGGGCGGAATCGCGCGCTCCGGCAGCGCGGCCGCGGGTGTCAGACGGCGCCTAGCGGTTCGCGGCCTCCGCCCCCGGCCGCTGCGGATCGAGGCCGCCCCGCAGCTGCTCCACCACCGCGCGCGTCACCTCCTCCTGTGCGCCGCGGACGAGCCGCGCGCGCAGGTCGGGGGGAAGCGCCGCCACCCCCGTCGGCCAGGAATGCGGCGGCGTCTCGCCCGGCCTCGGCGGCTCGGGCACCGGCGCCGAGGCGTAGGCGAGGACACCGATCACCAGCGCGGCGCGCAGCAGGAAGCCCATCCCGAATCCCCTGGTCTCCACCGGGCGACCCTGCGTTAGAATGCTGAACGCTCGCTGAGTCGCGGCGGAGAGCTCACGGATATGCTTAACGGCGCGGCTCTTGCGTTGGATGTCCCTGGGGCCGCGCGCGCCCCTCGGCGGCAGGAGACCACGAATGACGACGAACGCGGCGGCCGTGATCGCGGCCAAGGAGGCCCTGGCGCCGAACGACCTCGACGCGTGGTGGCTGCCCTTCACGCCGAACCGCGCCTTCAAGCGCCGGCCGCGCATGGTCGCGCGCGCGAAGGACATGCACTACTTCGCGCCGGACGGCCGCGCGATCCTCGACGGCGCGGCGGGGCTGTGGTGCTGCAATGCGGGGCACAACCGGGACCCGATCGTGGCGGCGATCCAGACGCAGGCGGCGGAGCTCGACTTCTCGCCCGCCTTCCAATTCGGCCATCCCGGCGGCTTCGCGCTCGCCTCGCGGATCGCGGCCCTGGCGCCGGGCGACCTCGACCACGTGTTCTTCTGCAATTCGGGGTCGGAGGCGGTCGACACGGCGCTCAAGATCGCGCTCGCCTATTGGAACGCGCGCGGCCAGGGCGGGCGCACGCGGCTGATCGGCCGCGAGCGCGGCTATCACGGCGTCGGCTTCGGCGGCATCTCGGTCGGCGGCATCGTCACCAACCGCAAGGCCTTCGGCACGCTGCTGGCGGGCGTCGACCACTTGCCCCACACCTACTCGCGCGAGCACCAGGCCTTCACGGCGGGCGAGCCGGACTGGGGGGCCCACCTCGCCGACGACCTGGAGCGGATCGTCGCCCTGCACGACGCCTCCACGATCGCCGCGGTGATCGTCGAGCCGATGGCGGGCTCCACGGGCGTGCTGCCGCCGCCGAAGGGCTACCTGCAGCGCCTGCGCCAGATCTGCGACCGGCACGGCATCCTGCTCATCTTCGACGAGGTGATCTCAGGGTTCGGCCGGCTCGGCGCGGCCTTCGCGGCGGAGCGCTACGGCGTCGTCCCGGACATGATCACCTTCGCCAAGGGGGTGAATTCCGGCACGGTCCCGATGGGCGGCGTCCTCGTCCGCAAGGGGATCTTCGACGCCTTCATGCAGGGCCCCGAGCGGACGATCGAACTCTTCCACGGCTACACCTACTCGGCCCACCCGCTCGCTTGCGCGGCGGCGCTGGCGGCCCTCGACCTCTACAGGGACGAGGATCTGTTCGCCCGCGCCAAGCGCCTGGAACCAGTCCTGGCCGAGGGCCTGATGAGCCTGCGCGGCCTGCCGAACGTGCTCGACATCCGCACGCTCGGCCTCTCCGGCGCGATCGATCTCGCCTCTCGCCCCGACGCGCCGGGGGCGCGGGCCTTCGAGGCGATGGACCGCGCCTTCCAGGAGCTGGACCTGATGGTCCGCGCCACGGGCGAGACCATCGCGGTGACGCCGCCCCTGGTGATCAGCGAGGACCAGATCGGGGAACTGGTCGACAAGCTCGCGCGCGTGCTTCGAGCCGTGGCTTGACCCAAGGGAATCGCGCCGCGCCGGGGCAGGCGCGACGGGGCGCCTGCCTCCCGACGGGAATCGTGGGCCCGGGCGACAGCCGTTAGATTTTTCTGAGCATTCTGGTCAAGCGATTTAGTCTGGCCCGAATGCGCGCGGTCGGCTTATCGTGCCCGCACGGCGAACGCCACGTCGTGTTCGATCATAACGAGAAACCCGGGACGCCATGCCGACCGACATCGAGATCGCCCGCGCGGCCACCCTGAAGCCGATCAGCGCCATAGCCGAGAGGCTCGGCATCCCGGACGAAGCCCTCCATCCCTACGGGCGGCATATCGCCAAGATCGATCATGGCCACATCGCCGCCCTGGAGCCGAAGCCGGAGGGGCGGCTCGTGCTGGTGACGGCGATCAGCCCGACCCCCGCCGGCGAGGGCAAGACCACCACGACGGTCGGCCTGGGTGACGCGCTGAACCGCATCGGCAAGCGCGCTGTGATCTGCCTGCGCGAGCCCTCCCTCGGCCCCTGCTTCGGCATGAAGGGCGGCGCGGCGGGCGGCGGGCGCTCCCAGGTCGTGCCCATGGAGGCGATCAACCTTCACTTCACGGGCGACTTCCACGCCATCACGTCGGCCCACAGCCTCGCGGCCGCGCTCATCGACAACCACGTCTACTGGGGCAACGCCCTCGGGATCGACGTGCGGCGCATCGCGTGGCGGCGCGTCGTCGACATGAACGACCGATCGCTGCGCGCGATCGTGCAATCCCTCGGCGGCGCCGCCAACGGCTTCCCGCGCGAGGACGGGTTCGACATCACCGTCGCCTCGGAGGTGATGGCGGTGTTCTGCCTCTCCCGCGACCTCGCGGACCTGGAGGCGCGCCTCGGCCGGATCGTGGTGGCGGAAACCCGCGACCGCAAGCCGGTGACGCTCGCGGACCTCAAGGCGACGGGCGCCATGACGGTGCTGCTGAAGGACGCTCTCCAGCCGAACCTCGTCCAGACCCTGGAGGGCAGCCCGGCGCTGATCCACGGCGGCCCCTTCGCCAACATCGCCCACGGCTGCAACTCGGTCATCGCGACCCGCACCGGGCTGCGCCTCGGGGACTACGCGGTGACCGAGGCGGGGTTCGGGGCCGATCTCGGCGCCGAGAAGTTCCTCGACATCAAGTGCCGCCAGACCGGCCTCACTCCGAGCGCGGTCGTCATCGTGGCGACCGTGCGGGCGCTCAAGATGCATGGCGGCGTCGAGAAGAAGGCCCTCGGCACGGAGAACGTCGCCGCCCTGCAGAAGGGATTCGCGAATCTCCGCCGCCACGTCGAGAACGTGCGCCGCTTCGGCCTGCCGGTGGTGGTGGCCGTGAACCACTTCCACGCCGACACGGAGGCCGAGCACGCCGCCCTCAAGGCCCTGTGCCGGGACGAACTCGACGTCGAGGCGATCACCTGCCGCCACTGGGCGGAAGGCGGGGCGGGCGCCGAGGACCTCGCCCGGGCGGTGGTGGCGCTGGCGGAGGCGGGGACGCCCAAGACGCCGAACTTCGTCTATCCGGAGGAGGCGCCGTTGACCGACAAGATCCGCGCCATCGCCCGGACGCTGTATGGGGCGGCGGACATCCAGATCGAGTCGAAGGCCGCCGCCAAGCTCGCCCAGTTCGAGGCGGACGGCTACGGCACGCTCCCGGTCTGCATGGCCAAGACCCAGTACTCCTTCTCGACCGATCCCACGCTGATCGGCGCGCCCTCCGGCCACGTGGTCGGCGTGCGCGACGTGCGCCTGTCGGCGGGCGCGGGCTTCGTGGTGGTGATCTGCGGGGAGATCATGACCATGCCCGGCCTGCCGAAGGTCCCGGCCGCGGAAGGCATCTACCTCGACGCGAACGGGCAGATCGAGGGCCTGTTCTGAACCGGCCCGCCCGCGTCACGCCGGGCTGGAGAGCGGCTTTCCCTTCTCCAGCACGTAGGTGATGCTGAGCTTGGTCGCCCGGGCGGCCTTGCCGCCGGCATGCGGCGTGTGCGGCGGGATCTGGAACGCGTCGCCGGTCTTCACGGTCCGGGTCGGCTGGCCCTCGACCGGAAGCTCCAGTTCGCCCTCCAGCACGTAGGTGGATTCGATGCCCGGATGGGTGTGGCGCGCCACCAGGAAACCGGCGTCGATCTCCACCTCCATCAGGATCGTGACGTAGCCCTCCGCCGGTCCGTCGACCTGCGAGAGGAGCTTGCGCTTGAGGCCGGTCGGCGCCGGCGGCGTCTGCGCCGAGGCGTCGGTGGCGAGGAAACCCGTGGTCGCGCAGAGGGCGCAGGTCGCGATGCGGCCAAAGCCGCGGCGGGTGATCATGGCGTTCTCTCCCTGATCGCCCGGTCGTTCGCGCGCGGGCGTGCCGGCACGCTCCGCTCTTCCACAGACGTCGTCAAGTCCCGCCGGAGCTGACCGACACCCTCTCTGCTTGCCCGAGCGGGCGGCGAGACAGGGAACACTGTCCTTGGGGCGATGAAGCCGTGGCGGGACGACCAGAGAACCAGATCAGGCGCGCTGCGCACTCACGCCGGTTCCTCCTCGGCGCGCAGCGGCCGCGCCAGCAATCCGGCGACGGCCGTGTCGACGCTCACCGCCCCGCCCACCACCTCGGCCACCGCCTCCGCCACCGGCATCTCGATGCCGCGCCGCCGCGCGAGGACGACCAGCGCCCCGGCGGTGAGCGCGCCCTCGGCGAGCTTGCCGGCCGCCGCCTCGGCTGGGGACGCGCCGCGCCCGAGCCGCTCGCCAAAGGCGAAGTTGCGCGATTGCGGAGAGGCGGCCGTGAGCACGAGATCGCCGAGACCGGACAGGCCCATCAGCGTCTCCGGCCGGGCGCCGTAGGCGCGGGCGAAGCGGCGCAGCTCCGCGAAGCTGCGCGCGACCAGCGCCGCGCGGGCGCTCTCGCCGAGTCCGCGCCCGATCACCGCCCCGCAGGCGATGGCAAGCACGTTCTTGGCCGCGCCGCCGATCTCGACGCCGCGCGTGTCGGTGCCGTGATAGACGCGGAAGGTCGGCCCGGAGAGAGCGGCGGCGAGGTCCGCCCCGAGCGCAGGGTCGGGCGTCGCGAGCGTCACCGCCGTCGGCAGACCCCGCGCGACATCCGCCGCGAAGCTCGGACCCGAGAGCACGGCCAGGGTCGCGCCGGGCAGGACCGCCGCCGCGACCTCGGTCAGGAAGGCGTCCGTGCCGCGCTCGATCCCCTTGGCGCAGAGGATCAGGGGGGCCTTCGCCGGGAGGTCCGGGGCGAGCGCCGTCAGCACCGCCCGCAGGGTCTGGGCCGGAGTGACGAGGAGCACGCTCGCCGCGCTGCGCAGCCGCCCGGCCTCGGCGGTCGGCCGGACGCCCGGGTGGAGCGGCACGCCGGGCAGATAGCGGGCGTTCTCGCGCCGTTCCGCCATGTCGCGGGCCGCCTGCGCGTCGCGCAGCCAGAGCACGACCTCGCGGGGCGACGCGGCGGCGGCGGCGTTCGCGAGCGCGGTGCCCCAGGCGCCGCCGCCCACCACCGCGATCGGCGCGGGGGTCACGCGCCGGCTCCGGCCGCGAAGGCGGACGCGGTGAGGCGGTAGAGCACGTGCGGGCGCAGCGGGTCGCCCTCGGCAAGGGCCGGATGCGGGAAGACCTCCAGCCGCTCCATGCCGAGGCGCTCCATCACCCGCTGCGACGGGTGGTTGAGCACGGCCGTGTAGGCGAGGATCTCCGGCAGGCCGCAGCGCCCGAACGCGTCCCCGAGCGCGAGCCGCGCGCCGCGCGTCGCGAGGCCCCGGCCCCACACGGAACGGGCCAGGCGCCAACCGATCTCGACCACGCTCCCGGGCGCCGACGCGAAGGGCAGGGGACGCACCGGCCGCCAGCAGCCGACGAACCCGACGAAGCGCCCCTCCGCCTCCAAGGCCCAGGGACCGAAGCCGTCCTGCTCGAAGCGGCGGTCGAGGGCGCGGGCCTCCGCCTCGCTCTCGCGCCGGTTCTTGAGCGTGGGGAAGAAGCGCATCACCGCGGCATCGGCGTTGAGCGCCGCGAAGGCCGCGTCGTCCTCCCGCCGCCAGCGCCGGAGGGCGAAGCCGTCGCCCCGCAGCTCGGAGGGCGGCACGGGGCGGCGCAGCTTGCCGCGCCACGCGAGGGAGCGCCGGTTCAGTTCCGCGAGATCGGCCTCGCCGGCCAGCACCGCCTCGCCGAGGGCTAGCGCCGCCGCGAGGCGGTCGGGCGGCATGTTGACCCAGGCCGGGGGGGCGACGCTCTCGCGCCAGGGACCCCCGCAGGCGTTGTCGAGGAGGATGCGCGCGAAGCAGTGGTTGAGACGCACGGGCCAGTCCGCCCGTCCCGCGGCGGCGTCGGGCAGACGCTCGTCCACCAGCCGCCGCCAGCGGCGCTGCATGGCGGCGGCCTCCGCGGGGGGCACGGCGATCGCGCTCACCGGACCGCCCCGGTGAGCGCCTCCGCGAAGGGCCAGCGCGGGCGGGCCGGCGCCGTGATGTCGTCCACGAGGCCGAGCCGCAGCCGTTCGAGCCCGGCCCAGGCGATCATCGCGCCGTTGTCGCCGCAGAGCGGCAGGGGCGGGGCCACGAGGGGTAGCCCGGCCTCGCCCGCGAGCTGGGTCAGCGCCCGGCGCAGGGCGCCGTTGGCGGCGACGCCGCCGGCCACGACCAGGGCGGTCGGGTGGCCGGCCACCGCCCCGAAGGCCCGCAGCGCCACCCGCACGCGGTCGACCACCACGTCGACGATCGCCGCCTGGAAGCTCGCGCAGAGATCGGCCACGTCCCGGTCCGACAGGGGCGCGATGCGCTCGGCCTCGACGCGAAGGGCGGTCTTGAGCCCGGACAGGGAGAAGTTCGGCTCGCGCCGGCCCAGCATCGGGCGGGGCAGGGCGAAGCGCTCGGAATCGCCGCCCTCCGCGGCGTGCTCCACCTCCGGCCCGCCCGGATAGGCGAGGCCGAGAAGCTTGGCCACCTTGTCGAAAGCCTCGCCGATCGCGTCGTCGATGGTGGTGCCGAGCCGCAGGTACTCGCCCACGCCCTTCACGGCGACGAGCTGGGTGTGGCCGCCCGAGGCCAGCAGCAGCAGGTAGGGGAAGCCGATCCCGTCGGTCATCCGCGCCGTGAGGGCGTGGGCCTCCAGGTGGTTGATCGCGAGCAGGGGCTTGCGGGTGACGAGGGCGAGCGTCTTGGCGGTGACGAGCCCGACCAGCACCCCGCCGATGAGCCCCGGCCCCGCCGCGACCGCGATGCCGTCGAGGTCGTCGAACGAGCAGCCCGCCTCGTCCAGGGCGCGGTCGATCAGCCGGTCGAGCACCTCGACATGGGCGCGGGCCGCGATCTCCGGCACCACGCCGCCATAAGCGGCGTGCTCGGCGATCTGGCTCAGCACCTCGTTGGCGCGGATGACCGCCTGCCCGTCCTCGGCAGCGGTCACGATCGCCGCGGCCGTCTCGTCGCAGGTGGTCTCGATGCCGAGGACGTTCATCGTGGTCGCGCTCGCGGGAAGCCGGAGGGATGGCGCGCGGCGCCGAGCCCGGTATGCTGACGGACCAGATAACCCGGGAGGCCGGGCCCGCAAAGATGGGAGGCGATGTGAGCGAGAGCGCGCCGAGCCCGGACGGGGTCTCCCTGCGCGTCTGGGTCGCGCGGCCCCTGCCGGCCGGCGCGCGCACGGCGACGCGGCTCGCTGCGCTCGGCCACGCCCCGCTCCTCGCGCCCGTGCTCGACCTCGCGCCCAGCCACGCCCCGGCGCCGGAGGGACCCTTCGACGCCCTGATCCTCACGAGCGCCAGCGCGGTGCCGGCGGTCGCCGGATCGGCCTGGGCGGACCTGCCTGCCTATTGCGTCGGCTCCCGCACGGCCGAGGCCGCGCAGGCCGCCGGCCTCGCGCATCCGCGCGTCGCCGGGGGCGACGCGACGGCGCTGGCCCGGCTCGTTGCCGAGAGCCTGCCACCCGGAGCGCGCCTCCTCCACGCCGCGGGCCAGGAGCGCAAGCCCGAACCCGCGGCGGCCCTTCTCGCGCGGGGGTTCCGCCTCACCGCCTGGATCGCCTACGCGGCCCGCCCGGTGCCCCGCCTGCCCGAGGCGATCGCGGCGGCGCTCGCCGGGGCGGGTCTCGACGCGGCGCTGCACTATTCCCGGCGCAGCGCCGCGACCGCGCTCGGCCTCGCCCGGGAAGCCGGGCGAGAGGCCGAGTTCGCGCGCCTCGCCCATCTCTGCCTGTCGGCGGATTGCGCCGCGCCCCTGGTCGCGGCGGGCATCGCGTCCCATCTCGTCGCGGGCGAGCCGAACGAGGACGACCTTCTCGCCGGCCTCGCCTGCGTGTCGCCCGCGCAAGCGGGCTCGCGCCTGGCCCATGACCGGTGCTAAGGACGGCGCATAAGAGCGGCCGTCGGCCGCGCCGTCCCTCTCGGGACCCGCTCCGCCGGGCCCCGGAGGACCGGCGCGGATCTTCCGCGCGCGCGGCCCCGTTCAGTCGTGAGGATCCTCGGCCGTGACCCCATCCGACAAGGACAACCCGGAATCCCGCAACCGGCCCGGCGGACGCGGCCCCAACCCGTCGGACGGGCCGATCATCGACCTCAAGGCGACCCGCGTCGCCGAGACACCCGGGAAGGGTCCGTCCGGCCCGGCCGCCAAGCCCGCAGAGCCGCCGAAGCCCGCCTCGGGTCCGGCCGCGGCGGCGCCGAAGCCGCCCGAGTCGCCGCAGCCGCCGGAGTCACCGAAGCCCGGCCTCGGCGCGGGCCCCGCCGCGACCAAGCCGACCCCGGCGCCGGCAGCGTCCACGTCCCCGGCCAGCTCGGTCTCGGCCAATGCGACTTCGGCCAACGCGACTTCGACCGGTCCCACATCGGCCAGTTCCTCTCCGGCCGGTTCTTCTTCGGCCGGTTCTTCTTCGGCGAAGCCGTCCTCATCGGTCTCCGAGCCGCCCAGAGCCGGCGCGGCGGGGGTGACAGGCGCCGCGGCGTCGAGCGGGACGAGCGGAAACACCGGACAAGCCGCCGCGGCGAGCTTCGCCGCGAAGGGCGTTTCCGGACCCTCGGGAGCCTCAGGATCGACTGGCCCGGGCGGATCCGGGGTGAGCGCGACAGGCCCGCGGCCGGGGTCGACGGGAGCGTCCGGCCCGACCGGATCGATGTCCAGTTCCGTTCCGAAGACGGGCCCCGCCGGAGCGACGGTCGGCGCGAAGAACGAAACCGTGAGGACGGAGAGCACCAAGACCGACGGCACCAGGACTGAGGCCGTCCGGACCGGGCCTGCCGCGACGGCGTCCGCTCTGTCCGAACCGGCCCGCGGCGGCGCGGGCTTCGGCTCGCTCCTGGCCGCCTCGCTCCTCGGCGGCGTGGTCGGGGCGGGGCTGCTCTACGGGGTTCAGACCTACGGCCCGGCCTCCGGGCTCCTGCCGAAACCCGCGGAGAGTGGCGCCACGCTCGACCAGCGCCTGGCCGGGCTCGCGACCCGCGACAGCGTTCAGGCCCTCGACCAGCGCCTCGCGGCGGCCGAAGGGACCCTGCGGCCGCTGCCCGAGGCGGTGCGCAACGCCGAAGCGGCCGCTAAGTCTGCGTCGGCCCAGGCGGCCGAAGCGGCCAAGCAGGGGCAGAGCGGATCGCCGGCCCCCGCCGTCTCCGCGCCCGCCGGTTCGGGCGAGCCGGCGACGCAAGCCGCCGCTCCGGCGCCGGATCTCGGGCCGCTTCAGGCCCGGCTCGACGGGCTCGACCAGCGCCTGTCCGACCTGCAGAAGAACCAGGGGGGCGATCCCGCCCTGCGCCAGAAGATCGACGACCTCGCCCGGTCGCTGCAGGACCTCCAGGGCAAAGCCGATACGGGCGAGCTGCGGGGCCGGCTCGACGGGCTCGATGCCGGACTCAAGGCGCTGCAGGCGGATCTCGGCCAGGCGCGGGGAGCCGGGCAGGAGGAGAGCAAGGCGCTCTCCGGCAAGCTCGACGCGCTCCAGCAGGAGGTTCAGGCCAGGGGCAAGGCGGACGACCAGCGCCTCGCGGATCTCGCCCGCGACCTGAAGGGCCGCGCGGATGCGGGGTCTCTTCAGGCCGGCCTGCGCGCCGTGGCCGCGGACCGGATCGGCACGGCGCTCGCGACCGGCGCGCCCTACGCGGACGCGCTCGCCGCCCTCAAGCAGCTCAGTCCGGACGACGCCGCGTCCCTCGCCCCCCTGGACCGGTTCGCCGCGAAGGGCGCGCCGACCGCCGCCGCCCTCGCGGACACCTTCCGTCCGATCGGCAACCGCCTCGTGGCGGAGGCGAGGGCGCGGCAGCAGCGCGAGATGGCGACCACCGGCAGCATCACGGACCGGCTGGCGAGCATGGCCGGATCGATCGTGTCGGTGCGCAAGGCGGACGGCCCGAGCGGCGCCGGCGCCGCGAGCCCGGCCGGCGACCCGACCGAGGCCGCGGTGGCGAAGCTCCAGAGCGCCCTCGACCGGGGGGCGATCGCGGAGGCCGCCTCCGCGTTCGACGCGCTGCCCGAGGCGGCCCGGCAGAATGCGGCGGAGTTCGGCGACACGCTGAAGGCCCGCGCTGCCGCCGGGGAGGCCGCACGGGCGCGGCTCGCCGCCACCTTCGGGGCCTTGTCGGGTGCGTCCCGCTGACGGGGCCGGCCGCTCCGGCCTCGGCCGGGGGTCGGGCCTGCCCTCTTGGCGCGGTCGGGGGCGTGTCCGGGACCGCAGCCGGGCGCGTCCACCACGGAGATCCAGGGGCGCGAGCCCCACGCCGCGCCGGGCGCGGACCTGAGGAGTAGAAGAACCGATGTGGCGCGCACTCGCCTTCCTGGCCCTCCTGGCCCTTGCCGCCTACGGCGCGGTCTGGCTCGCAGACCACCCCGGGGCCGTCACCGTGACCTGGGGCGGGTACGAGGTTGCGACGAGCCTCAACGCCGCCCTGATCGGGGTCCTCGTCCTCACGGTGGTGCTCGGTTTCGTCTGGGCCTTCGCCCGGGGCCTCCTGCACCTGCCGCGGCGGATGCGGGTGAACAGCCGCGAGCGGCGCCGGGCGCGCGGCTTCCAGGCGCTCTCGCGGGGCATGGTGGCGGTCGGCTCCGGCGACCCGGCCTCGGCCCGGCGCCACGCGGGTGAAGCGGAGCGCCTGCTCGGCGCCGAGCCGCTCGCGCTGCTGCTGACCGCCCAGGCGGCACAGATCTCGGGCGACCGCGCGGGGGCCGAGCGGGCCTTCCGCCGCATGACCGAGGCGCCGGAGACCCGGGTGCTCGGCCTGCGCGGGCTGTTCCTGGAGGCGCGGCGGCAGGGCGACGAGGCGACGGCCCGGGCCTACGCCAACGAGGCGGCGCGGCTCGCTCCGGGCGTGTCCTGGGCGAACGAGGCGGTGCTGGAGGCCCAGTCGGCGGACCGCGACTGGGGCGGCGCCCTGGAGACGGTGTCGCGGCGCGCCTCCCTGGGCCTGTCCGACAAGGCGGCGGCGCGTCGGCAGCGCGCGGTGCTGCTCACCGCGAGCGCCCTCGAACTGGAGGCGGGCGACCCCGAGCGGGCGCTGGCGCAGGGCCGGGAGGCGGTGCGCCTCGCCCCCGACCTGGTTCCGGCCGCGGCGGTGACCGGGCGCCTCCTCGCCCGGCGGGCCGAGCTCAAGAAGGCCGCCCGGGTCGTCGAGGCGGCGTGGAAGGCCAATCCCCATCCCGACCTCGCGCGGGTCTATCTCGACCTGCGCCCGGGTGATTCGAGCCGCGACCGCCTCGCCCGCGCCGAGACCCTGGCGCGGCTCTCATCCTGGCACCCGGAGGCGCGATTCGCGATCGCACGGGCCGCCCTGGAATCCCGCGAGTTCGGGCGGGCGCGCGACGTTCTCCAGCCGCTGCTGGCGGAGGCGCCGACGCAGCGCGTCTACCTGTTGATGGCCGAGATCGAGGAGACCGAGCACGGCCGCGGCAGCGGGCGCGCCCGCGAGTGGCTCGCCCGCGCGACCCACGCGAAGCGCGATCCCGCCTGGTGCGCGGACGGCATCGTCTCCGACCGCTGGGCGCCGATCTCGCCCGTGAGCGGGCGCCTCGACGCCTTCGTGTGGCAGACGCCGCCCGAGCTTCTCAGCCACTCAGACCGCGACCTCCCGCACGAGACGGAGGCTCCCGAGGCGCCCGGCCCGCTGCCGGCACCGGCCGCGCCCGAGGCGAAGACGGAGCCCGAGCCCAAGAAGGAGCCCGCGACAAAGACGCAGCCCGCGGCGACCGAGCCGACGCCGGCCGCCCGGCCGGCCGGCAACGGCCTCGACCCCTCCGCGCCGCCCTTCGCGGCCACGGCCACGCCGGTGGTCTTCCCGTCGCCGAAGCCGAAGGAGGAGGAGGCCTCCTTCCTGGAGCGGCCGCGTCGGGTGGTGTGACCCTCGTCCGGCGGGCGAGGTCTTCCCCACGCGGCGGCTGACGCTCGCCGCGAACGCTACGTCTCCCGCGCGCGACGCCGCGCGGGCCGGACGAGGCCGCCGCGCCGTCGAAGGAGGCAAGGGTGGCGATCGATCATCCGCGGATCCGCGTCGGCCTGATCGGCTACGGCTACGCCGGCAAGACCTTCCACGCGCCCCTGATCCGCGCCGTTGCGAGCCTCGACCTGCGACTGGTCGGCTCACGCGATCCGGAGAAGGTCCATGCCGACCTGCCCGGCATCGCCGTCCTGGCCGACCCTGTCGCGGTCGCCTGCTCGGACGCGGTCGACCTCGTGGTGGTGGCCTCGCCCAACGACAGCCACGCGCCGCTGGCCCGGGCCGCCCTGGAGGCGGGCAAGCACGTCGTCGTCGACAAGCCGTTCACCCTCGATCTCGCCGAGGCCCGGGCGCTGCGCGCGCTGGCCGTCCGCCGCGGCCGCTTGCTGGCGGTGTTCCACAACCGGCGCTGGGACAGCGACTACCTGACCGTCGCGGCCGCCCTCGCGGCGGGCGTCATCGGCTCCGTCCGGCACTTCGAATCGCGCCTCGATCGCTTTCGTCCGGTCGTCCGGGATCGTTGGCGGGAGGGCGGTGGGCCCGGGAGCGGCATCTGGTACGATCTCGGCCCGCACCTCCTGGACCAGGCGCTGCAGCTGTTCGGCCTGCCCGACCGGGTGAGTGCGAACCTGGCGCGGCTGCGCCCCGGCGCCCTGGCCGACGATTGGGCACACGTGGTGCTTGACTATCCGCAGCTGCGCGTCGTGCTGCAGGCCAGCATGCTCGTCGCGGGCGGGTCGTCCCGCTTCGTCGTCCACGGCGAGGGCGGGAGCCTCGTCAAGCGGCACCCCGATCCCCAGGAAGGCCAGTTGCTGGCCGGCATTGTCCCGGGTTCGCCCGGATGGGGGCGGGACCCGGACGCGCTGGAGATCCACGACGGGAGCGGGACCGTGCGCCACTCGCCCGCCCTCGACGGGGACCAGCGGCGCTTCTACGCGGAGGTCGCCGGTTCGCTTCTGCGCGGCGAGGTGTCGGACAGGACGACGCGGGAGGCGGTCGAGGTCATGGCCTGCCTGGAGGCGGCCGCAACCTCGGCCCGCGAGGGCGCTGCCGTCGCGGTGGCCTCGGAGTGAGGCGAGCTTCCGAACGCGCGGCGGGGGATGGCGGGCGGCCCGGCTTCGCTCCACGCTTCCGACGCCTCACCTCGGCGGGTGCGCGTGCCCTATCCGCACACGCGCGCGCCTGTCCGGGGACAGGGGAGACATTTCTCCCGATCGAAAGGATGATCGTTCCGATCGATCAGACTTCGAGCGGATCCTTCATCGCTCAGCCGCATCCGCTGCGCGATCGGTCGCAGGGCATCGCAAGAACCAATCGACGCCGGCAGACCTGAAGAACGATGGATTTCATCCACTCAGGTAATGATGAGCCATAGCTTCAAACCCGGCTGATGGCAACAAACCCTCTTCCTCATGCTGAGGTGCGACCAAAGGGAGCCTCGAAGCACCCAGAAACAGTATATCCAAGGCGCACTTCTCTTGGATTGACGGTCAAGGGTGCTTCGAGGCTGCTGCGCAGCACCTCAGCATGAGGAGTGTTGTGTTTTCCAGAAGCGTTCAGCTGATGAACCGGCTACAAAGACGTGCGCCCACGGCAGCCCACTCGGGAGAGGGGATCCGGCTCGATCCAAAAACAGCGCAATCGATTGTCGACTAAGCACGGCTCGAACAAGAAAGCGCAGCGAAAACAGCCGCGCTTCGTCCCGTCAGCCGCGCCTCAATGCGTCCAGCGGGTCGCGAACCGGGCGAGTTCGGCGGCACTCGCCAGGGACACCACCTCGAGATGACGTGTCTCCTCGGGCCAGCCCGGGAAGAGCGCGTAGGTCACCGCGCGCCGCCACAGCCGGGCGCTCGGCGCCTCGGTGGCCGCCCAGGCCCTGACCTCCTCGGCCAGATCGTCCGGCGCATCCGGGGCGACCAGGCCGGAGAGGGGGCGCAGCACCACGAAATAGGGACCGAGATCCGGGTGCTGCTCCTTCACGATCGCGACGATGTCGATCATCGCCCGCGTCTCACCACGCCTGCGGCTCGTTGATCTGCACCTGCGCCTGGGCCTGCGTGAAGTTCGGGATGTCCGCGAAGATCTCCTGGCCGTGCGCCGCGACCGCCTTCTGGAAGTCGTCGAGAGAGCGGAAGCTCAGGAGCGCGATGATCTGGAAGGGGGCGGGGCTGCCATCCGGCGTCGCGGCGGCCTTCACCACCTCGGCCTTCTCCAGGCCCATGCCGGACCAGCGCTCGCGCACGAGCGGCATGTGGTGTTTGAGGTAATAGTCGAGGTCGAAGGCGGCGGGCGAGGCGCCGCCCGGATACATCACGCTGACCAGGATCATCGGCGTCGTGTCCTCCCGGGCCCGTGCGGGCCCGGGTCACCGAAGCACCGATCCCGGGCCGGCGCAACCGCCCTCAATGGAGCTTCACCCGCGGCACCGTGTGCCGGGTGAGCGCCCGGGCCGCCGTGTCGAGCGCGACCTTCCAGGTGCCGTGCAGGGCCTGCTGGTGCATCTTGTAGAGCGACTGATACATCATCCGGGCGAACAGCCCGGCGATGAACACGTTGCGCCCGCGGATGAACCCCATCAGGTTGCCGACCGTGGTGTACTCGCCGAGCGAGACGAGCGAGCCGAAATCCCGGTAGCGGAAGGGGGCCAGCGGCTGCCCGGCGAAGCGGTGCGGGATCTGCCGCAGCAGGTGGGTCGCCTGCTGGTGCGCCGCCTGGGCGCGGGGCGGGATCGGCTTCTGCGTCGCGTCGTCGATGAGGTAGGCGCAGTCGCCGAGGGCGAAGATGGCCTCGTCGCGGGTGGTCTGAAGGGTCGGGCGCACCACGAGCTGGTTGTTGCGGGTGGTCTCCAGGCCGTCGAGGTCGCGCAGGACGTCCGGCGCCCGCACCCCCGCCGCCCAGACCACCAGTTCCGACTCGATGAAGCTGCCGTCCGCCAGCATCACGCCGTTCGCCCGCACCTCGGTCACCCGGGCGCGGGTGCGCACCTCGACGCCGATCCCGGCGAGCAGCGCCATCACGTCCTGCGACAGGCGCTCGGGCACGGCCGGCAGGATGCGGTCGGCGGCCTCGATTAGGGTGAGCTTGAGGTCCTTGTCGGGGTCGATCCGGTCGAGGCCGGTCGCGGCCACTTGGCGAGTCGTCCGGTGGAGCTCGGCCACGAGCTCGGTGCCGGTCGCGCCCGCGCCGATCACGGCCACGTGGAGCTGGCCCGGCCGCACCGGCGCCTCCTGCGCGTGGGCGCGGATCATCGCGTTGATCAGCCGGCGGTGGAAGCGCTGGGCCTGGTCCGGCGTGTCAAGGGCGATGGCGTGATCCTTCACGCCCGGCGTTCCGAAATCGTTGCTGGCGCTGCCGACCGCGATCACCAGCGTGTCGTACGGGACCTCGCGCGCCGGCGTGACCTCGCGGCCCTCCGCGTCGTGGCTCGCGGCGAGCCTCACCACCCGGCGGGCCCGGTCGAGGCCGATCATCTCGCCGATCCGGTAGCGGAACCCGTGGGCGTGGGCGTGGTGGAGGTAGTCCACCGCGTGGTGGCCGACATCCATGCTGCCGGCCGCGACCTCGTGCAGGAGCGGCTTCCAGATGTGGGTGCGCGAGCGGTCGATCAGCGTGACCTCGGCCGCGCCCCGCCGCCCGTAGCGGTCGCCGAGCTTCGTCGCGAGCTGCAGGCCCGCGGCGCCGCCGCCCACGACCACGATCCTGTGCCGTTCCGTCACTCCGCCCTCTCCCTCGCTGGCTGCGCTCCGGATCACGGAGCGGAGCATGCCCGAGGCGCGGGACGATGGGGAAGGGCGTTCGGCCCCGGAAGGCGTACGAACGTCCACCCCGCGGCTAGCCGGGCCCGCGCGCCCGGAACACCAGGATCAGGTTGTTCGCCGGCATCGGGACGCACTCCGCCAAGGAGAGCCCGCGCGTCCCCGCCTCCGCCGCGACCGCGGCCACGTCCCGCAGCCCCCAGGCGGGATCGCGCCCGCGCAGGTCGGCGTCGAAAGCGGCGTTGCTCGGGGCGGTGTGGGCGCCGTCGATCGTGAAGGGACCGTAGAGCACGAGGAGCCCTCCCGTCGGCAGCAGGCGGTCGGCGCCCCGCATCAGGCCCTCCGTCGCCGCGAAGGGCGCGATGTGGATCATGTTGATTGCGACGATCGCGTCGGCTCGCGGCAGCGGCCATCCGGCGTCGCGCGCGTCGAGGGCGAGGGGCGGGAGCAGGTTCGGGAGGCCGGCCGCGCGGGCATGGGCCGCGATGCTGCGAAGGCAGGCGGGCTCCGGGTCGCTCGGCTGCCAGGACAGGCCCGGCAGGGCGGCGGCCACGTGCACCGCGTGCTCGCCTGATCCGCTCGCGACCTCCAGGACGAGCCCGGCCGGGGGCAGGACCCGGCGCAGGACGGCCAGGATCGGCTCCCGGTTGCGGGCGACCGCCGGGGCGGTCAGGGCGTCGCCGGAGAGGTCCCAGCCCAGCATCGTGCCCTCATCCCCACAGGGCCGGTTCGGGCGGATGCACGATGCTGCCCTCGTAGCGCAGGCCCGGCTCCCGGTCGCGGGCGAGCAGCAGCGGCCCGTCGAGATCGACGAAGGCGGCGAGGCCCGACAGCAGCATCGCCGGCGCCATGGCGAGCGAGGTGCCCACCATGCAGCCCACCATGATCGTGAGTTCGCGGGCGCGCGCGGCCTCGGCCAGGGACAGCGCCTCCGTGAGGCCGCCGGCCTTGTCGAGCTTGATGTTGATGGCGTCGTAGCGGCCGACCAGCGCGTCGAGGCCTCCGCCGGGATGCAGGCTCTCGTCGGCGCAGAGCGGGATCGCGCGCGCGATGCCGTCGAGGGCGGCATCATCGGCGGCCGGGAGCGGCTGCTCGATCAGCTCGACCCCCGCGGCCGCGCAGGCGGCGAGGTTCTCCGCGAGGGTCTCGGGCCGCCACGCCTCGTTGGCATCGACGATCAGGCGAGCGGCGGGCGCGCCGCGGCGGACCGCCGCGATCCGGGCCGGATCGCCCTCGCCGCCGAGCTTCACCTTCAGGAGCGGCCGGGTGGCCGCCGCGCGGGCCGACGCCTCCATCGCCTCCGGCGTGCCGAGGCTGAGCGTGTAGGCGGTCGTCGCCGGGCCCGGGGCGATGCCGGCGATCGCGTAGGCCGAGCGGCCCGTCCGCTTGGCCTCGAAATCCCACAGGGCGCAGTCGAGGGCGTTCCGGGCGGCGCCGGGCGGCATCCGCGCGAGGAGGTCCGCGCGGGTGACGCCGCCGGCCACCGCCTCGGCCTGCGCCGCGACGAGGGTCCGGACGCCCTCGACGGTCTCGCCGTAGCGGGGATAGGGCACGGCCTCGCCCCGGCCAGTGGCCGTGCCGTCGCTCACCCGCGCCACCACGACCACCGCCTCGGTGCGGCTGCCGCGGGAGATCGTGAAGCTCCCGGCGATGGGCCAGGTCTCGACCTCCACGTCGAGGCGGATCACGCGCCGACTCCCGCCGGGTAGAGGGCGGCGAGACGATCCACGATCCCGGCGACGCCGAAGCGCACCGGATCCGTCGCCGGCAGGTCATGCTCGGCGGCAAGCCGCTCCAGCAAGGCGCGGGCCTCCGCCTCTTCCAGTTCCTGCGTGTTCACCGCGATGCCGGCCGGGCGGATCTCGGGATTGGTGAGGCTGCCGCAGCGGATCGTCAGGTCGATCACCGCCTGGATCGAGGGCAGGGGATGCTGCACCCCGCGCATGCGGGTGCGGGTCGGCTCGTGGCAGATCACGAAGGCGTCCGGCTGGGCGCCGTGGAGGAGGCCGAGGCTCACGCCCGCGAAGGAGGGATGGAACAGGGAGCCCTGGCCCTCGATCAGGTCCCAGTGCTCCGGCGCAGCGGCCGGCGAGATCCACTCGACGGCGCCCGAGATGAAATCCGCCACCACCGCGTCGATGGCGACGCCGCGGCCGGAGATGAACACGCCGGTCTGGCCGGTCGCCTTGAAATCGGCGTCGAAGCCGCGCTCGCGCATGCCCTTCTCGAGGGCGAGCACGGTGTACTTCTTGCCGACCGAGCAGTCGGTGCCGACGGTGAGGAGCCGTCGGCCCGGCCGCTTCGTGCCCTTGCCGGTCTCGAAGGGCTGATCCGAGTGGCGCACGTCGTGGAGCTGATGGCCGTGCCGGGCGGCGGCCTCGGCGACGGCGGGGATCGAGCCCAGGCGCGTGTGCAGGCCGCTCGCGACGTCGAGCCCGGCCTCCAGCGCTGCCACGATCGAGGCGACCCAGTGGTCCGGCAGCTTGCCGCCCGCATTCACCACGCCGACGACGAGCGTGCGCGCGCCCCGGGCGACCGCCTCGGCGATCGGCAGGTCGGGAATGCCGAGATCGGCGGCGCAGCCGGGCAGGCGGAGCTGTCCGACGCACCAGTCCGGCCGCCAGTCGGCGATGCCGTAGGCGGTCTTGGCGGCGAGGCGATCGGGCACGTCGCCGAGGAACATCAGGTAGGGCGTCGCGATCTGCATACGGTCCGGTCCGGCGCGAGGGCGATCAGGGCGGGCAAGCGGCGTGCCGCGGGGGCAGCCCCTTCTTCTCGCGCCTGGGCGGGCGTTGCGCAACCGGCGCGGCGGCGGGCCGGACGCCGGAGACCCTTGACGCACCGCTCCGCGTGGCGGACGTAGGGGCCCGCCCAAAAGGAGAAAGTGAATGGCCCTGAAACGCTTGCTGACCCTGCTCGTCGCCAGCTGCGCCGCGCTTCCGGCCTCAGCGGAAGACCTGTCCGGCACCCTGAAGAAGATCAAGGAGACCGGCGCGATCACGATCGGCTACCGCGATTCCTCGGTTCCGTTCTCCTATCTCGACGGCAATCAGAAGCCGGTCGGCTACGCCATGGACATCTGCCTGAAAGCGGTGGAGTCGGTGAAGGTCAAGCTCGCCATGCCGAACCTGGAGGTCAGGCTGAACCCCGTGACTTCGGCGACGCGCATCCCGCTGATCGCCAACGGCACCGTCGACCTCGAATGCGGCTCGACCACCAATAACGTCGACCGCCAGAAGCAGGTCGCCTTCACCAACACCCACTTCCTGACCGCCACCCGCTTCGTCGCGAAGAAGGCCAGCAACGTCAGCAAGTTCGATGATCTGAAGGGCAAGACGGTGGTGTCGACCTCCGGCACGACCAATATCCGGCAAATCAACGAGTACAACGCGGCCAACAAGCTCGGGATCACGATTCTCCCCGCCAAGGACCACGCCGAGGCGTTCCTGATGGTGGAGACCGGCCGGGCGGTGGCCTTCGTGATGGACGACGTGCTGCTCGCCTCGCTCGCGGCCTCCTCGAAGGAGCCGGACGCCTACATGATCTCGGCGGACGCGATCTCGAAGCCCGAGCCCTACGGGATCATGCTGCGCAAGGACGACGCGCCCTTCAAGAAGGTGATCGACGACGCCACGGCCGCGTTCTACCAGAGCCCGGACGGCAAGGCGACCTACGACAAGTGGTTCACCAAGCCGATCCCGCCGCGCAACATCAACCTCAACCTGCCAATGGATGCCGCCCTGCAGAAGGCATTCGCGCATCCGAGCGACAGTCCCGACCCGGCGATGTACTGAGTTCGCTGGCGCGGCGGGGGCTGGCGCGACGCGATGAACCCTCCCCCTTGGCGGGGGAGGGTGAGGGCGCGTCGACGGTCGCAAGCTGTGGGAGGCGGATTTCGGACGATCCCCCGGCGCTTCGAGATGACTTATGATCGCGCCGGGACGCGGCGCACCAGACGACGGCCGGGCCGGCGGGACAGGGCATGAACTACAATTGGAACTGGAGCATCTTCTTCGAGCCCTCGCCCGAGGGCACGGGGACCTACGCCGACATGCTGCTGTCGGGCCTCGTGTGGACGATCGTCACGGCGCTCTGCGCCTGGGTCATCGCCTTCGCGGTCGGCTCGGTGATCGGGGTCCTGCGGACGCTGCCGAGCCGCCTCGCCCAGGCGATCGGCAACGGCTACGTCGAGATCTTCCGCAATATTCCGCTCCTCGTGCAGATGTTCCTCTGGTACTTCGTGCTGCCGGAGGTGCTGCCGGTGAGCTGGGGCACCTGGCTCAAGCAACTGCCCGACGCCCCCTTCTACACCGCGGTGGTGTGCCTGGGCTTCTTCACCGCCTCGCGCGTGGCCGAGCAGGTGCGGGCCGGGATCCAGGCGCTGCCGCGGGGCCAGCGCATGGCCGGCACGGCGCTCGGGCTCACCACCGCCCAGACCTACCGCTACGTGCTGCTGCCCAACGCCTACCGCATCATCCTGCCGCCGCTGACCTCCGAGTTCTTGAACAACCTCAAGAACACGTCGGTGGCGTTGACCATCGGGCTCCTCGAACTCACCGCCCGCGCCCGCTCGATGCAGGAATTCTCCTTCCAGGTGTTCGAGGCCTTCACGGCGGCCACGATCCTCTACATCGTGATCAACCTCGTCGTGGTGACCGCGGCGGGGTTCCTGGAGCGCAAGGTCGCCATCCCGGGGGCGCGCTGATGCCGGTTTCCCTCTCCTTGCCCCGCGGGTGAGCGTCCATGCTCTCGAACTTCGATTTCAGCGTCGTCCTGGACGCGCTGCCCTACCTGTTCCTCACGGGGATGACCTTCACGCTGACGCTGACCGCGCTCGCGGCGGTCGGCGGCGTGGTGCTCGGCACGCTGATCGCCATGATGCGGCTCTCCGGCCTGCCGGTGCTGCCGACGGTCGCCAAGGTCTACGTCAATTTCATGCGGTCGCTGCCGCTGGTGCTGGTGATCTTCTGGTTCTACTTCCTGGTGCCGTATCTCGGGCAGTGGCTGATCGGGGCGGACCGGCCGATCCAGGTCGGCGCCTTCGCGTCGAGCCTCGTGACCTTCACGCTGTTCGAGGCCGCCTACTTCTCCGAGATCATGCGGGCGGGCATCCAGTCGATCCCCAAGGGGCAGACCGCCGCCGCCTCGGCGCTGGGCCTCACCTACTGGCAGAGCATGGCCAACGTCGTGCTGCCCCAGGCCTTCCGCAACATGCTGCCGGTGCTGCTCACGCAGACGATCGTCCTGTTCCAGGACACGTCGCTCGTCTACGTGCTGTCGATCACCGACTTCCTCGGCGCCGCCTCCAAGGTCGCGCAGCGCGACGGGCGGCTCGTGGAGATGTACCTGTTCGCGGCCGTGGTCTACTTCGCGGTCTGCTTCCTCGCCTCGCTGCTGGTGCGCCGCCTTCAGCGCCGCATCGCCATCATCCGCTGATCCGAACGAGAGCCCGCATGTCCTCGGCCCCCCTGATCGAGACGCCGCCCGTCACAGCCTCCACGGGCCCGATGATCGAGATCGATCACGTCAGCAAGTGGTACGGCGACTTCCAGGTCCTGACGGACTGCACCACCGCGATCCGCAAGGGCGAGGTGGTGGTGGTCTGCGGTCCCTCGGGCTCGGGCAAGTCGACGCTCATCAAGTGCGTCAACGCGCTCGAACCCTTCCAGAAGGGACAGGTCACCGTCGACGGCACCCGCATCGCCGACAAGAAGACCAACCTGCCGAAGCTGCGCTCGCGCGTCGGCATGGTGTTCCAACACTTCGAGCTGTTTCCGCACCTGTCGATCACCGACAACCTCACGCTCGCCCAGCGCAAGGTGCTGGGGCGCGGGCGCGAGGAGGCCGCGGCGAAGGGTCTGGCGCTGCTCGATCGGGTCGGGCTGAAGGCTCACGCGGCCAAGTTCCCGGGCCAGCTCTCGGGCGGGCAGCAGCAGCGCGTGGCCATCGCTCGCGCGCTCGCCATGAACCCGATCGTGATGCTGTTCGACGAGCCGACCTCGGCCCTCGACCCCGAGATGGTCGGCGAGGTGCTCGACGTGATGGTCGAACTCGCGCGCGAGGGCATGACCATGATGGTGGTCACCCACGAGATGGGATTCGCGCGCAAGGTGGCGAACCGCGTGATCTTCATGGATCGCGGCGAGATCGTCGAGGACGCGGACAAGGAGGCGTTCTTCGGCTCGCCCCGCAGCGAGCGGGCGCAGACCTTCCTGTCCAAGATCCTGTCGCACTGAGGGCGGGTGCCTCGGCGCCGAGGGCGACTCTGCCTTCGCGGCCGCCCGCTGGCGGTCGGGCGACGGGCGCGAAGAGCCGGGCGCTTGGATCGGAGGTCCAACCGGCCGCAGGGACGATCGCTGCCGGTGCGCCGGCGCGCGATCGACCTCTCGGTCGCACGGCAGCGGGCGTCGTCCCGGTGCGGCAGAGGCGCGATCCGACCCGGCTTGTACAGGGATAGAGTATAGCTCCCGCCTGTTGCGGTGAAGACACAGACAGTTGCCGCTGCATCAAGTCTGCTCAAAACCTAAGCAGATGCTCGAAAATTGCCTTTGCGCCAACCGCCGTTGGGTGAGAGCTTGGCCGCAGACCCATCGACTTGCGGATTTCAGAGACGTGGCGACCCGTATCACCTCACTCGGCTTGGCCGCCTTCGCCGCGCTGACCGGCACCGCCGCCGCGGCGGACCTCGCGGTCAAGCCGGCGCCCGTGCCGGCCGTGGCAGAGCCCTGCAAGGCCACGCTGTCCTTCCCGGCCTATAACGGCCCGATCAAGCAGAATCCGAGCCCGACCTGCTTCACGATCGACGGCTTCGGGGACATCTACGTCGGCGGCGCGCTGACCGGCTACGCCTACACGCAGTCGAACCAGTTCAACCGCGACCTCGCGCTGCCGCTCGGGATCTTCCCCGATCGCGACCGCGCGGCGCGGGTCGATTTCTCGAACCTGATGGCCTGGGTGCAGAAGGCCGACGGCCCGTTCCAGTTCACGATCGCGGCCGGGCTCTACGCGATCCCGACCCTCGGCACCCAGAACTACAGCGCCTTCAACCAGACGGACCTGCTGTTCAGCCCGCTGCCGGTCGCCTTCGGCAAGTGGCAGATCAACGACGCGTGGTCCATCCAGGGCGGCCGGATGCCGACCCTGATCGGCAGCGAGGCGCCCTTCACCTTCCAGAACCTGAACATCTCGCGCGGCCTGTTGTTCTTCCAAGAGAACATCATCAATCAGGGCGTGCAGGTGAACTGGTCCGAGGGCCCGTGGTCCGTGTCGGTGGCGGGTACGGACGGGTTCTACTCGGGTGAGATCAGCTGGTTCAGCGGCTCGGTCGCCTACAAGATCAACGACGCGAACACGATCGGCGTCAACGGCGGCTTCAACGTCGACCGGACGAACCTGATCAATCGTAGCCCGCGTTACCTGTTCGCGACGCCCAACCCGCAGCAAAACAGCGGCATCTTCAACATCAACTACACCTATTCGGACGGTCCCTGGATTATCACGCCGTACTTCCAGTTCACCAACGTGGATCGGGACGTGCGGAACGGCATCCTGGAGAGCGCCTCGACCTATGGTGGCGCGCTTCTGGCGAGCTACGCCTTCAACGACAACTTCGCGCTGGCGGGCCGCGTCGAGTACGAGACCCAGACCGGCAACCGGGTGAACGGCTTCACCAGCCTGCTCTACGGTCCCGGCAGTTCCGCCCTGTCCGTCACGGTGACGCCGACCTTCACCTTCGGCCGCTACTTCCTGCGCGGCGAGTACGCCCACGTGCAGCTCTACGACATCGCGGCGGGCCTGGGCTTCGGCAAGGCCGGCACCCGCACCTCGCAGGACCGCTACCTGATCGAGACCGGCTTCACCTTCTGAAGACCGCGCCCGCCGGCCCAGGGCCGGCGCCGCACCGCGAGACCCCGCCCGGACTGGTCCCCGGGCGGGGTTTTCGCGTTCGGGTCCCACCCCGCATCGCGGAGAGACCTTGCCGGATGGCCCCGCATCGGCCAGTTCACGGGCAAGGAACGACGCCCGCCGCCGGATCGAGCGGGCGCGCGACCGGGGAGGACGCAATGAGCGAGATCGCAGTGATCGGGGCCGGCCTGATGGGGCACGGCATCGCCCTTGTGCTGGCCCTCGGGGGGCACCGGGTTCGGCTGACCGACAGCCGGGCGCAGACCCTGGAGCGGGTGCCGGGGCTGATCGCATCCGCGCTCGACACACTGCGTGAGGCCGGGGCGGTCGCGCCCGCCTGGACGCCGGAGCGGATCGCGCAGGTGATCCGCCTCGAACCCGATCTCGCGGCGACGGTCGACGGGGCGAGCCTCGTCATCGAGGCGATCACCGAGCACCCGGAGGCCAAGCGCGCGCTGTTCTCCGAACTCGACCGGCTCTGCGCCCCGGAGACCCGGATCGCCAGCAACACCAGCTACCTCGACGTCTTCCCGCTGATCCCGGAGAACCGGCAGAAGCACGCCCTGGTGATGCACTGGTACACCCCGCCCTACATCGTCGACCTGGTCGACGTGGTGCCGGGGCCTCGGACCGAGCCGGCGGTGATCGAGGAGGCGCGCCAACTCGTCCTCGGCCTCGGCCAAGTGCCGATCGTGCTCAAGCGCTTCATCCCGGGCTACGTCGCCAACCGCATCCAGTCGGCGATCTCGGCGGAGGTCTACCACCTCCTCGACGAGGGCGTGGCCTCGGCCCGCGAGATCGACGATGCCATCATCCACGGCCTGGCGCTGCGCATCCCGATCCTCGGGCACCTCGCCAAGGCGGACTTCACCGGCATCGAGCTGCTGCGCCACGCGCTGGCCAATGCGAGCTACTCTCCGCCGCCGCCGCGCACCTCCTCGAAGGCGATCGACGATCTGGTGGCGGAGGGACGCACCGGCGTGATGGCGGGGCGCGGCTTCTTCGACTGGGGCGACCGCGACCCGGCGGAGCTGTTCCGCGACCGCGATCGGCGCCTCCTCGCCCTCAAGCGGGCCATGAAGGAGGTCGGTCGCATGGAGGGCGCCTGAGCCGTGTCGACGGGGCGGCCAGCGGCGCTATAACGGGGCGGTCCCCTCGCTCCGCCACGGCAGCCGGCCCTCCATGTTCGACTTTCCCGTCCTCATCGGCGACATCGGCGGCACCAACGCGCGGTTCGCCGTCGTGACGCAGCCCGGCGCCGACCCGGTCCCGCTCGCCCACGCGGCGACCGCCTCCTTTCCGGATCCGAGCGCGGCGATCCGGCACGCCCTGGCGGGCTACGAGGCCCCGGCCCCGCGCTCGGCGATCCTGGCGATCGCCGGCCGGGTCGACGGGCCGGAGGTGCGGCTCACCAATGCCGATTGGGTGATCGCCGGGGCCGGGATCGGGCGCGATTTCGGGCTCGCCACCTGCGCGGTGGTCAACGACTACGTGCCGGTGGCGGCGGGGGCCGCGGCCCTCGATCCCGCGGGCAGCGATCGGACGAATCTCTCGCCGATCGGTCCGCTGCTCCCGCCCGGGCGCGGCAGCCGGCTGGTCCTCGGCCCCGGCACGGGGTTCGGGGCCGCGGCGCTGGTCCCCTTCGGCAAGCAGCTGGCGATCGTGTCGACGGAGGTGGGCCACACGGATTTCGGCCCGAGCGACGCGGAGGAGGCGGCGTTGTGGCCGGCGCTGGAGCGGATCGAGGGCCGGATCACCGTGGAGGCGCTGCTCTCCGGTCCCGGCCTGGTGCGGCTCCACGCGGGCGTGAGCGGCGGCGGCGGCCTGTCGCCGGAGGAGATCACCGCGCGGGGCCTCTCGGGTGAGGATCCCGCCGCCGCCCGCACCCTGGCGCTGTTCGCCAAGCTCCTCGGGCGGCTCTGCGGCGACCTCGCGCTCACCTTCCTGGCGACGGGCGGCGTCTACATCGGCGGGGGAATCGCGCCGCGCGTCCTGCGCGTGCTGCAGGAGGGCGAGTTCCGGCGGGCCTTCACCCACAAGCCGCCCTTCGCGGCGATGATGGAGGCGATCCCGACCTGCGTGCTCACGATCGCGGATCCGGCCTTCACGGGGCTCGCTGCCCTGGCGTCGCAACCGGACCTCTTCGCCTATGACGGGCAGGTCTGGCGCGCTCAGTAGCCTGTCCAAAGCCCCGGCGTCGCGAGTTCGACGAGGTGGCCGTCGGGGTCGCGAAAGTAGAGGCTGGTGCCGCCCCGCGGCCAGCGGGTCCGTCCCTCGATGATCACGGAAGCGGCCGCGAGGTGCGCCTCCCAGGGGCCGAGCGCGTCCGCCGGGATCGCGAGGGCGACGTGGAGCGGACCTTGCCCGTCGTGGGGCGGGATCGTGCCGCCCGGGGTCTCGATCGGCCGCAGCGACCCGCCGCGCGGGAAGAGCAGCAGGACGCCGCGCCCGCCGACGTCGAAGGCACGCATGCGGTGATCGGCGTGGAGGCAGGGCAGGCCCATCACCTCGGCCCAGAAGGCGGCGGCGCGCTCCAGGTCGTCGACGTACAGGACCGTCTCGAGCACGCCCGCGATCGGCGGCATCGCTCCCTCCAGAACGGTGCCGGAGGAACGGCGTTCCTCCGGCGTGGGTCGCGGCTCAGGCCGCGGCCGGGTTGACGGCCTCCTCGGCGAGTTCGGACAGCACCTCGTCCGTGTTCTCCTCCTCGACGAGGGTCTCCTTCAGCAGGCCCTCGGCCTCGCCGAGCCCGAGCTGGCGGGCCCAGGCGACAAGGGTGCCGTAGCGCGTGATCTCGTAGTGCTCGACCGCCTGGGCGGCCGCGATGATCCCGGCATCGGCCGCCTCGCTGCCGCCGAACTCACCCATGACCTCCTCGCCCTCGGCGATGATCCCCTGAATCGCCTGGCAGGTCACGCCCTCGGGCTTCTCGCCCAGGCTGCGGAAGACCTGATCGAGCCGCTTCACCTGCTCGCGGGTCTCCTGCAGGTGGACGCCGAGCGCGCCGCGCAGATCATCGGCCTTCGCCGCCTCCGCCATCTTGGGCAGGGCCTTCAGGATCGCGTTCTCCGCGAAGTACGTGTCCTTGAGCTGGTGCAGGAAGAGCGCGCGGAGATCCTTGCCGGCCATTTGGTACTCCCGATCAGTATGAGACACCCCGGCAACTCGGGCCTGCGGCGTTCGTTCCGGCGCGCCGATGTCCCGGAGCGGCTTGACCGCGGCGCGCGGGCCGGGCGCCCTGCCTCGTGTCCCCGCGCCCGAGAGCCGCCATGTCCCGACTGCCCGATTCCGACACGGTCCTCGCCCTGCTGCGGCGGGCGAGCGACAAGGTGCGCCGCTCGACCGCCCGGGCCGAGGCGGCGGAGGGGCGGGAGCGGCGGATCGCCAACGCGGTGCGCGACCTCGTGGCCCGCGTCGAGCGCGCCCTGCGCGCGGCGGCCGACCGCGAATCGGCGGCCCTGCGGGCGGCGAGCGAGGCCGAGGCGCGCCGGGGCGCGGCGGAGGCGCTGCTGGCGAGCGAGCGCGAGCGGGTGCGGCGGCTGGAGATGCGGCTTGCCGAGGCCGAGGCGCGCATCGCGCGGGCGCGCGACGTCCTTGACGGCGAGGTGCCGGGCTCATCGGGAGAAGGCCGGGCCGGGAACGCCGCCGCCCTCCACTAGATCGAACGGGCTCGAGCGGCCCTGCCACGGCTGCGAGCGTCGAAGCGTCCGGGTCCGGCTGTCACGGCGCCGAAAAACGCTCTCCCGAGTGCGCCTGCGGGTTCACACGTCGCCGGATGAAGCGCGAGTTCCCCTCTCCCCGCACGCGGGGAGAGGGCATGCGCACGACCCGAGATGTAAATCCGCAAGCCCGCACGGGAGAGGGGATCCGCGGCGTTCCTGGGGCGTCATCATCAGAGATGAGAGGTCGTTGCCGCAAATCAGATCACTCTTTCGTCCGCAAGGGACGGCGGAGCCGGTGACGCATTGATCGGTCATCCGCTCGACGACGGACGTCCTGTTCCGGAAAGCAATCCTTCAGCCCCGGCATCGGTCCAAAAGAAAAAGCCCGGCCTTTCGGCCGGGCTCTCGGTCCTGATCGGGGACCTTGAAGCCGGAGCTTAGTAGGTGCCGAACTTGTAGTTCAGGCCAGCGCGCACCACCGCGAACTCGGTGTTGCGGCGCTGCAGGCCGTTGACCACGACCACGCCCGGGCTGGCCGTGGTGATCACGGTGCCGGCGTTGTTGACCGCGAAGGCCCCGTTGAGGCCGTTGCCGCGATCGAGGTTCACGTAGAGGCCTTCGACCTTCAGCGTCACCGCGTTCGACTTGAAGAAGTTCAGGAACGAGTCGGTGGGCAGGGCGTACTCGACGCCGCCGCCGGCGGTCCAGCCGGTCTGGAAGTCGTCGCGGTTGGCCAGGCCGAAGTTCGACCCGCCGCCGCCGCCGTAGGCGAAGCCGCCGGTGGCGTACACGAGGGTGCGGTCGAAGGCGTAGCCGAGGCGGCCGCGCACCGTGCCGAAGTAGTCGAGACCCGACAGGCCGTTCGGGTTGAACACCTGCTGGGCGGCCAGGCCCGTGACGGCCGGGTTGTTGGTGACGAGGGTGAAGCGGTTCCGGTCACGGCCGAAATCGGCGTACTGGGCGTCCGCCTCGATGCCGATCACGACGCCCGAGCCGGGCGTGAACTGGTAGTTGTAGCCGACCTGACCGCCGCCGACGAAGCCGTCGGTGTTGTTGTTGCGGTTCGAGAAGCCCAGCACGGCGGTGGTGCCGGGGGGCACGAGCCCGGTCAGGGCGTTCACGCCCACGACGGTCGGGTTGTTGTTGCTGCCCGTGCCGAAACCGTAGCCAGCGTTGAAACCGGCGTAGAAACCGGTCCAGGTGAAGACCGGCACCGGGGTGAAGACCGGCGGCGGGGCCGCGCGGCGCGGCAGATCGGCCGCCATGGCGGAACCGGCGATAACGATGCCCGCGAGGGCGGTCGCGCTCTTGAGAAGCGACTTCATGGTTCTGGTCCTCTCTACGATGCTCCCGGCCCGCGCCGGCCTAGGCCGGTCGGTCCGCGGAAGCAGTGCCTCGACATATCTCGGCAGCCCTGTGAAAGCTGTGTCCTGGCGACAACGCTGGTGAGTTCACCGCGGCCTTATCGGCGATCTCGCCGCCCGGACTCCCTTGGCTCCTTGCGACGATAACGCCCGCGAATGGCCAAGGTTCACCGCGTTCGGAAAAAATTTCGCCGAACGACGTCCGACGCGCGAGGGTGACCCTGCGAATACGGAATAGCGCCTATGGGTTCAGCGCAATCGCCGACACGAGGCGGCCGTAATCGGGCTCGGCGCGATGCGTGGTGCGCCTGTAGCTGTAGAAGCGATCCGCGTCCGCGTAGGTGCAGAGACCCAGATCCGCGATCGTGCCGACGCCCGCGCGCCTCAGCCGCCCGGCGATGTAGCCGGGCAGGTCGAAGAGCGCGTGGTCGGCCCGGTCCGGGCTCGGCGCGAAGAAGCGGGCGTTGTCCGGCGCGGCCGCGAGGAAGCGGTCGCGGAACTCCGGGCCGACCTCGTAATTCGCGCGGCCGATCGTCGGCCCGAGCACGGCGGTGATCCGCCCGCGCGCCGCGCCGAGGCGCTCCATGGCGTCGAGGGTCGATTCGATGATGCCCGTGAGGGCGCCTTTCCAGCCCGCATGGGCGGCGCCGACCACGCGGCTCTCCGCATCCGCGAACAGGATCGGCCCGCAATCCGCCGTGAGGATCCCGAGGCCGAGCCCCGGCACCCGGGTCGCCATGCCGTCGGCCCTCGGGCGCTCCGGGAAGGGAGCCTCCACGATGACGCAATCCGCGGAATGGACCTGGTAGAGACTCACGAGGGACGCGGGCGCTACGCCGAGATGCGCCGTCATCCGCCGCCGGTTCTCGGCGACCCGGGCCGGGTCGTCGCCGGAGCCCAGCCCGCCGTTCAGCGAGGCGTAGAGCCCCTCCGAGACGCCGCCCTGCCGGGTGAAGAAGGCGTGGCGCAGGCCGGGCAGGGCCGCGAGCGCGGGGGCTTCGAGGTGCATGGGGCGCCTCTCAAGACGGGATCGAGCGGGGAAGCGCCGGCAGGTCCGGCAGGCCGGGACCAGAGACGCCCAAAACCTTAAAGAGCCGCCCCATCCCGGTCGGCGCGTCCTCGATCAGGCGCGCCGCGCCGGCGGCCACCGCCTGGGCGCGCTCGGCCGAGGCCCGACCGGCCAGGCGCTCGGCCCGCTGGGCCAGGCCGAGGGAGAGCAGGAAGTCGCGCTGCGGGATCGGACCGTGCACCGTCGCGCCCGCCTCCGCCGCGGCCCGGGCCAGGGCGCCGAAATCGACGGGCACCGTAAGGTCCGTCTCGCCGGGCGCCGCGAGAGGATCGGCCACGCGGTGGCGGGATACCGCCTGCAGCGTGTCGGTCAGGCCGAGCCGGGCCTCCCCGTAATCGATCGCGATGAGCGCGCCGCTATCACGCGCGAGGCGCCGCGCGAGGGTCCGCATCACGGAGAGCGCCGCGGCGGGGACGGTGAGGACCGCGCCCTCGGGCGCCGGAGCGGCGATGTCCGGAACCGGCTCCAGGTCGAGTCCGAAGGCGAGGCCTTCGCCGTTCCGGTCGAGGCCGATCCGGCGCTCGCACCAGCCCCTCCCCGTCCGCTCGAATTGCCGGACCGGCAGCGCGTCGAAGAACTCGTTGGCGAGGATGAGGGCCGGCCCGGCCGGCAGGTCCTCGACCCGGGTGTGCCAGGTGGGCGCGACGCCGAGGGGCGCGAGCCGCTCGCCCTGCGCGGCCCGCAGCACCGGGCTGGTCTCGACGAGGTGGAGATCGATCGCCACGGCGAAGGCCGGCAGCGCCGCCCGGATCGCCCGCAGCGCGTCGGCCATCAGCGTGCCGCGCCCCGGCCCGAGCTCGACGAGGCGGCAGGGGGAGGGGCTGCCCATGCCGTGCCAGCTTTCCGCTGCCCAGAGGCCGAGGAGTTCGCCGAAGATCTGGCTGATCTCAGGAGCGGTGGTGAAATCCCCGGCGGCGCCGAGGGGATCGCGGGTGGTGTAGTAGCCGAGCCGGGGATGGCCGAGGCAGAGCGCCATGTAGCGCTCGACCGAGATCGGGCCGGTCTCGCTGATCAGCGCCCGCAGCTCGGCCAGGAGGGCGTGCCGCCGCGGGGTCTCCGTCACGCCGAATGCGCCTCGGCATCGGCGGGCCGCTCGCTCAGGCGGGCCCGGGGGAGGGTGGCGCCGCGCAGGGACGCGGCGATCACCACGATCCCGACGATCAGCATCGGGATGCACAGCAGCATCCCCATGGTGATGCCGCCGTTGAGGGCCGAGACCTGCGTCCCGAACAGGAAGCCGAGCTGCGGGTCGGGCTCGCGGAAGAACTCGCAGGTGGTGCGCGCCACCGCGTAGCCGATGGTGAAGATCCCGCCCAGCAGGCCCGGGCGGCGGAAGCCGAAGCGGCGCGCCGCCACGGCCATAAGACAGAACAGGATCAGCCCCTCGGCGCCCGCCTCGTAGAGCTGGCTCGGGTGCCGGGGCAGCGGCCCGCCGGTCGGAAACACCACCGCGTAGGGGAAGTCCGGCGCGGGCCGCCCCCAGAGCTCCCCGTTCACGAAGTTCGCGAGGCGGCCGAAGAACAGGCCGATCGGCACGACCACCGCGGCGAGGTCGAGGAGCGCGAAGGGGCTCAAGGCTCGGGCGCGGGCGAACAGGACGAGCGCCAGCACCGCCCCGAGGAAGCCGCCGTGGAAGGACATCCCGCCCCGCCAGATCGCCAGGATCTCGGACGGGTTCGCCAGGTAGGCCCCGAAATTGTAGAACAGCACGTAGCCGATGCGCCCGCCGAGCACGACGCCGAGCGCGACCCAGACGATCAGGTCGTCGATGTCGGCGCCCGAGGGCCGGCGCACCGGCCCCCAGAGCGAGGCGGCGGCGACGAGGCGCTTGGCGTAGAACCAGCCCCCGACGAGCCCGGCGATATAGGCGAGCGCGTACCACTTGATGGCGATCGGGCCGATCGCGACGGCGACCGGGTTGATCGCCGGGAAGGGAATGGCGAGGAGCGGCGGCATCGGGCCGCACAGGTGGACCGGGTGCGGCTCCCCGTCAACCCGCCACGCCGCCGCGGCGCTCAGGCGGCCGGGGCGCGGCCCGCATTCCCGTCGAGGAAGAGCCGGTAGGCCGGGTTGTCGCTCTCGTCGTGGAACGGGTAGCCGAGTTCCTCCAGCGCCTGCTGGAAGCGCTCGCGGTCGGATTCCGGCACCTGGATCCCGGCGAGCACGCGGCCGTAATCGGCGCCGTGGTTGCGGTAGTGGAACAGCGAGATGTTCCAGACGTGGCCGAGGCTGTCGAGGAACTTGAGCAGCGCGCCCGGCCGCTCCGGGAACTCGAAGCGCAGCAGCCGCTCGTCCGCGAGGCCCGGCACGCGCCCGCCCACCATGTAGCGGACGTGCACCTTCGCCATCTCGTCGTCGCTGAGATCGAGGACCGGATAGCCGAGGGCGGCGAGGCCCTCGATCAACGCCCGCTTCTCGCCCGGCTGGCCCTGGATCTGCACGCCGACGAAGATGTGCGCGTCCGCCCCTTCCGCGATGCGGTAGTTGAATTCGGTGATGGCGCGAGTGCCGATCGCCTGGATGAAGGCCCGGTAGGCGCCGGGCTTCTCGGGGATCGTCACGGCGAGCAGCACCTCCCGCCGCTCGCCGAGTTCCGCCCGCTCGGCGATGTGGCGCAGCCGGTCGAAGTTCAGGTTGGCCCCGCTGTTGATGGCGATGAGCGCGCCGCCCCCGCCCGCCCCGTGCTCCGCGACCCAGGCCTTCAGTCCCGCCA
Organism: Methylobacterium sp. JK268; assembly: GCF_054052225.1. Classification (NCBI taxonomy): domain Bacteria; kingdom Pseudomonadati; phylum Pseudomonadota; class Alphaproteobacteria; order Hyphomicrobiales; family Methylobacteriaceae; genus Methylobacterium; species Methylobacterium sp. JK268. The sequence continues at coordinate 166,841 of NZ_JBSVZN010000003.1, read as the reverse complement.
CGGCGAGCGCCCCGGAGGGCTCCGACATGGCGCGGGTGTCGTCGAACACATCCTTGACCGCGGCGCAGATCGCGTCGGTGTCGACCGTGACGACGCCGTCGAGATGCTCCCTGCACAGCCGGAACGTCTCCTCGCCGGCCTGACGCACCGCGACACCGTCCGCGAACAGACCGACGCTGTTGAGCACCACGCGCTCGCCGGCCCCGAGCGCCGCCGCCATGCTGGCGGCGTCCTCCGGCTCGACGCCGATGACCTTCGTCTCGGGCCGCAGGAACTTCACCACGGTGGCGATGCCGGCCGCGAGGCCGCCGCCGCCCACGGGCACGAAGATCGCCTCGATCGGCGCCGAATGCTGCTGCAGGATCTCCAGGCCGATCGTGCCCTGGCCGGCGATCACCTCGGGGTCGTCGTAGGGGTGGATGAAGGTCAGCCCCTGCTCCGCCTCCAGGGTCTTGGCGTGCGCGTAGGCCTCGTCGAAGGCGTCGCCGTGCAGCACCGCGTGGCCGCCGCGCGCGCGCACCGCCTCGACCTTGATGGCCGGGGTCGTGCGCGGCATCACGATGGTGGCGGTCACGCCGAGTTCTGCGGCCGCCAGCGCCACGCCCTGCGCGTGGTTGCCCGCCGAGGCGCAGATCACCCCGCGGTCGAGCACGTCCCGCGGCAGCCCCGCCATCTTGTTGTAGGCCCCGCGCAGCTTGAAGGAGAAGACCGGCTGCAGGTCCTCGCGCTTGAGCAGCACCGCGGCGCCGAGCCGCGCGGAGAGCCGCGGCATCCGGTCGAGGGGGCTCTCGATGGCCACGTCGTAGACGCGGGCGGTGAGGATCTTCCTGATGTAATCGTGCACGGGACGGGTCCGGATGGCGGCGGGACGGGACCCTGCCGCAGAGGCGCCCCTTACCGGGTTTCGCGCCGGGAGGCGAGCGCGGCCGTTGTTTCAGGTCACGCCGCGCGAGATCCACTTGGCGACGAGCGGCCCGGTGATGATGACGACGAGGAGCCGCAGGGTCTGCACACCCAGGACGAAGGAAACGTCCGCCTTCGACCCGACGGCGATGATCGCGACCGAGTCGAGGCCGCCGGGGCTGGTGGCGAGGACCGCCGTGAGGAGGTCGATCGGCCGCAGGAAGGTCAGGCCCCAGGCCCACAACCCGCAGAGCGCGATCAGCGCCAGGGTCGCGGCGAGGACCCCGGGCAGGGCCGTGATGGTCGCCCGCACGGTGGCGCGCGTGAAGCGCAGGCCGACCGTCCACCCGACCGCCGCGTAGGCCAGGGCGAGGAGCCAGTTGGGAAGGCTCATGCTGGCGAGGCCGGTCGCGTGCAGCGTCGCCCCGACGGCGAGCGGCCCGATCATGGCGCCGGCGGGGATGTTGAGCCAGCGCCCGAGCGTCGCCCCGACCGCCGCGACGGCGAGGGTGAGCAGCACCGCCAGCGGCTCCGCCGCGCCCACCGGGGCCGGAAGGGCGCCGGTCTCCGGAACCGCGAAGACCCGGGCGATGACCGACATCGTCAGGACCACGCAGGCGACGCGGAGATACTGCATGTAGGCGACGAGGCGCGGATCGGCCCCGTACTCCTCGGCCATCGCCACCATCGCGGAGGCGGCGCCAGGCGAGGAGCCCCAGGCGGCCGTGGTGCCGGGCAGCAGCCGCAGCCGGGTGAGCAGCCAGCCGACCGCGGCGCTCGCCAGCACGGTCACGCCGACCACCGCGAGCATCAGCGGACCGTCCGCGACCAGGGTCTGCACGATCGAGGCATTGACGGCATGCGCCACGAGGCAGCCGATCAGCGCCTGCGCGGCCAGGAAGCCGAGGCGCGGGACGCGGATGCGCGCTCCGGTGACTCCGAACGCGATCGCGGCGAACATCGGTCCGAGAAGGAGCGCGGCCGGGAAGCCCGTGCCCGTGAAAAGCGCCGAGAGCGCCGCCGAGGCGGCGACGAGCCCGACCCATTGCGGGATCGGTCGTGCTGCGGAGCGGCGGAACTGGAGAGCGGCGGACTTCATCGATGATCCGGGCATGACCACGCTGCCGTTTAGAGCATGGGGCGTGCAAAACGATGTCCGCGCCGGCAGGCGCTGGGACATGGCAGCCCCGCGCTCAGAGCAGATCCCCGAGACGGCCTTTGCGCTGCCGACATGGGCGCTTCCGCGACCTCGCGAGACAGAGCCTCTACCGCAGCATGACGCAGCGGCATGAGGGAGGGCGCGACGATGCGGAGCAGGCCATTCGGGTGGCGGTGGATCGTTCGGGAGTTCCGCCTGCGCAAGGGCCACACGGCCCTCCTCGCCGCGCTCATCGGGCTCAGTTATTGGACAGGGCTGATCTTCCCGGTCGCGCTGCAGCAGATCATCGACGCGATCGTAGCGGGCCGGGTCGATGGATGGCTCGTCGGCCTCGCAGCTGCGGCGATCGCTGCCATCGCGACAGAGGTGGGAATGGAGTGGCTCCGCCGACGCGTCAATGCGGGCCTCACGCTCTTCATCGACAGGCGAATCTCGCGCCGGATCTTCTGTCACCTGATGCGCATCCGGTTCGACGGAGCCCAATCGCAGGCCGGCGACCTCCTCGCCCTGTTCGACGAGCGGGAGAGGATCTACGAGTTCGTCCTGTACACGGCGCCGATCCTGATGGTCGACATCGGCGGCGCCGCGGTCGGGCTGGGCCTCGCCTACGCCTATGACGTGGCGTTCGGAGCGACGCTCACCGCCGCGCTTCCCGTCGTCGCGATGATTGGCCGACGGCGAGGGGCCGGGATGGAGGACGCCTACGACGTGCAAGTCGGCGCGAAGGCGGCGTATCAGGGCGTTGTCACGGAGACGGTCCACGGGCTCCCGACGGTCAAGGCGCTGGCCATTGAGGGAGAGCGGGTCCGGCGGTTCGAAAGGGCGAGCGCCGCGCTCTCGCGCGCCAACCGGAACGTCTCCGTCGCGGGGATCCGCTACAATCTGCAGAGCCAAATCATCGCCCGGGGCGTCACGCTCGTCGTGACCGGCATCGGCTGCTGGCGGCTCTACCAGGGCGATCTCACGGTCGGCGGCCTGCTCGCGCTGCAGGTCATCACCGGCCGTATCACCAGCCCGATCTCCCATCTGGGACTGTTCCTGGAGCAAACGCGGAAGGCCAACGTCGCCGTGCGCCGCATCGCGGCCTTCTTGGCGCAACCCTCCGAGCGGGCGGAGAAGCAGCCGCCGCGACGCCAGTTCGACGAGCACGGCATCGCCATCACCGATCTCTCGCTCACCTATCCCGGCGCGGCGCGGCCAGCCCTCGACGGGATCAGCCTGACCTTGCCGCCGCGGGGCGTCGTCGCCATCGTCGGGCGCAACGGGTCCGGCAAGTCGACGCTCATGCGGATCCTGCTCGGCCTGCAGCGGGATTATGCCGGCCGCGTGGAGATCGCCGGTGGCGAGGTGCGCGACTACGATCCGCGCTGGCTGCGCTCCCGCATCGGGACGGTGGACCAAGAGACGATCCTGTTCTCCGGCACGGTGCGGGACGTGGTGTCGACGGGGCGGCACCACGAGGCGGCGATCCGGGAGGCGCTCCGCTTCGCCGGCGCCCTCGACTTCGTCGAGGCGCTGCCCGGCGGCCTCGACGCGCCGCTCGGTGAGAACGGCCGCACGCTGTCGGGCGGCCAGCGGCAGCGCCTTTCCATCGCCCGCGCCGTGCTGCGCGATCCGGCGATGGCGATCCTCGACGAGCCCACCGCGTTCCTCGACCCGGAGGCCGCGCTGGCCTTGGAGCAGCGTCTCGCCGCGTGGGGCCGCGACCGGCTGCTGCTGCTCGTGACGCATCACCTCGCGGCGGCCCGCCAGGCCGCGACCATCGTCGTTCTCGACGGAGGGCGCCTCGTTGGGACCGGCACGCACGAGGCTCTGCTGACCACCGTGCCGGTCTATGCCTCGCTGTGGGCCGACTACACCCGCTCCGTGAAGGCCGAGCCGGCCGCCCTCATCCCCGCTTGAGCCCGGGCTCCTTTGGCCCCGCCGCAGGGATACGTCGCGGCGGGAGCCTGGGCGCGGAAGAACGCGGCGAGCTGCTCCATACCGTCCCCCCGCGGGTCGCTCGCCCGCCAGGCCAGCGCGATCACCCGGTCCGGGCCGTCCTCGCCGAAGCGGCGGCAGACCGTCAGCCCGCTCGGATCCGGTCCGGCGGGCGCCGCGAGGGCCGGAAGGAGGGTGTAGCCCGCGCCCGCCGCCACCATCGAGCGCAGCGTCTCGAGGCTGGTCGCGTGCCGCCCCGCCGTCCCCCCCGCCCCGCAGGCCGCGAGCGCCTGGTCGCGCAGGCAGTTGCCCTCGTCGAGGAGCAGGAGGTCCGGCCCGGCGAGGTCGTTCGCGCGGGGCGGGTCGCCCGCCGCGAAGGCGTGGTCGGACGGGCAGGCGAGCAGGAAGGGCTCCCGGAACAGCGGCGCGACGGTCAGGCCCGCTTCCGGGATCGGCAGCGAGATCAGGGCCGCGTCGAGCCGGCCCTCGCGCAGGCCCTCGAGAATGCCGGCCGTGCGGCCCTCGCTGAGGGCGAGGGAGAGCTGCGGGAAATCCTGCCGGATCTGGCGCAGCACGTGCGGGAACAGGTAGGGGCCGAGCGTCTGGATCGCCGCGAGCACCAGCCGGCCCGACAGCGGCGCGCCGTGCCCCTCGTGAGCGAGGAGCACCAGCCGCTGCGCCTCCGCGAGGACGGCCCGCGCCTGCCGCACCACGGCCTGGCCGGCGGGCGTCAGCAGCACCCGGCGGTTCGTGCGCTCGAAGATCGTGATGCCGAGCGCCTCCTCCAGCTTGCGCACCTGCACGCTCAGCGTCGGCTGGCTGACGGCGCAGCGCTCCGCCGCGCGCCCGAAGTGATTTTCGTCCGCAACGGCAACGACGTATTCGAGATCCCGGAGGGACAGGGCGGCGGCATTCATAGGCCGCGTCTATCACAGCTTTCGCAACGATGCATTGGCCCCGGGGCGGGCCGCGGGTCCATAGGTCCGACCGAGAACGGTTCGAGGGTGGTTGGGCTTCAGGTCTTCCATCCCTATCTCGGTCGTGCTCGCGCGGCAGCGGCGTCCTCGAGGGCGCGGCGCCGCCCATTCGATGGCGAGAGGAGGCTTCATGAGCGATCAACGCCCGATCCTGACGACGCGTCAGGGCCACCCGGTCCGCGACAACCAGAGCCTGCGCACGGTCGGCGAGAGGGGCCCGGCGACGCTCGAGAACTACCAGTTCATCGAGAAGATCACGCATTTCGACCGCGAGCGGATCCCCGAGCGCGTCGTCCACGCCCGCGGCGCCGGCGCCCACGGCTACTTCGAAGCCTACGGGAAGATCGGCGACGAGCCGGCCTCCAAGTACACCCGCGCCCGCGTCCTCACCGAGACGGGCGTGAAGACACCGGTCTTCGTGCGCTTCTCGACCGTGGCCGGCGCCAAGGAGAGCCCGGAGACCGAGCGCGATCCGCGCGGCTTCGCGGTGAAATTCAAGACGGTCGAAGGCAATTGGGACCTCGTCGGCAACAACCTCAAGGTCTTCTTCATCCGGGACGCCATCAAGTTCCCGGACATGATCCACGCCTTCAAGCCCGACCCGGTGACCAACCGCCAGGAGGCGTGGCGCTTCTTCGACTTCGTGGCGCAGCACCCCGAGTCGATCCACATGGTCACCTGGCTGAAGTCGCCCTGGGGCATTCCGGCGAACTACCGGGAGATGGAGGGCTCGGGCGTCAACACCTACAAGCTGGTCAATGACCAGGGCGAGGCGGTGCTCTGCAAGTTCCACTGGATCCCCAAGCAGGGCGTCCGGAACCTGACCTCTCAGCAGGCCTCCGAGATCCAGGCCAAGGATGTCGGCCACGCGACGCGTGACCTCTACGACAACATCAGCAAGGGCAACTTCCCCGAGTGGGAGTTCGCCGTGCAGATCATGCCGGACGGCCCCAACGATCACCTGTCGTTCGACCCGCTCGACGACACGAAGCGCTGGCCCGAGGATCAGTTCCCGCTGCTGAAGTGCGGCCGGATGGTGCTCGACCGCGTGCCGGACAACTTCTTCGCCGAGGTCGAGCAGTCGGCCTTCGGAACCGGCGTGCTCGTCGACGGGATCGACTTCTCGGACGACAAGATGCTCCAGGGCCGGACCCTGTCCTACTCGGACACGCAGCGCTACCGCGTCGGTCCCAATTACCTGCAGCTGCCGATCAACGCGCCGCAGCCGGGCGTGAAGGTCTACTCGAACCAGCGCGACGGCCAGATGACCTACCAGGTCGACGGCACCGGCCCGAACAAGCACATCAACTACGAGCCGAGCACGCTGGCAGAGGGCCTGCGCGAGGCGCCCAAGCCGGCCAAGGACTACCACCAGCCGGTGAGCGGCAACCTCGGCCGCTACCAGACCAGCCGCGCCGAGGACGACTACGTCCAGGCCGGCGAACGCTACCGCTCGTTCCAGGATTGGGAGCGGGAGGACCTGATCGCCAACCTCGTGGGCGATCTCAAGCAGTGCCCCGAGCCGATCCAGCTGCGGATGGTCTGGCATTTCTGGCACGCCGACGAGGATTACGGCCGGCGCGTCGCCGAGGGCGCGGGCATCGATCTGGAGAAGGCGAAGGCGCTGCCGCCGCTTCCCGGCCGCGCCGCGCCGGGCAAGCGCCTGACCGCCGAGACCTACACGGACGGGTCGCAGGCCCACCGGGTCGCCGCCGAGTAAGGTCGTCGCCTCCTCTGACCCGAACCCAGCCCCGCCCGGACCGTCCGGGCGGGGTTTTTGCTGGGTCGCGCGGGCGAAGGCCCTGCGGATGCGAGGTGGCGCGGTGCCGGGCGGCGGCGATCGATCCTCGCGGCGGCAACAGCGTCACGCGTGGTCGGCGCAGGATGCGGGCGCCTACGCGCGCCGGAACCGCCACGCCACGCTCGTTCCGTCCGTGACGTCGAGGTGGAGTACGATCTGCTCCGTGCGCCGGGCGCCGTTCGACGCGGCGAAGAACACGCTCTCCTCGATCACCGGGTCGACGCTGTCGGCCTCGAACAGCCAGGTCTCGTCGCCCGCCCCCTGCAGGCGCACGGCGCGGCCCTCGCGGGAGACCCGCAGGGACGGGTGGAGGTGGAAGCGGATCGCCGCCTCGACCGGGCGGCTGGTCGGCCGGGCGCGGCCGCCCGGCGCCGGCCTGCGGAAGGCGTCCTCACCCTCGACGCCGCCCCCGCCCGGCGGCACGCGCCAGCGACGCTCGTGCACCAGCCCGAGGGTCGGGAGGTAGCCGTCGTGGCTCGCGGCAAGGACGAGCGTCCCGTCCGGAGCGGTGCCGCGCTCCACCGGCACCCGCGCGGGCCCGCGCAGGATCACCGGACCGAGCCGGTGCCGCAGCCACGCGGCGATCGGGTGCGCGAAGCCGCGCCCCGGCGGGTTGAGGAAGCGGCAGGACGAGGCATTGCCGAGGGTGACGGTGGAGTGCGCCGCCGTGGTGCGGGAGAGCTGGCGCATCTCCTCGCCGCTGGCCGGCATGCCGCAATTCACCACCAGCCGCTGCGCGCCGCTCGACAGTTCGAAGGACAGGCAGCCGGCCCCCGCCAGGGTCGCGTGGGCCAGGGGCGGCGCCGGGCCGATATCGGCCACCAGCAGCGTCGTCCCCGCTTCGAGCCGCGCGTAGCCCGTGTGGGGCGCGTGGGTGAGCGGGCGGGCGAGCGCCCCGTCGTAGATGAGCAGGGTGGCGAGCTGATCGGCCTCCGTCGCGCCCATCCCGTTATGGTGGCCGAGCGAGGCGTCCCCGTGCCGCAGCAGCCGCAGGAAGGGCAGCATCCGGTCGATGGCGACGAGAAGGGCCTCGGGCGGAGCGATGTCGCGGCTGAGGAAGCTCTGGCGGAGCGGCAGCAGGTCGAGCAGCACCTCCTGCACGATCGCCGGGTCGCGGCTGACGTGGCCGCCATCGGCCAGGATCTGCCGCCCGAGTTCCCGGACGAGCAGCCGGGTGCCGCGGCGCAGCACCGGCTCGAACCCGTCGCAGCACAGCCCAGCATAGGTCAGGGCCACCGCGGCGGCGAGGCGCTGGCGCGGCGGGACGCCGTGGCGCAGGGCGGCGTCGAGGCGGCGCACGCAGCGTCCGATCCCCCTCAGGAAGGCTTGGTAGAAGCCGTGATCGGCGCCCTCCAGCACCAGCGGCGACTGGCTGAGCAGCGAGATCAGGCGCCGGGCCGCCACGTGCGGGCGGTCCGCGATCTCGCGGTCACCCCGGCCCGCGAGGTAGTCCTGCACGAAGGCCCGGGCGTTGGATCGCGCGAGCGCGCTGTCGGCGGCGCTGAGATGGCGCAGCCAGCCGAAGCCGTAGAGCGCCTCGCCCCATTCGAGGGAGGGCGGCGTGAAGTCGAAGGGCGAGCGCCCGCCGGTGGCGAGCGCCCGGCCGGCGAAGACGAACAGCCCGGCATAGATGTCGCCCGCGAGCGTCGGGTCGCTGGTGCGCAGGTCCTGGGGCGCGATGACGAGGCCGCTGGGCCGCAGGCGGGCCACGGCCGAGGGGACCGACGCGACGTGCAGCAGGGCCGAGCGGGCGGACCGGCCGATCTCACGCCCGACGAGCCGGTAGAAGCGCCAGCGGTCAGGCCCCCAGTGCACGCCACCCCCCGAGGTCCCCGCGCGGCGGCGGGTCAGAACTCAACCATTGGTGAAGGAGACCGGCGCCGTCAAACGGCGCGGCCGCGCTTGTGAACAGGAACGACTCACGCCGGGCGACGCACGAACCGCGCGGCGAAGAACCCGTCGAGGCCGCCCCGGCCGCCCGCGGTGGCCGGCCATTGGCAGGGGAGGGTCCGCAGGTCCCCCGCCGGGCCGAGGAGATCGGTCTCGCCGGCGACCTCCGCGGGCGCGACCGGAAGGCGCGCCATCTCCGGGTGCCGCGCCAGGAAGGCCTCGGCCTGCGCCTCGCCCTCCTCGGGCTCCAGCGAGCAGGTGCAGTAGACGAGCCGCCCGCCGGGCGCGAGCAGGCGCGCCGCCTTGTCGAGGAGCTTCGCCTGGAGGGCGGCGAGGCGCGGCAGGTCGCCCTCGCGCTTCGTCCAGGCCACGTCGGGGTGGCGGCGGATCGTCCCCGTGGCGCTGCAGGGCGCGTCGATCAGCACCGCGTCGAACGGCTCATCCTCGGGCAGGCTCAGCGCGTCGGCGGCCCGCGTCTCGGCAGAGAGGCCGAGCCGCGCGAGGTTCTCGCGCAGCCGCCGCAGCCGCGCCTCGGAGCGGTCGACGGCGAGGACCGCGGCTCCGGCGGCCGCGAGCTGCGCGGTCTTGCCGCCCGGCGCCGCGCAGAGATCGGCGACGCGCTCGCCCGGCCGCGGCGCGAGCAGGCGGGCCGGCAGGGCGGCCGCCGCGTCCTGCACCCACCACGCGCCCTCCGCGAAGCCCGGCAGTTGCGGCACCGGCGTGCGGGCCTCGTCGAGGCGCAGGGACCCGGTCGGCAGCAGGACGGCGCCGAGCCGTTCCGCCCAGGCCTCCGGCTCCGCCCTCACGGAGAGGTCGAGGGGAGCCCCGCGCAGATGCGCGGCCGCGATGGATGCGGCGGCCTGCGCCCCGTAGGTCGCGGTCCAGCGCCGGGCGAGCCAGGCGGGCGTGCCGAGGCCGAGCGGGTCGGCGTCGCCCTCCCGTCGGATCGCCTCCTTCTCCCGGGCGACGCGCCGGAGCACCGCGTTCACGAGGCCCGAGAGGTGGCGGAGCTGCGGTTCGCCCTTCACGAGCCGCACCGCGAGGTCGACGGCGGCGTGGTCCTGGGTGTTCAGGTAGAGGATCTGCGCCGCGCCGGTCGCCAGGACGGCGAGGAGCTTCGGCTGGTCCGCGGGCAGGCCTTGGGCCAGGCGCGCCGCCAGCGCGTGACGGATCTCGCCCAGGTGGCGGAAGGTCGTGGTGGCGATGGCGCGGGCGAGCGCGAGGTCAGGCCCGGACAGGCTGGCGCGGGCCGCCGCCGGGTCGAGCACGTCGTCGAGGGCGGTGCCGGAGCGCGCGCCGAGCAGGTCCGCCACGGTGGCGACGGCGAGGCGCCGCGCCGGCAGCCCGGCGGTCCGGTCCTCTTGTCGATCCTCTCGCACCTCGTCCATGAAGCTGCCGCATCTCCCGCCTTGACGGCGCGTCGGACCCCCTCCACCTCCGGGCGAGGAGCATCGACGCGCGAGGGGCCGGACGTGACACCGTGCCGGCCCGGATGCAAGCGGGAGAAGGATCATGGACGAGAGCGGGACCCCCGAGAGCCCGGACAGGGCCCTGTCGCCGGCGGCGCGGCGCGCGCTGGCCGAGGCGGAGGCGCGCCGGGCGGAGATCGACGCGCGGGCGGCCGAGATCCGGCGTGCGCGGGAGATCGACGGCCGCGGTGGCCTCGAGCCGGTGCGCTACGACGACTGGGAGGTGAAGGGCCTGGCGACGGATTTCTGAGCGCCGCCCGACGGGGAACAGGCGGCCGCGGCCCTCCGTTGCCGACCGGCAGGTCCTGGAGGCAGCGATGGCTGAGACGACGATCAAGAAGGTCTCGGGCGAGACCTCGCCGCACGGTGCGCAGGGCGAGCGCTACCTCGCCTCGGGCAAGCGGGTGGCGATGCGGCTCTGGGAGGAGGAGCCGCCGACGGAGGGCAAGGCCGCCGTCGCCCGCGACTACGAGACGGTCGGCTACGTGATCGCCGGCCGGGCGGAGCTCGAGGTCGCCGGGCAGACGGTGCGGCTCGAACCCGGCGATTCCTGGCTCGTCCCGGCGGGGGCCGAGCACACCTACCGGATCCTGGAGACCTTCACGGCCGTCGAGGCCACGTCGCCGCCCGCGCAGGTGCACGGGCGGGACGGCTGAGGGCCCCCGCGTCGCCTCACCGGGTCACGATGACCGGCGTGCCCACCGCGACCCGGGCGAAGAGATCCACGACGTCCTGATTGTACATCCGGATGCAGCCGTAGGACGCGAAGGTCCCGATCGAGCCCGGGCGGTTGGTCCCGTGGATCGCGTACTCGCCCCGGTCGAGCGTCAGCGCCGCCGCGCCCATCGGATTGTGGGGCGAGCCGCCGGCGATCACGTCGGGCAGGCGGGGATTGTCGCGCTTGACCTCGCGGGGCGGCGCCCAGGCCGGCTGCACGTACTTGCCGTCGATGGTGGCCGTGCCGGTCCACTGCTTCCCTAGCTTGCCGACCGCGACGGGGTAGCGGATCGCCGTGCCGTCCCCATTCACGTAGTAGAGCCGCCGCTCACCCGTATGCACCACGATGCTGCCGGCCGACACGCCGGGGTCGAAGACGACGACCTCGCGCGCCGCGGCGTGGCCGCACGTCACCGCGGCCGCGGCGGCGATGGCCGCGGCCCATCCACTCTGCCTGATCATCCCTGTGGTCCTCGAACGTGACCATTGAAGCGGGACGATAATTCGCGGCCAATCCTGACGTTCCGGTTGGCGAAGATGCTTGCCCGGGGGTGAACGCGCCCCCTCTCCGACGCAGCCTTAACGCCGGGTGTCCGCGGCCCGCCAACAGGGTGACGCCGCGTTGACATGCGAACAGAAAGTGAACAAATTCGTATCCGTCCACAGGAGGCTCGGGATGCGGACCTATCGGTTCCACTGCACCAACGGACTGGAATGCGTGCTCGACGGGTCCGGGCAGCGCCTGCGGCCGGGCGAGTCCGTCGCGGCGCGGGCGCGCGCGGTGGCGGCGGACGTGGCGCGGCACGGCGGCGACTGGTCGGGCTGGAGCGTCACCGTCCACGACCTCGCGGGGCGGCAGGTGCTGGTCGTGCCCTTCGGCGCCGGTCCGGCGCTCGCGCTCGCGGCCTGACGGGGAACCTCCCCGAGACGAAGCGAGGCTCCGGGAGGCCGGGCGCCCGAGACGTCCCTGGCGGACGCGTCGTTCCGTCCAGCGAACGACGCCTCGGGCTTCGCGGGGCTCAGGCCGAGCGCAGCAGCGGGGGCGCCGGCACGGCGATCGGGGCCGGCGGCCGATCCTGCGCCACGATCACGTCCGGCACGCCGCAGGATTCCGCCAACTCGTAGAGGGCGATGAGACCGGCATCGTCGGGCGGCGCGTTCGACGCGATCACGACCGCATCCACCCAGGCGCAGGCGGCCTCGATCAGCGACAGCGCCGCGTCGTCGCCCGACCGCGCCTCCAGCGTGCAGAGAACCCAGTCGTAGGCCTGGCCGAGGGCGTCGAGGGCGATGCCGAGGGCCTTGCGCTCGGTGAGGAGAATGTCGGTGCCGAGCGTGCCGAGGCCCACCTGGTGGAGCCAGGAGCCCTCGTCGCCCCGGATCGCCGTGCCGAAGCTGGCCTCACCCGCGACGACGTCGCTCAGGCCGTCACCGTTCTCGGCGACGGGACCGTCCATCCGGACGAGGACGGCCCGGCCGGTCCGCGCCAGGGCCCGGCCGACGGCGAGGGCGATCGCGCCCGCCGCGGCGCCGCTCTCGATGACCAGGATGCGCCGTCCTCCGCCTGCGCTCTCCACGGTGCCGAGGCGCGCCACCAGGGCGTCGAAGTCGTAGCGGTTCCCGCCGGTGCCGGAGGCGACCGGCGCGCCCTGTTCCGGAAGCGGGGAATCCGGCGCCCGATCGGTCGCGGTCACGACTGGGGTACCGGGCTCGATCAGCACCTCCTCCGGGACCTCGTCCGGGTCGGCCGTGCCGCGCCGCAGGAGCGGGGCTTCGTCCGCCGGTGCGGCGGGCTCCTGCGGGAGGATGGTGCGCGGCGGATCCGTCGGGAGCACCGCCGTTGCGGCGCGGGGCGCCGCGGCATCGGCCGCGCGGGATCCCGCCTCCGCCGTCGGCGGCACGATGGTCGGGCGGCGGCGACCGGCGCCCTGGGCGCCGTCCGGGTCCGCGGCGATCAGGCTGCGGGTCATCACGGCGCCTGCGGCGAGGAGGAAGGCGATGGCGGTCGTGAAGCCGATGATCGGGAGCTTCTTGGGGAAGGACGGCGTGTCCGGGACGATCGCCCGCGACACCACCCGGGCATCGGGCGGCGCGGCGCTCTCGGCGTCCCGCGCAGCGGCCTCGCGGTAGCGGGCGAGGTAGGATTCGAGCTGCTCGCGCTGCACCTTCGCCTCGCGCTCCAGCGCCCGCAATTCGACCTCGCTGGCATTGCCCTTGGCGACGAGGTCGCGCTGCGCGTCGACGGCGGCCCGCAGGCTCTCGACGCGGCTCCCAGCGATGCGGGCGTCGTTCTCGAGGATGCGCACGGTGCGGTCCGCGGCCGACCGGATCTGGCCTTCGAGGTCGGCGAGCTGCGCCGTCAGCTCCTTCATGCGGGGATGCTGGGGCAGGAGGGTACGGCTCTCCAGGGCGAGCTGCGCGCGCAGCGTGATGCGCTGCTCCACCAGCCGGCGGATCAGCTCGTTGTTGGCGACGTCCGGGATCTCGAAGGCGCGCCCGTCGCGGATCATGTCCCGGATGAGCGTGGCCTTGGCGCCGGCATCGACCTGCGCGGCCCGGGCCTGGGTCAGCTGGGTGGAGAGTTCGGTCAGCTGCTGCGCGACGAGCGGCTGCGGCCCGCCCGCACCGCCCGCGCCCCCGACGAGGCCGTTGCGCGCCCGGAAGACCTCGACTTTCGCCTCGGCCTCCGCCACGCGGCCGCGCAGGGTCTCGACGTTGGTGCCGAGCCAGCTCGACGCGTAGCGCGCGGTGTCCACCTTCGCCGCCGCCAGCGAGGCGAGATAGAGGTCGGCGATCGTGTTGGCCCCGCGCGAGGCGAGGTCGGGATCGCGGGACCGGAACTCGATGGTGAGGATGCGCGACTTGCCGGCCGGATAGACCAGCAGGCGGTCGAAGTAGCGGTCGAGGATGCGGTCCTCGGACTCGCGCTCGAGGGGATTGGGCATGAGCCCGACCATCACCAGCACCTGCTGGAGCGGACCGATGCCCTCGACCATCGGATCGAACTCGCTGTTCCCCACGAGGCCGAGGCGCTTGATCGCCTCGCGGGCGAGATCGCGCGACATCACCACCTGGACCTGGCTGGCCACGGCCTGCTCGTCGATCGGCGGCGCCGCGTCGCCGCGCTCCTGCTGGGGGCGCGTGAAGGCACTGTCGCGGCTCTCCAGCAGCAGCTTCGCCTCGCCGGTGTAGCGCGGGTTCACGACCTGCACGAAGACCAGGGCGGCGGCCATCGCGGCGAGCGTCGGCAGCAGGATGGCGAGCCAGTGCCGCCGCAGGAGGCGGCCGAGATCCCCGACGGCCAGACCGTCCACGCTGGATGCGCGATCGGCGCCGGTCGGCCCGGCCGCCCGGCCGCCCACGGAAAAATGCGAAACAGCGGAGGTCGCGCGGAGCATGCGGGCCGTCTGCGATGCGAGGTATCGGGCGGATGGCGGAGCCGTCCGGAACACGATCAAAACTGATTAAGGTTGAAGCCCGGTAAATTTCCCGGCGGCTTGACTGGTCATGGAGTCCAGGCGTGGCGCTCGCATCGAGTGAGCATTCATTAACCATGATCGCTTAGATCTTGGCCGTCGGACGCACTTGGCGCAAAGCAATGAATCGACGCGTTTTCCTGACCGGTCTCGCGACCAGTGTGGCGCTCAGCGGCTGCATGCAGCCGGAGTTCCGCACGGATGCCCTCGACGCGGCCGCCACCGGCTCGATCGGGGCGCAATACGCCCTCGCGGCCGGGGACCGCCTGCGGGTGATCGTCTTCGGTCAGGACAACCTGTCGAACCTCTACGCCGTCGACGGGGGCGGGCGGATCATCATGCCGCTGATCGGCCCCGTGCATGTCGGCGGGGGCACCACCCTGCAGGCCGCCCGGAGCATCGAGGCGCGGCTGCGCGACGGCTTCGTGCGCGAGCCGCACGTGACGGTCGAGATCGACCTCTACCGGCCGTTCTTCATCCTCGGCGAGGTCACGACCTCGGGCCAATACGCCTACGTGAATGGGATGACCGTCGAGACCGCGGTCGCGATCGCGGCCGGGTTCGGGCCGCGTGCGGCGCGCAACTACGCGATCATCACCCGCCAGACCCGCAGCGGACCCGTCTCCGGGGCCGTCCCGATGAATTATCCGGTCCGTCCCGGTGACACGATCCTGATCAAGGAGCGGTGGTTCTAGCGCAGCGCCGGATGGCGCCTCAGGCGAACGCTGCTCTGGGGCAGGCTCCGGTGAGATCGAAACGCGGAGCCTGGATTCGCTCCCGGGTTCCGAGGCATTCGCCACGACGAACCAGCGGCCTCGTCCCCGGACGATGAGCGCGGGAGCCCTCCGCGCGGCGGCGATCGACACGCCCGCTTAACCACCGGCCGAAGCTTCCCCGCCCGGTGACCCGCGTTTAACGCCCCGGCGACCACCGCCGCCTCAGAACAGACCGGCGTGGAACCCGCACCCGACCGTCCCGGGCGGGCGGACGGCCACGCCTCGGGAGAGGTTCGTGGCGCTTCCCCAACTCCGCTTCGTCCCGCCGGCGCCGGTCGCCGACACCGCGACGCAGACCGCACCCGCGCAGGGGGAGCGGATCCTTCACGTCTTCCGGGCGCCCGTCGGCGGGTTGTTCCGGCACGTCATGGACGTCGCGCGCCTCCAGGTCGCCGCCGGCCACGCGGTGGGCCTGTTCTGCGATTCGAGCACGGGCGGGGAGCGGGCCGCGGCCGTGCTGGAGGGCCTCGCCCCGCAGCTCGCCCTCGGCCTCACCCGCGTGCCGATGCGGCGCAACCCGCATCCGCTCGACCTCTCGGCCCTCGCCCGCCTCCACGGCCTCGTCGGCCGAACGGCGCCCACCGTGCTCCACGGCCACGGGTCGAAGGGCGGCCTCTTCGCCCGCACGGTCGTCGCGCCGCGCCGCGTGGCCGATCCGGTTCGCGCCTACACGCCGCACGGCGGC
This sequence comes from Methylobacterium sp. JK268, assembly GCF_054052225.1. Taxonomy (NCBI): domain Bacteria; kingdom Pseudomonadati; phylum Pseudomonadota; class Alphaproteobacteria; order Hyphomicrobiales; family Methylobacteriaceae; genus Methylobacterium; species Methylobacterium sp. JK268. The sequence goes on along the minus strand of NZ_JBSVZN010000003.1, from coordinate 151,068 downwards.
AGCTTCAACTACCGGCCCGGCACCGTGCTGCACCGCCTCTACATGAGCGCCGAGGCGGTCCTCACCCGGCGCACGGATGTCTTCCTGTTCGAGAGCGCCTACATCGCCGGGCGCTACGGCGCCTATGTGGGCGAGACCGACCGGCTGATCCGCGTCGTCCAGAACGGCATCGACGGCGCCGAATTCGCGCCCATTCCCCTGGCCGAGGATCCCTGCGACTTCGTCTATATCGGCGAGTTGCGCCAGGCGAAGGGCATCCCGGTGCTGTTCGATGCGCTGGCGCGCATCCGGACCGCGCTCAACCGGCGCATGACGCTGCTCGTCGTCGGGTCCGGCCCCGACGAGGCGAAGCTGCGCCAGCGGGTGCAGGCGCTCGGCCTCGACGACGTCGTCCGCTTCGAGCCGCCCCAGCCGATCCGCGCGGCCCTCTCCCGCGGTCGGATCATGGTGGTGCCCTCGTTCGCGGAATCGCTCCCCTACGTCGTGCTGGAGGCCGCGGCGGCGGCCCAGCCCCTCGTGGCCACCAATGTCGGCGGCATCCCGGAGATCTTCGGCCCGGCCGCGGGCGTCCTGGTGCCCCCGCGCGACGTGGAGGCGCTCGCCGCGGCGCTCCTGCGCAAGATCGACCAGCCCGAGGAGGTGCGGCGCGACGAGGCGGCGGGCCTGAGCGCGTTCATCCGCAGCCGCTTCTCGATGCAGCGCATGGCCGACGGCATCCTGGACGGCTACGCTGCGGCGCGCGAGCGTCGGCCGGTTACTCAACCCGGCGTCATTCCGTTAAGCCTTCCGTGACCACTAGTTGCTAAAAGTCGGGGGGTCGGACCGACCCGGCGCGGAACCCCGCCGCGGGCGGTCCCTTGACGGCGAGGGCCGCTCCCGGCCCCGCCCGCGGCGCCGGGCTCGGTCCGGACGGGCCGGCCCAGCAGCCGCAGGATGCACCCGAGAGACGCCCGATGACCGCGTTCGACGTCCGCGACATCCTGAAGAGCGCAGCCTCCCAGACGGCGGATCCCTCCGCGCGCCGGCCGATGCCGCCCGCCGAGAACCTCCTCGCGCCGCGCCAGGGCGGGCCGCTCTCGCCCGTCGTGCTCACCGGCTGCGTCCGCGCGGCGGAGGTGGTCCTCATCGCTGTTACTGGCATCGTCGCGCAGGTGGCGATCCTGCACGACGTGGTCCCGCTGCAAATCGGCTATCTCACCACGATCTTCGGCATCGCGGCGCTCAACCTCGCGGTCCAGCAGGGTGCCGGAACCTACGGGATCCGGGCGTTCCGCAAGTTCTTCCATTCCGCCCTGCGTGTCGCGCTCGGCTGGTCGCTGGTCTTCCTGCTCGCCGCGGCGATCCTGTTCTTCGCCAAGCTCGGCGACCACTATTCGCGCCTGTGGCTCGGCAGCTTCTACCTGTCCGGGCTCGCGCTGCTGGTGTGCGGCCGGCTCGGCCTGTCCCTGGCGGTCAGCGAGCAGCTCCGCCGCGGGCGCTTCGACCGCCGCACCGCCGTGGTCGGGGGCGGGGAGGCCGCGGAGGCGCTGATCCGCGCGCTGGAGAGCCAGCCGGAATCCGGCATCCGCGTCGTCGGCGTGTTCGACGACCGCACGGACGGCCGCTCGGGCGACGTCGTGGCGGGCTACCCGAAGCTCGGCACCGTCGCCGATCTCGTCGCGTTCGCGCGCAACACCCGCCTCGACCTGATCGTCTTCACCCTGCCGATCTCCGCCGAGGCGCGCATCCTCCAGATGCTCGCCAAGCTCTGGGTGCTGCCGATCGACATCCGCCTCTCGGCCCATGCCAGCAAGCTGCGCCTGCGCCCGCGGAGCTACTCGTATCTCGGCTCGGTGCCGGTCCTCGACCTGTTCGACAAGCCGATCGCCGACTGGGACGTCGTGGTGAAGGCGGTGTTCGACCGGGTCGTCGGCACCGCGATGCTGGTCGCCTTCGCGCCCGTGATGCTGGCGGTGGCGGTGGCCGTGAAGACGACCTCGCGGGGGCCGATCCTGTTCCGCCAGAAGCGCTACGGATTCAACAACGAGCTGATCGAGGTCTACAAGTTCCGCTCGATGTACGTCGACCAGAGCGATGCGGGTGCGGCCAAACTCGTCACCAAGGGCGATCCGCGGGTGACGCCGGTCGGTCGCTTCATCCGCAAGACGTCGCTCGACGAACTGCCGCAGCTCTTCAACGTGCTGAAGGGCGACCTCTCGCTGGTCGGGCCGCGGCCGCACGCCCTCCAGGCCAAGGCGGCGAACACGCTGTACGATCAGGTCGTCGACGGCTACTTCGCGCGGCACAAGGTGAAGCCGGGCCTGACCGGCTGGGCGCAGATCAACGGCTGGCGCGGCGAGACCGACACCAGCGAGAAGATCCAGCGCCGCGTCGAGCACGACCTCTACTACATCGAGAACTGGTCGGTGTTCTTCGACCTTCAGATCCTGGCGATGACGCCGTTCGCGCTGCTCAAGACCGAGAACGCGTATTGAGGCGACGGCGGCGCCCGCCGGCTCGCGCCCGAACGGGGCGGTGAAGCGCGGCGGCTTCGACGTCTTGACGCCGTGACCGCGAGCGGACATGCTTATCAGATGACCTTCTGCAGTCACGCCACGGGCGGTGCGCTCCGCCTGCGAATTCGACGCCCGGCCTGATCGTTCAGGCCGGCTTCAATTCGACCTGTGCGTGAACGATCAGGCGCTCTCGGCGCCGTCGAAGGTCTCCCATCATGTCCGCGAACGACGCGATGCTCCATCTCCTCTGCGGCAAGATCGCTGCCGGCAAGTCGACGCTCGCCGCGCGGCTGGCGGATCGACCGCGCTCGATCCTCGTCAGGGAGGATCAGTGGCTGGCGAGCCTCTATCCGGGCGAGCAGACGTGCCTGGCCGATTACGTCCGGAACACGACCCGGCTGCGGTCCGTGATGGGGCCGCACCTGATCGCCATCCTGCAGGCGGGTCTCTCCGTCGTGCTCGACTTCCCGGCGAACACGCCGGAGAGCCGGGCGTGGATGCGGGGGATCATCCGGCAGGCGACGGTCTCGCACCAGCTCCACCACCTCGACGTGTCGGACGAAACCTGCCGGGCGCGGCTCCATCGCCGCAACGCGAGCGGGGCGCACGAATTCCACGTCAGCGACGAGGAGTTCGACCTGTTCACGCGCTACTTCGTGCCGCCCCATCCGGACGAGGGGTTCGACGTGGTGGTTCATCGCGCGTAGGCCGTGGTCGCCGGCCTGCCACGGGCGTCCTCGCCGGACGTCCCGCCGTTCGAGACGCCCGCCCCTCCCTGACGCGCGCGGCGGGGAGGGGCGGGCGGCTGCGGGTCAGTGCGCGTGCGCGGTGGCGGCGCCGATGCCGGTCTCCGAGCGGACGTACTGCGCCTCGAAGCTCTCGCGCTCGCGGCGGGCGCGGGCGCTCGCATCGACCTTCGAGATCGCCCAAATCGCCAGGAAGGCGATCGGCATCGAGAACAGGGCCGGGTTGTCGTAGGGGAACAGCGCCGCCGGATGGCCGAAGGTGGTGACCCAGACGGCCTTCGACAGCACCACCATCGCCACCGCGGCGACGAGGCCGATGAGGCCGCCGATCAGCGCGCCGGTGGTGGTGGTGCCCTTCCACAGGATCGACATCGCCAGGACCGGGAAGTTGCAGCTCGCCGCCACCGAGAAGGCGAGGCCGACCATGAAGGCGACGTTCTGATTCTCGAACACGTAGCCGAGATAGATCGCCACGAGGCCGATCACCACCGCCGCCGCTTTGGACAGGTTCACCTCCGTCCGCTCCGTGGTGCGGCCGCGGGCGAAGACCTGCGCGTAGAGGTCGTGGCTCACCGCCGAGGCGCCCGCCAGCGTCAGCCCCGCCACCACCGCCAGGATGGTCGCGAAGGCCACCGCCGAGATGAAGCCGAGGAAGTACGGCCCGGCCACAGCGTTGGCGAGGTTGACCGCCACCATGTTGGTGCTGCCGTTCATGCCGGTGAGCTTGTCGTAGGTCCCGTTGGCCGCGACCTTGAAGTAGCTCGGATCCGACATCAGCAGGGCGATGCCGCCGAAGCCGATGATGAAGGTCAGGATGTAGAAGTAACCGATCAGGCCGGTGGCGTAGAACACCGACTTGCGGGCCGCCTGGGCGTCCGACACCGTGAAGAAGCGCATCAGGATGTGGGGCAGGCCGGCGGTGCCGAACATCAGGCCGATGCCGAGGGAGATGGTGTCGATCGGGCTCGACACCGGGCTCCTGGGATTGTTGCTCGGCCCCATGATCGAGTCGCCGTTCGGGTGCACGCTGGCGGCCGCCGCGAACAGCTTCTCGGGGCTGAACCCGTACTTGTAGAGCACGGCCCCGGCCATGAAGGTCGCGCCCGCGAGCAGCAGGCAGGCCTTGATGACCTGCACCCAGGTGGTCGCCTTCATGCCGCCGAAGGCGACGTAGACGATCATCAGGACGCCGACGATCACCACCGCGTAGAGGTAGGGCAGGCCGAACAGGAGCTGGATCAGCTTGCCCGCGCCGACCATCTGGGCGATCAGGTAGAAGGCCACCACCACGAGGGTGCCGGTCGCCGACAGGATGCGGATGCGGGTCTGGTCGAGGCGGAAGCTCGCCACGTCCGCGAAGGTGAACTTGCCGAGATTGCGCAGGCGCTCGGCGATCAGGAACAGCACGATCGGCCAGCCGACCAGGAAGCCCGTCGAGTAGATCAGGCCGTCGAAGCCGAAGGTGTAGACCATGCCGGAGATGCCGAGGAACGACGCCGCCGACATGTAGTCGCCCGCGATCGCCAGCGCGTTGGTGCCGGCCGAGATGCCACCGCCGGCGGCGTAGAAGTCGGCGGCCGACTTCGAGCCCTTGGCCGCCTTGTAGGTGATGCCGAGCGTGAAGAGCACGAAGAACAGGAACATGCCGATCGCCGGCCAGTTCGTGGCCTGCTGCTGCACGGCGCCGAGGTCGGGGCCGGCCGCGAGGGCGGCGGCGGGGAGGAGCAGCGCGAGGGCCGCGAGAAGGAGGCGGTTCATCGGGCGAGGTCCCGGTTCAGGTCGCGGGTGAGGTCGTCGAAGCGGCCGTTGGCGCGCTGCACGTAGATGCCCGTGAGGGCGAAGGCCGAGAGGATCACCAGCACGCCGAGCACGAGCCCGAGCGAGATCGTGCCGCTGACCTTCGTCGCCATCAGGCCGTGCGCGAAGGCGACCAGCAGGATGAAGCTGAGATAGATCCCCAGCATGATGGCCGACAGCAGCCAGCTGAAGCGGCTGCGCTCGGCCACGAGTTCTCGGAACCGTGGATTGTCCAGGATGCGCGATGCGTCCGGTCCGGACATGGCGATGACCTCCCTCGCTATCGGTTGCACGCGGCCGCCGCTCCTGCCGGATTTCGCGCCGGAGAGCGCGCGCCGCGCGTGTCGTCTTTGGATCGACGTCCCGGTGCAGGCTTTGGCCGAAGATGGGCGGGTTGAACAGACGGGATAGTCTCGCAAACCCGCCGCATGCGACGAAGGTTGTAGCGGATGCGGCCGCCGCGCCGGGACGCCGGGGTCGGCCCGCGGGCGCGCCGCGGGCCGCCGGCCTCAGGCCCGGTTCTGGCGGTTCTCGATCAGGTCGTCGACCACGCCCGGATCCGCGAGCGTCGAGGTGTCGCCGAGGGTGGAGAAGTCGTCCTCCGCGATCTTGCGCAGGATGCGGCGCATGATCTTGCCCGAGCGGGTCTTGGGCAGGCCCGGGGCGAACTGGATCAGGTCCGGCGACGCGATCGGCCCGATGTCCCGGCGCACCCAGGCGACGAGTTCCTTGCGCAGCTCCTCGGTCGGCTCCTCGCCCTGCATCAGCGTGACGTAGGCGTAGATGCCCTGGCCCTTGAGGCTGTGGGGATAGCCCACCACCGCGGCCTCCGAGACCTTCGGATGCGCGACGAGCGAGGACTCCACCTCGGCCGTGCCCATCCGGTGACCCGAGACGTTGATGACGTCATCGACGCGGCCGGTGATCCAGTAGTAGCCGTCCTCGTCGCGGCGGCAGCCGTCGCCCGAGAAGTAGCGGCCCGGGAAGGTCGAGAAGTAGGTCTGGACGAAGCGCTCGTGGTCACCCCAGACCGTGCGCATCTGGCCGGGCCAGGAATCGTCGAGGCAGAGATTGCCCTCGCAGGCGCCCTCCAGGACCTTGTTCTCGCCGTCGACCACCACGGGCTTGACGCCGAAGAAGGGCAGTGTGGCCGAGCCCGGCTTGAGGGCGGTGGCGCCGGGCAGCGGCGTGATCAGGATGCCGCCGGTCTCGGTCTGCCACCACGTGTCGACGATCGGGCAGCGCTCCTCGCCGACCACCCGGTAGTACCACTCCCAGGCCTCCGGGTTGATCGGCTCGCCCACCGACCCGAGCACGCGCAGGGACTTGCGCGAGGTTCGGCGCACCGGCTCCTCGCCCGCGCCCATCAGCGAGCGGATCGCGGTCGGGGCGGTGTAGAAGATGCTGACCTGGTGCTTGTCGACCACGTCCCAGAACCGGGAGATCGACGGGTAGGTCGGGATGCCCTCGAACATCAGGGTCGTGGCGCCGTTCGCGAGCGGACCGTAGACGATGTAGGAATGGCCCGTGACCCAGCCGACATCGGCCGTGCACCAGTAGACGTCGCCGTCGTGGTAGTCGAACACGTATTGGTGGGTCATCGAGGCGTAGACGAGGTAGCCGCCCGTGGTGTGGACGACACCCTTCGGCTGGCCGGTCGAGCCCGACGTGTAGAGGAGGAAGAGCGGGTGCTCGGCCTCGACGTGCTCGACCGGGCACTCGTCGGTGACCTGGGCGGCGGCCGCGTCGTAGTAGACGTCGCGGACCGGATCCATCGCCACGCTGCCGCCCGTGCGGCGCACGACGACGACGTGGTCGACGCTGTCCTCGGGCAGGCGCGCGATGGCGGCGTCCACGTTGGCCTTCAGCGGCACCTTGCGGCCCCCGCGCAGGCCCTCGTCGGCCGTGATCACCAGCTTCGACCCGCAGCCCTCGATGCGCCCGGCGAGCGAATCCGGCGAGAAGCCGCCGAACACGATCGAGTGGATGGCGCCGAGGCGCGCGCAGGCCAGCATCGCGAAGGCAGCCTCGGGGATCATCGGCAGGTAGATCGTCACCCGGTCGCCCTTGCCGACCCCGCGGTTGCGCAGGACGTTCGCCATCCGGCAGACTTCGGCGTGCAACTCGCGGTAGGTGATCTTGCGGGATTCCGACGGGTCGTCGCCTTCCCAGATGATCGCGACCTGATCGCCACGCGTTTCCAGATGGCGGTCAATGCAATTGTGCGCGACGTTGGTCACACCATCGGCGAACCAGCGGATCGAAACATTTCCCGGGCCGAAGCTGGTATCCTTGACCTGCGTATAGGGCTTGAACCAGTCGATCCGCTTGCCGTGCTCGCCCCAGAAACTCACAGGATCGTTGATCGACGCGGTGTACCACTCGCGATACTTCGCCTCGTCCACGAAAGCTCGCTCACGCACGGCCGCCGGCACGGCAACGATCCGCTGCGACATGGCGCTCTCCCTCTCCTCACCTTGACCGGATCATCCCGCGGGGCGCCGGTGCTTGTGGAGAGGAGTTAATCCGGCGACCGGCCTGCCTGCAACGGATTCTTCCGTCTAACGCCTTTCGGAGCACAGCCGCGCGAGGCGGCCCCTCCCGGCACGCGCGGGGAGGGATCGCGGTCCGGGGTCAGTCGCAGCCGATGCAGATTCCGGTATCGACCTTGCGGTTGATCTCCTTCACCCGGTCGGGCTGCTGGGTCGGATCCTGCGGCGCGGCAGCGCGACCGGGGGGCTTGGTCTGTCCGCTCGCCGTGATGCTGCGGTTCACCGAGCCGGTGCTGCCGGCATCGGAGGCGCCGGTGTCCGGAGCGGTGGTGCCCGGATCCGCCGTCTGGGCGGCGAGCGGACCGGCACCGAGGCCGGTCGCGAGGAGAACGAGGGCGAGAACGGGAAGATTGCGCATCGCGAAGGGCCTCGACGACGGGACTGTCCCGGGTCAACGCCCTGCCGCGGCCGCGGTTCACCCCCTCCCGCGCCTCAGGCGGTGCCGTCGCCCTGCAGGTAGCCGGAGCGCCGGCTGTCGGGCATCTGCAGCGAGGTCAGGAAGGCGATCGCGCACATGATGGTGACGTACCAGAAGAACCAGGTCTCGACGCCCCAGTCCTTGAAGGACAGGGCCACGAACTCGGCCGAGCCGCCGAAGGCCGCGTTGGCGATGGCGTAGGACAGGCCGACGCCCAGCGCCCGCACCTCGGCCGGGAACATCTCGGCCTTCACCAGCCCGCTGATCGAGGTGTAGAAGGACACGCAGAGCAGGGCCGCGGTGATCAGCAGGTAGGCGGTGACCGGGTCCTTGGCGCCGCCGATCGCGTGCATCAGCGGCACGGTCAGCAGCGTGGTCGAGGCGCCGAAGATCAGCATCGCGGTCTTGCGGCCGAACCGGTCGGCGAAGATCCCGAACAGCGGCTGCACCACCATGTAGGTGAACAGAACCGCCGTCATCACGTAGTTGACGGTCTTCTTGTCCATATGTGCGGTGTTGACGAGGTACTTCTGCATGTAGGTGGTGAAGGTGTAGAAGATCAGCGAGCCGCCGGCGGTATAGCCCAGCACCGTCAGGAAGGCGCGGCGGTGGTGGCGCCAGAGCGCCGCGATGCTCCCGGCCTCGCGCGCGCCACGGGTCTCGGCCGTCGAAGTCTCGTGCAGCGAGCGCCGCAGGTAGAGGGCCACGATCGCCGCGAGCGCGCCGATCAGGAACGGGATGCGCCAGCCCCAGACGCTCATCTCCTTGTCGGAGAGGGCGAGCGTGATCAGCACGACGACGAGCGAGGCGAGGAGTTGGCCGCCGATCAGGGTCACGTACTGGAAGGAGCCGTAGAATCCGCGCTTTCCCTTGAGGGCGACCTCGCTCATGTAGGTGGCGCTGGTCCCGTACTCGCCGCCGACCGAGAGCCCCTGCGCCATGCGGGCGAGGAGGAGCAGCACCGGCGCCAGGATCCCGATCTGGCCGTAGGTCGGCAGCACCGCGATCACCAGCGAGCCGAGGCACATCATCAGGACGGAGATCAGCATCGCGTTCTTGCGGCCGAGCCGGTCGGCGATCCGACCGAACAGCCAGCCGCCGATCGGCCGCATCAGGAAGCCGATGGCGAAGACCGCCGCGGTGTTGATGAGTTGGACCGTTGGGTCGGCGCCGGGGAAGAACGCGTCCTTGAAGTAGATCGCCGTGAACGCATAGGCGTAGAAGTCGTACCACTCGACGAGGTTGCCCGACGACGAGCCCACGATGGCGCGGATGCGCGCCTTGGTGTCGTAGGCGGCGATGGTCGGGTTCGCCGAGGACAGGGTATCGGTCCCGGCGGGCCGGGCGGGGGCTGTGGTCGACATCGCGGGGGCGATTCCTCTCTGCGGCCGGTCCGCCCTGATCGGTGGTTCCCGGCGACGATACCCGTTGGATAGCGGGTTTCGCCCGCCGCGCCAGCCCTGCGCCGCGGCGTTTCCCCGTCAGGACCGCGCGCAGGGTTCCGGCCGCTCCGGCCAGGGCCGGCCGTCGAGGCCCTTGGCCACCACCTCGCTGGCGGCGGCGTCGAGCCGGGGCCGCAGGCGCTGGCGCAGGGGCGCGATCTTGTCGCTGACCTGCACCCACTTGGCGCCGCTCCACTGCAGCACGAGGCCGGCGAGGTGGCCGCTGTGATCGGCGCAGGAGAGCCGGAGCGCCGCCGCGAAGCCGGTCAGGCCGAGTTCCTTCCAGCGCGCCCCGTCGAGGTTCACGCGCTCGAGGCCGCGGCGCACCGCCTCCCCGTCGAGCCTTTCGCCCGCACCGGCGCGCAGGGCGTTGCGGACACCCTCCGCGAGCACCACGGCCGCGTAGACGCCACGGGCGTAGAGGATCCCGGTGGCCTCGTCCTTCTCGGTGCGCGACAGGCCCGCGTCGATGGCGAGGAGGTCGATCTGATCGAAGGCCGGGAAGCTATCGGTGACGCCGTGCCACGTGATCGCCCGCAGGCCGCGGGCCGCGGCGCCGGCCCGGCGCAGGGCCTCGTCGTCGATCCCGGCGAGGGCGAGGATGCTCCCGGGCGCGATTCCGGCCGCCACGGCCTCCGCCACCGGGTCGCCCGCCAGCCCGGCCGTCCCGTCGAGCATCACCACCTCCGGCGCGGCCGCCCTGACGGTGCGCCAGACGTCCTGAGCCTCGCCCGCGTCGGGCAGCGCGTAGCTGCGCAGGGTGAAATGCAACTCCTCCGCTAGCGCCTCCATGACGGGCAAGGGATCCCGGCCCGCCGGACTGTCCCGGTACAGGTAGGCGACGCGCCGCCCCTCGAGGCCCTCCGGCCCGGCGATCAGCGAGGCGAGGGCGACCGTGAGCCCGTCCCAGGCCGTGGCCGGGGGCGCGAAGGCGTACGGGAAGGAGAGACCGGCCGCGGCCAGGGCGGGTCCGGCCGCCGCCGAGACGAGAGGGAGGCGGTCGGTGGTGCTCGGGCCGAGCAGGGCCAGGGCAACGTCCGCCGCACCCGGGTTGACGGCGACGGCGCCGCGCTCGCGGGCCGCCCCGTAGCAGGCCAGGCCCGCCTCCGGGCTGCCGCCGGTCTCACACTCGGTGACGACGACCTTGTGCCCGCCGAGCCCGCCGTCGCGCTGGTTGAGCATGGCGAAGTAGTCCGAGAAGCCGTTGGCCAGCGGCGTGCCCGAGGCGGCGAGCGGGCCGGCGCGCTCGGTGAGGAGGGCGAGCGGGATCTCCTGCGCCGCGGCCGGGGCGGCGAGGAGGGTCGCGAGGGCGACGCAGAGCAGGCGGCGGATCGGCATCGGCTCTTGTTTCCGGCGGCCTCGGACGCGCCGCGCCGCAGCGCACCCATCTAGCGCCGATCCGGGGGAGGGAGCTAGGGTCAAAACCCGATCAGCTTGGCCGTTGGAGAGGCCGCTGCCGACCTGTTGCAGACCCTGGGAAGGTCTGCTTCCAGGCTGTTGGGACGGAGGCTGGCGGCCGGGTTGTGTGGTTTCCTCCCATTCCGCTTCGGCGCAAACCCAGCACCGAAGCGGACATCCCCGACGCACACCCCTTGGTAGACGCTCTCCGGTCCCAGGACGCACGGGCGGCCGGACCTTGGCCGCTCGATCGTGCGGCCCGCGTGGAACGGAGAACGCAGCATTCGATCACGTCGCGTACTGGGCCTCGCCGTTGCCGAAGGACCAGTTTTCCTTGGCGACCTCGACGAGGCTGATGAACACGTCCTCGCGGCGCAGGTTCAGCCGCTCGTGCAAGCCATCCGCAACAGCCCTGTAGAAGGCTCGCTTCTGCTCGATTCCGCGCCCCGCATTGAGGGTGAGCTGGATGACAACACAGTCTCGCGTCCGATGAATGCCGAGATAACTCGGGTCGATGACGAAATTTTCCGGCTCATGCTCGTTGATAATCTGGAAGCGGTCGTCCTTGGGTACATTCAGCGCGTCGAGCATGGCGGCGTAGACGACCTCACCAATTACGCGGCGGTACTCGGCAGGCTTGCCCTTGGCGAGATCAATGCGCGCTAATGGCATGGGACACTCCTCGTTCTTCGTCGCTTGAGGTTTCGATCATGGGCTCTCGGGCCGCAATCGCTCAATGGGGCGACTGCGCTCGACCCGCAATCAGCGGGGCCAAGGGGCGGTCGGTCCGGCTCGGGCGGCTGTACGGCAGTCCGAGATCGATGTGGAGTACGGGCATCCGCGTGCGCTCAGAACCGAGCGCACAATCGGTCATCGCTCATCCGGTGACCACTCGGGGCTGTAGCCCCCGAGAGCCGGGTGATACATCTCGTCGCCCGAATGCTGCGTGAACTCCACGTTGAGGCGATCCTCGCGCAGGCCAAGGATCTCGGTGCAGTGGGCGCACAGCGCCTTGGCAACCGCCATCCGCAACTCGGCCGGCCGCCCCTTGCGGATGTCCAGCATCATCACGGAGACCGGCACCGGCTCGCCGCCGGCGTCCGCTATCCGCCACACGCCGCCCTCGCCGAGTTCGCGGATGGCGACGCTGATCCGCCGGATGTCGACCGACATCATCTCCGCGTAGGTCCGGCTCATCAGCGCCGCGAGGCGCTTCTTGGATGCCACGGAATGCGGGCCGGTCACGTCAAGCTGAAGGTACGGCATGGGTTCCCCTCGGAGTTCAGGCCGCGTCCGCGGCCGCGAGACCGTAGCGCGCCGCAGGCTTGGCGTTGTTGAACTTGGCGGAGATCGCGCGGCGATCCGCCTCCCAGCGCGTCCAGTCGCCGACATCCTGCAGGCCCGGGATGGTGACGAGCTCGCCCTGATCGAGACCGGCCAACGCCGCGTCGACCAGATCGGCCGCCGACATGGTGATCGCGGACGTCTTCTGCGCCGCGTAACCGGCGACATCCCAGAATTCGGTCGCCGTCGCGCCGGGGAGCACGGTCTGGACGCGCACGCCCTTGTCCGCGAGGTCCTTCTGGAGCGAGTGGCCCAAGCTGAGGACGTAGGATTTCGAGGCGCTGTAGACGCCGTTGAGCACCTCGACGGCGATGCCGACGACGGACGAGATGTTGACGATGGTCCCCGATCCGCGCGCCACGAAAGCCGGAGCGACCGCGAAGGTCAGGCGGGTCAGCGCGGTGATGTTGAGCTGGATCATCGCGTCCATCGTCTCCACGTCGGCCTGGAGGATCGACGCGACGGAGCCGATGCCGGCGTTGTTGACCAGCATGGTGATGCTCGCGTCCTCGCGCAGCCGAGCCTCCAGGCGCGCGAGATCCTCCCTGCGGCCCAGGTCGGCCCTGAACGGCTCGACCTTGCGCCCGGTCTCCCGGGCCAAGCGGTCGGCCAGCGCCTGCAGCCGCTCCCCGTTGCGGGCAACCAGCAGCAGGTCATATCCCCGCTTGGCGAGACGGTCGGCGTAGATCGCGCCGATGCCGGCGGACGCGCCGGTCACGACGGCAAGGCCTTTACTGGATTCGATCGTCATCGTCGTTCTCCTCGTCCTGCGCGCCACCTGGCGGGCGGCGTTCGATGGGAGAAAGCTATCCTTGCCTGGACGCGGCACAAATGTCATACTTGCGTCGATTCAGGACATGGAAGACAGGCATGCAGCGCGTCGGCTTCGTCGTCTATCCGGACTACTCGATGATGGCGCTGGCGGCCGTGCCGGCCTTCGAGGTCGCGAACCTCGCGGCGGACGAAGCGACCTACGACATCCACTTCGTCTCCGAGCACGGAGGGCCGGTCCGCACATCGGCCGGCATGAACGTGGAGACCGAGGCGTTCGGCCAGACGCCCTTCGATACCCTCGTCGTCGGCGGCGGTACGTTCGTACGCCCGTCGACGCCGGGCCTCGTCGCCCTCGTTCAGCGCGCGGCTGCTCAGGCCCGGCGCATCGCTGCGATCTGCACCGGAGCCTTCGTTCTCGGCGAGGCCGGCCTGCTCGACGGCCGGCGTGTCACGACGCACTGGATGCACGCCCACGCGTTGCAGAACCAGTTCCCGAAGTGCTCGGCCGACGCGGACCGCATCTTCATCAACGACGGCCCGATCTGGACATCGGCGGGGATGAGTGCCGGTATCGACCTCGCTCTTGCCCTGATCGAGGCGGATCTCGGCCACGAGGTGACGAAGGAGATCGCCAAGAAGCTCGTGCTCTACCACCGCCGGGCAGGGGGCCAGTCGCAGTTTTCGACCCTGCTCGACCTCGACGCGAAGTCGGACCGGATCCAGGCGGCCCTGACCTATGCCAAGCGGAACCTGCACCGGCCGCTATCGGTCGAGGAACTGGCGGAAGCCGCGCATCTCAGCCCTCGCCAGTTCAGCCGCGTCTTCCGTGCCGAAACTGGCCAGTCGCCGGCCAAGGCGGTCGAGAACCTGCGCGTCGAGGCCGCGCGGGTTTTGATGGAGCGCAGCCGGCATCCCATCGACGCCGTCGCCGACCAGACCGGTTTCGCAGACCGCAATCGGATGCGCCGGGCCTTCCTTAGGGCGTTCGGGCAGCCGCCGCAGGTCATCCGGCGCAATGCACGCGGAGGACTGGATACGGCGAGTGCGTAGGTCCGGCCTAACCTTTGGGCAGCGCTCCCTGGCAATGATGCGGTCCCAAGGTCTGCTTCTGGGAGAAGAACGAAGACGGATGTTCGTCCAGCCTGGGTCGGTTGCGGGACGTCCGCTTCGGGCCGACAGGCGAAAGGCCGCTCACAACACCTGCGCGGCCCTCGGGATGGTCAGGAGGATCGGGATTTGACCCCAAGGTGAGCACGAGAGCCGGCGCGCCCGTCCGGGCGCGCCGGGTGCCGGGCTCAGGCCCGCGCCGCCTCCCGGCCGTTGACCGGGACGCGCTTGGCGCGATCCTCCGCCTTGGCGGATTTCGGCAGGGTCACCGTCAGAACCCCGTTGCGGAAGCTGGCCTGCGCCTTGTCCTCCTCGACCGGGAAGGGCAGGGCGATCACCCGCTCGAACCGGCCGTAGACGCGCTCGGTGAAGCCGCGCTCCTTCCGCTCGGTCTCGGCCTTCTTCTCGCCCCGCAGGGTCAGCACGTCGTCGTCCACCAGGACCTCGACGTCCTTGTCCTCCAGACCCGGCAGTTCCGCCGAGACGCGCACCTCCGCGTCGGTGGCGCTCACCTCGATGGTCGGCCAGGTCGAGAGGGGCCCGAGCAGCGAGGGCGCTCCCGCGTCGAACCGGTTGAACACGTCGTCGAACAGCCGGTTCACCTCCCGGTGCAGGGCGAGGAACGGGCTCACCTCGGAGCCCTGGAGCGGCGAGGCGGCCGCGTTGCGACCGCTGCGCCACGGGATCAGATCCTTCACAGCCATCGTCTCTCTCCGTGTTTCCGTGCCGTGATTTCGCCGAACGGGGCCGACCTCACGCGGCCTCGGCGACGAGCCGCGCGGGCTCCGCCCGACGCTCCGGAAGCGCCGGCGACCCGGTCCCGATCGCGATGCGCCGCGGCTTGAGGGCCTCCGGCACCTCGCGCACGAGGTCGATCACCAGCAGGCCGTTCTCCAGGGACGCGCCCGTGACCTTCACGTGATCGGCGAGGTTGAAGGTCTGGCGGAACGCGCGGCCCGGGATGCCGCGGTGCAGGTGACGGCTCTCGCCCTCGGGCTCCGGCTTGCGCCCCGCCACGATCAGGGTCGTGTCTGCCTGCGTCACCTCGAGTTCGTCCGGGGTGAAGCCCGCCACCGCCATGCTCACGCGGTAACGGTCCTCACCCGTCCTCTCGATGTCGTAGGGCGGCCAGCCGGCCAGGGACTCGACGCGCGCGGCCTGATCGATCAAGTCGAACAGGCGATCGAACCCGACGGTCGAACGATACAGGGGAGAAAGATCGTACCTCATAGCCACATCCTCCGTTGAGCAACATGGATATGAGAGCGCCGGCCAGGAACCGGCGCCCGCTATGCCAAGCTCTTCAGCCTTGGCGAGCGATGAGGTGGGGGCGCTGCTTGCCCGTTCAAGAGGTACTTTCGGAATTTTGTTTGCAGATCGTCGCGGATCACCGGCGACCCTTGCGGCAACCCATCCGCGGGCATCGACGGCAGCAGTGCTGCCCGCGCCTCACCCCGCCAGCACCCGCGCCGGAGGGAACAGCACCTCGACGAGGGTGCCCTCGTTCTTGCGGCTCGTCACCCGCAGGGCGCCGCGATTGGCCTCGACCAGGGCCTTGGTCAAGGGCAGCCCGAGCCCGGTGCCCCGGCCACGGCGGTTCTGGGCCGTCGCCACCTGCCGGAAGGGCTGGAGCGCGGTCTCGATCTCGTCCGGCGTCATGCCGATACCCGTGTCGCGCACCCGCAGGGCCACGCCGCCCCGGTCGGTCATCGCCGTCGACACGATCACCTGCCCGCCCGCATCCGTGAAGGTGATGGCGTTCGCGATGAGGTTGAGCGCCGCTTGGCGCAGGGAACGCTCGTCGGCGAGGACGGGCCGCAGGTCCGCGGCGAAGCTCGTGCGCACCACCACCCGCTGGCGGGCGGCCTGGGCCTGCATCAGGGAGACGCTCGCCCACACGAGGTCGTTCAGCACCACGCCGGTGAAGCTCAGGTCGAATCGCCCCGCCTCGATCTTGGCGAGGTCGAGGAGGTCGGTCACGAGGCTGACCACGTGCTCGCCGGAGCTGCGGATGTCGCGAAGGTAATCCCGGTAGCGCTCGTTGCCGATCGGCCCGAACTGCTCCTCCATCATGACTTCCGTGAAGCCCAGGATGGCATTGAGCGGCGTGCGGATCTCGTGGCTGATCGTGGCCAGGAAGTCCGACTTGTGGCTGCTCGCGGTCTCGGCGGCGCGCTTGGCGCGCAGGAGTTCAGCCTCCGTGCGCCGCGCCGCCGAGACGTCGCGGATCAGCGCGGAGATGCGGGCCTGCTCCCCTTGTCCCACGCGGGCGAGGGTCAGCGCCAGGATCCGCTCGCCGTTCTCCGCCGCCACCTCGGTGCCGGACGGCTCGCCCCCGCGGGCGCGCTCCAGCGCCGCGCGGATGGCGGGACGCCCCTCCGGCACGAACAGCGCCGTCAGCTCGTCGCCCGTCACCTCCCGCGGCTCCAGGCCGAACAGGGCGCGCGCGCGCTTGTTCAGCGACAGGATCCGGCCGCGCGCGTCGAGGGTCGCCACCCCATCCGTCACCGCGTCGAGGACGGCCTCCATCTCGCGCAGGGTCGCCTCCTGCCGCGCCCGCGCCATCTCGGTCGCCGCCAGATCCCGGGCCGGGTCCGCCTCCGGCAGGCGGCGCAGGAGCAGCAGGCTCGCCGGGGCGCCCGCCCAATCGAGGGTGGTGAGCGTGACGGCGACCGGCACCGCGCCGCCATCGCGACGCGCCAGCACCACCGGGTGGCCGCCCTCCACCGCCGGCAGGTCCGCCGGGGCGCGGCCCCGGAACAGCACGCCCGCACCGCCGGCCTCGGCCAGGGCTTCGGCGCTCTCGTAATCGGCGAGCGCCAGCAGCGCCCGGTTGGCGAGGAGCACCTCCTCGCCCCGATGGACCAGGATCCCGACCGGCAGCCGGTCGAGCAGGCGCGCCGTCTCGCCGAGCGCGGCCGGCCCCCGCTCCGCCTGCCGGGCGATCGCTAGGGAGCGGAACGGGGTCACGGCGCCGCCCCGCCGCGGCGCCTCGTTCTCGTCGTCCGGAAGATCGGGCGGGTCGCCGGCGAAGCGCGCGCCCAGCGCCCGGGCGATCTCGCGGAAGGCGGCGTGCTCGTTCAGCGACAGCTGGTTTCCGGTGAGAGGCGCGCGCGCGGCCGGATCCGGGGCGGGCGCCTCGGGCGCTGCCGCCTCCCCGTCTCCCGCGCCCGGCGGCCGTGCGAGCGCCTCGCCGGGCGCGGCGGCCGTGGCCGTGCCGGCCGGCTCCGCGGCAACCTCCGGCGCGGCGCGGGGAGATTCCCGGGTCCCGCCGGTCGTGGCCGCGTCGGGATGTGTCTCGCCCGGGAAGGGCCAGCCGAGCCCGAACGGGTTGAGGGGCGCCGAGGCCATCATGCCGGCAAAGCCCGCGATCGTGGCCCCGGCCAGCGACGCGAAGGCGGGGAGGTCGGGGACCGGGGCATCCCCGGGCCCGGCGTCGCGCGGCGGAGCGTTGCGCCCGATCGCCATCACCGCGGCGGCCCGCTCCCGCAGGCTCGGACGGGGTGGCGCTTCCGCCCCCTGAGGGGCGCTCGGCGGGCGCGCCGGCATGGCCGCGCGCCGGTCCGGATGGATGACGCCGAAGCCGCTGAAGCCCGCGAAGGCGCGGCCCTCTCCGAGCCGCGGCGTGCCCGACAGGTCGATCGCGACGCCCTGCCCGGATTCGCCGAGCCGCCACAGCACCGGCACGGCGCGGAAGGTCCGGCGCGCCTCCAGCACCTCGGCGAGGCCCCGGTCCGGCGCCACCGTGGCGTGGCCGAGGAGGTCGAACCACGTTTCGCCGACCGGACTGGTCCCGAGAATCTCCACGAGCGCGTCCGTCACCTCGGCGATCCGCCCCTCCGCATCGCTGCGCCACAGGAAGCGGACCGTGGGGCCCGCCGCATTGGCTGCCGGCGCCGCGGGCTGGGACGGGCGGCCGGCCGGAAGCGGCCGGCGGCGGGGCCGCAGGTTCGGCACGGGATCGATCGGGATCACCGCGAGGCAGCGCCGCCCATCTCCGAGCGTCGCCACGAGGCAGGCGCAGACGAGGGGAGGGATCAGGCGCCCGGGATCGACGCGCAGGCGCGACAGGCGGGGCTTCTCCCCGTCCGGAGCGAGATGCCGCAGCCCGCGCAGCTGACGCGGCAACTCGAGATCGGGGTCGATCCGGCCTTCGGGATCGCTGATGGCGGCGCGGAGACCCATCGCCGCAGGGGTGGCGTAGAGAACACGCGCGACCGCTTCGTCGATCAGGAGACACGCGAGAGCGCGGCCGGATACCAGCCTCCGTAGGGCGGGAAGCTCCTTCAGCGCGGCGATCCTGGCCTCGAACAGCGCGTCTTCGACCACCATTTCTCCCCAACCCACCCGATCCCATCGAATCGGGCGATTCGCCGCCCCGCCACAATCGGCCTCGTCAGATTTAACGGAAATGAAACGCCCTGGCACGGGCACGGAATGCGCAGCCCGCGCGTTAAACAGCTATTAACCTTAACGGACCCGCCCGACCTGGCATCCGGCGGGCGATGTGGTATTGTGCAGTGCACAACGCCCATGCCGCGGGTGCGGGGACGGCTGTGCCGGACGACAAGAGAGGAGACGAACATGAGCACGACCCCGAACTACGAGATCCCGACCGAGATGCGCGACTTCGCGGAGAAGAGCGTCGAGCAGGCCCGCAAGGCGTTCGACTCGTTCATCAGCGCCGCGCGCAAGACCGCCGACACGCTCCAGGGGTCGGCCGAGGCCGCCCGCAGCAACGCCCAGACCCTGTCGACCCGCAGCTTCTCGTTCGCCGAGCAGAACGTGAACGCGGCCTTCGACCTCGCCCAGAAGCTCGTCCGCTCGCGCGACGTTCAGGAGGCGATGCAGCACCAGGCCGAGTTCATCCGCAGCCAGTTCGCGGCGATCCAGTCGCAGGCCAAGGAGTTCGGCAGCATGACCCAGTCGGCCATGCAGCAGGGCGCCGAGAACGCGAAGGCCGCGATGCAGCAGGGTGTCGACCAGGCGAAGTCGGCCGCCAACGAGTTCAACCAGAACACGCACAACGTGGGCTGACCGCCCGCCGGGGGTCTTCCCCGTCCAGGATCGGCTCGTGCGGCCGCGCTTTCGAGGAGGCGCGGCCGTTCGCGTTCAGGCGTCGGCGGACCCGTCGCGCCAGGAGGGACGGGTCAGCGGGCCCACGTCGGTCTCCGCCTCCTCGTCCGATTCGGGCGGCCGCGCCCGTTCCTCGCCCGCGGGCGGTTCGAGGTCCCGCACGAGCCGCGCGATCCGCATGGCGCGGTCCGCGCAGTCGGGCGACAGCCGCGCGATCTCGTCCACGAGGGCGAGGATGGCATCCACGCTGCGCTGCCACTGGCCCGGATCGGTCATGGCCTGCCTCCGCTGGTGCAAGGCCGCGTTGCCGCGGATTCGCGCATGGGCTACCGATGCCCGCCCGCGCCGTCCCGGGCCCGGGGCGCGCACCCTGACGGAGAAACGCAGTGATGCGACGGTTCGTTCGCGCGTGTCTGACCTCGGCGGTCCTGATGGCGGGGGGCCTCGCCGGCCCGGCCGCCGCCCAGCCCTACGACGCCGACGAATACGCCCCTCCGCCGCCGCGGCGTCACCGCCCGGCCCGGCCGGTTCCCGCGGGCTACAATTGCGACGCCATCCAGCCCGGCCTCTCGGGCCCGCATCCCTATTCCTGCCCGCTGCCGGGGCCGCGCCCGCTCGGGGCGCGCTGCTTCTGCGACCTGCCGATCGCCCCGTTCAGCCCGCCGCAGTCCCCGGCCCCGGGCCGCGTGGTGCCCTGAACGCGACGAGGGCCGCCCCGCGGCGGCCCTCCTCTCGCGGCCCTGAAAGCCGTGTTAATTGAGGACGATGACCTTCGCGCCGACCTTCACGCGCTCGTAGAGGTCGGTCACGTCGTCGTTCGTCATGCGGATGCAGCCCGAGGACACCGCCTGACCGATCGTGTCCGGCTCGTTCGAGCCGTGGATCCGGTAGAGCGTGCCGCCGATATACATGGCGCGGGCGCCCAGCGGATTGTCGATGCCGCCGGCCATGTAGCGCGGCAGGTCGGGGCGGCGGGCGATCATCTCCTTCGGCGGCGTCCAGGACGGCCACTCGCGCTTGGCGACGATCGTCTTGGTGCCCGACCACGTGAAGCCGGGACGGCCGACGCCGACGCCGTAGCGGATCGCCATCCCGTCACCGACCACGAGGTAGAGTCGGCGCTCCGCCGTCGAGACCACGATCGTCCCCGGGGCGTAGCTGCCGGTGAAGGGCACGAGCTCCCGGGGGATCGGCGCGACCTGGGCCTGATCGGTGCTGCCCGCGGCCTGACCCTGGCCGTAGGAGGGGGGCGCGTAGACCTGCCCGCCATAGCCGCGGCTGGAGTAGTACTCCTCGCCCGGGTTGACGTCGAACGGGTCGTAGGGAGCCGCCTTGACGGGGGCCGAGGCGAGCACGCAGGCACCGAGGACGCCCGCGAGGGCGGTGGCGAAGATCTTCATGGCTGGGAGCCTTACCTCAGCAATTACCTTTGCAGTTAAGAATGTCCGACGAGGACTTCGGTTCCCTGAAAAAGCCATGCTTGGTGCTGTGGTGAACCGCTGAGCCGCCGGCGCTGACGGAGGGTGTGCGCCAAGCGCGGCGGTCTGGCAGTGCGCCGGCGCACCGGCGGCGGTTCCGCGCCGCGGGGTTTCGGTGCCGCCCTGGATGAGGCGCATGACCTCGCCCGCTCGCCGAGCGGGCGAATTCCGACATCACGACTCCCACCGCGCGAGGCCCTGCGAGCGACGGGAGGGTGCCGCGAGCCGATGCGGGACCGGCCGATCCGCGCGCTATGATCCTCCTGACGGATCGGGAGGGCGACATGCGGCGGCGGATCGACGGGGGCTCGTCCTTCGAGCGGGATTACGGCTATTCCCGCGCCGTCATCGAGGGCGGCTTCGTCTTCGTCGCCGGGACGACCGGCTACGACTACGCCGCCATGACCATGCCGGAAGGGGCGGGCGCCCAGGCCGAGGCCTGTTGGCGGACCATCGCGGCGGTGCTGGACGAGGCGGGCTCGTCCCTGGAGCAGGTGGTGCGCGCGACCTACTACGTGACGGACAGGGCGGATGCGGAGGCGGTGCTGGCGGTCGCCGGGCGGGTGATGAGTGCGGCGAGGCCCGCCGCGACGCTCCTCGTCGTGGCGGGCCTGCTGCGGCCGGAGATGAGGGTCGAGATCGAGGTGACGGCCGCGCTTGGCTGACCCGGGTCAGGCCGCCCGCACCGCCGCGAGCACCTGCGTGACCTCGCGGCGGAGGCGCTCGGCCTGCTGCGACAGGTCGGAGGCCGAGGCGAGCACCTGCGTGGCGGCCGCGCCCGTCTCCTCCGCCGCCAGCGCGACGGTGCCGATGGTCGCGGTGACGTCCTGCGTCCCCGCGGCCGCCTGCGAGATGGTGCGGACGATCTCCTGCGTCGCCGCGCCCTGCTCCTCCACCGCCGCGGCGATCGAGCCCGTGACGGCGCTCATCCGCTCGATCACGCCGGTGATCCGGTCGATGGCCGACACGGCCTCGCCGGTCGAGCCCTGGATCCGGGCGATCTGGCCGGTGATCTCGTCCGTCGCCCGGGCGGTCTGGGAGGCGAGTTCCTTGACCTCGGCCGCGACGACGGCGAAGCCCCGCCCGGCCTCGCCGGCCCGGGCGGCCTCGATCGTCGCGTTGAGGGCGAGGAGGTTGGTCTGACCCGCGATGGCGGAGATCATCGCCACAACGTCGCCGATCTGCGACGCCGCCCGGCTCAGGTCCCGCACCACCTCGGCGGTCTGGCTCGCCTCGGTCACGGCCGCCCGCGCCAGTTCGGCGGAGCCGTGGACCTGGTGGCCGATCTCCTGCACTGAGGCCCCGAGTTCCTCCGTCGCGGCCGAGACCGTGGTGACGTTGGTGGCCGTCTCCTCGGCGGCGGCAGCCACGGTCGCGGAGCGGAGAGCGGTCTCGCCGGCGGTGCGGCTCATCCCGCCCGCCGTCGCTTCGAGCTGCGCCGCGGCGGCCGTGACCGTCCCGAGAATGCCGCCCACCGCGGATTCGAACCCGTCCGCCATGTCGCGCATCGCCGCCCGGCGCTGCGCCTCGGCCCCGGCCCGCGCGGCCTCGCTCTCGCGCTCCAGCGCCCGCGCCCGCTGCAGCGCCTCCTTGAACACCTGCACGGCGGCGGCGATGCGGCCGATCTCCGTGCGGCGCCCCGGCTGCGGCACCGCGACGGAGAGGTCGCCCTCCGCCAGGGCCTGCATCGGGCGGAGCACCGAGTCGATGCCGCGCGAGATCCCCCGCGTGATGAGGGCGGCGAGGCCCGTCGCGAGCAGCATCGCCCCGATGGCCGCCGCGACGACCAGCATCCGGACCTCGCCGTAGACGGCATTCGCGTCGGTCTCGGCGCGGGCGGCGCCCTCGTTGTTCAGGGCGATCAGCCTGTCGAGCGCCACCGAGGCCTGACGGCGAGCGCCGATCCCCTTCGCCTCGTAGAGCGCGAGGGCCTCGGCCTTGCGCCCGGCCCGCGACAGCGCCGTCATCTCACCCGCCACCGCGACGAAGGCCGCCCAGTCCCGGCGGAACTGGTCGTAGATCGCGCGTTCGGCGTCGCTGCTGATCACCTGCTGATAGCGCGTCGCCGCCGCGTCGAGCTTGGCGCCGCGCTGCCCGAGATCCGCCTCGACGCCGCCCGCCGCCGTCTCGTCGGTCGTCAGCAGGTGCCGCAGCAGGCTGGTGTTGTATCGCCCCGTGAGCGCGTCGATCTCGCCCGCGATCCGCACGCTCGGGAGCCAGTTCCGCTGCACGTCCTTCAGCAGGCCGTCGACGCGCCCCACGCCGTACAGGCCGAGGCCGCCGAGGCCGATCAGGAGCGCGGTGAGGATCGCGAAGGCGATCGCCAGTTTGCTTCGGATGGACAAGAGATCGATCGACAAGACGCGCTCCAATGGTAACCCGCACCGGATCGCGGCAGCGGGCGCCGGACACCGCCTTCTCGATGATAGGGGTAAATCAATCGATTACAGCTCACACAGCGAAGGATATATTGATGATTCCGAGTGACATGGGTGCTCGCATACGGCCGATGCCACTGCTTTGACGATGGGCACCATGGCATTCGGCGAGCGCTCGCGCATTGCCCTGGGAGCCGATGAGGCGCACCCGATTCCGGCGGCCGCGACCGCGCGGGCTTGGCGGCTGCGCGCATGCGGCGCCTCCCTGCGCGCAGCCATGCCCGCGGGCCGAGGGCCATGGCGCGGCGTCGCGATCGGCCGCCGCCGGTCACTCCCGCGCGGCGCAGCGCGCCGAGCCGGCCTCGGCGGCGTCGCACCAGTCTTGGCCCGTCCAGAGCCGCACCTGCACGGTCGCCGCGCCGTCCTCGACGCGGATCCGGTTGTAGGCGTTCGGCTCGTTCCCGCGCAGACGGGTGGAGGTGGCGGAGCCCGCCTGCACGGCGAGCAGACGCTGCGCCGTGGTCCGCGCCTCGCTGACATCGATCTCCGCCCGCGTGCCGGACGGCGCCGGCGCCACGAAGCGCGAGTAGCCGCGGTGGAGATGGCCCGCGAGCGCGAGGCCGACGCAATGGCGCTGGAAGGCCGCCAGCGCCTCGTCCGCCCGGCCGACGAGGCGCGCCTCCACGTCCCAGGGCGGCGGGATGAAGGGGTGGTGTCCCACCACGATCCGGAACAGGTGGCCGGGCAGGGCGGCGAGGCGCGCCTCGGTCCGGCGGATCTGCGCCCGGGTGATCTTGCCCTGTGACCAGTCGCGCTCGGGCGCCCAGGTCCGCACGGTGTTGAGACAGATGACCGCGATCTCCTCGTCCTGGAACAGCGGCTCCGTCTCCGCCGCGATGTGGCGGCGGTAGCGGCGGAAGGGATGGAGGAAGCGCTCCCAGAGCCGGAAGGGCGTGATGTCGTGGTTGCCCGGCACAGCGATCACCGGCGCGGCGAGTCGGTCGAGGAAGGCGCGCGCCTCCGCGTATTCGCGGTGATGCGCCCGCATGGTGAAGTCGCCCGAGGCGATCACGAGGTCGGGGCGGTCGCGGTTCAGCTCCGCCACCAGCCCCTCGACCGCGGCCGGATCGGTGCGGCCGAAATGCAGGTCCGAGATATGCGCGATCCGCCTCACCCGGCGCGCTCCGCGGCCGGGACCAGGACCCGCAGCGCTCGCGGGCGCAACCGATAGGTGAGCGGCGGCTTCAGCAGGATTACCTCTCCGTCGTTCATCACCCGCAGTCGGCGGCGCGACGCGGTGAGAGTCAGTTCCGTCGCCTCCGTCCGGTCGAGGTCCGGATGGCGGCGCCACTCGCCCACGGCGAAGCCGAGGCCGAGGCGGAGCAGCCGCGGCGCCGTGAGCGCGGCGATGACGTAGAGCGTGAGGCGCCCCTGGTCGAGGCCGGCGCGGTGAAGCACCTCACCGAATCCCTCCCGGTAGTCGCCGACCACAATCGCCAGCGTCCTGAAGCGCACCGGCCGGGTCACGCCCCCGACGGTGAGACGCGCGGACATGCGGGGGTAGCGGCCGAGATGCCGCCAGAGCACCGCCGCCATGTCGAGGAGGCCGCGCAGGCCGAGGCGGCCGCGGCGCGCCTCGCGGTGCCGCTGCATCCGGGCCGGCAGGCCCAGGACCGAGTTGATCGCGAAGACGTGGCCGTTGACCTCGCCGAGGTCGATGGCGTGCGGGCGCCCTCGCGCGATCACCGCCGCGGCGGCCTCGAGGTCGAGGGGCAGCCCGAGATCCTTCGCCAGGAGGTTCATGGTCCCCGCGGGCAGGATGCCGAGGGGGACCGGGCCGTCCGCGAGGCGGTGCGCCGCGCAGGCAAGGGTACCGTCGCCGCCCGCCACCACGACCGCGTCGATGCCCGGCACCGCGGCCGCGGCCGACAGGCGGTCGGGGAGGGGAAGGTCGGGGCGCGGCTCCGGAACCACCGTCACGCCCGCCGCGGCGAGGAGGGCCGCCGGCCGCTCGGGTGCGAGGCCGCGCTCCGAGAGGGCGCCCGACGCGAGATTGGTCACCAGCACCACCCGCCGGCCTGGGCCGGCGCCCGGCGTCGCATCCACCATCGTTCCCGCCCTCGCGATCGATTCGCGGGAGAGTGCCGGGGCTTCATCTCAACTGGATGGCGGTGCGCCGGGATCAGGCGGCCCGGACGGTGTCGAGGAACCGAGACATCTCGGAATTGAGGTGGTTCGCCTGCCGCGACAGTTCGCTCGCCGCGGCGAGGACCTGCTCGGCGGCGGAGCCGGCCTCCTGGGAACTGCCGGCGAGGTGGTCGATGGTCCGCGACAGGGAGGTGGTCCCATCCGCCGCCTGCGCGACGTTGCGCACGATCTCCTGGGTCGCGGCGCCCTGCTGGCCCACGGAGGCGGCGATGGCGGAGGCGACGCCGCCGATCTCCTGGACGCGCCCGGTGATCTCCCCGATCGCCGCCACGGCCTGGTCGGCCGCCCCGCGGATACGGGCGATCTGCTTCGTGACATCCTGGGTGGCCCGGGCGGTCTGGTTGGCGAGCTCCTTGACCTCGGCCGCGACGACCGCGAAGCCGCGCCCCGCCTCGCCGGCCCGCGCCGCCTCGATCGTGGCGTTCAGCGCGAGGAGGTTGGTCTGGCCGGCGATGTCGGAGATGAGCCCGACCACGTCCCCGATCTGGCCCGCCGCGTCGCGCAGCTCCGCCACGAGGCCGGAGGTCTGGCCGGCCTCCGCCACCGCGGCCGAGGCGAGACCCGCCGATCCCTGCACCTGCCGCCCGATCTCCTGCACCGAGGCGCCGAGTTCCTCCGCGGCCCCGGCCACCGCGGTGACATTCCCGCTCGCCCGTTCGGCCGCCTGCGCCGCCTCCGCGGCCTGTCCGGCCGCTCCGCTCGCCGTGACCGTCATGCTCTGCGCCGTGGCCTCCAATTCCGTGGCGGCCGCCGTCACCGCGCCGAGCATGCCGCCGACGGCCCGCTCGAAGGCGCCGGCGAGATCCCGCATCGCCTGCCGCCGCTGCGCCTCGGCGCCGGCGCGGGCGAGCTCCGCTTCCTCCTCAAGGGCCCGGCGGCGCACGAGGTTGTCGCGGAACACCGCCAGGGTCTCCGCCATGGCGCCGATCTCGTCGCGCCGGTCCGACCCGGGAATCGCCACCGTCTCGTCCCCCTGCGACAGGCGCCGCATCGCCGCGGTGACCTGCCCGATCGGCCGCACCACGCGCCAGACCGCCACCGCCGAGGCCGCCAGCGCCAGGACGAGGGCGACGACCAGGGCGGCGATCACGAACCGCGCGATGCCGTCCTGTGCCTCGTGGGCCGCGGCGCGCGCCCGGTCGGCGAATTGCCGGTTGAGCGCCATCGTCGCGTCGAGGGCGGCGAGGGCGTCCCTGTACTCGGCGGCCATCGGTCCGCGGAAGCGGCGCATGATCTCGTCGCGCTGCGTCGGGTCGATGCGGCGCAGGTTCTCCCATCCGGCCAGCATGGTCTGCCACCGCGCCCCGAAGGTGCGGAAGGCCGCCCGCTCCTCCTCGCTGGAGAGGGCCGCGTCGTAGCGCGCCGCCGCGTCCTTGATCTCGGTGACACTCTCGGCCCAGCGGGCATAGAGCTTGCGGCTCTCCTCGGCATCCTCCGCGAGGAGGCACTGGTACTGCCGGATCCGGGAGCGGGCCACCATCGTGCTGATCGTGTGGAGGGCATCGAGGGACGGGAGCGCGTGCTCCGTCACGTCGCGCAGCCGGGCCCCCAGGCCCGCGATCTTGTAAGCGGTGACTCCGGCCTGCGTCACCGCGACGGCGGTCAGCACCGCGAACAGGCCGACCAGGAGGGCTTTCAAGGAGAGGCGCATGGCCCGACATTCCGCAAAGCAGCTTCGCGCTGCGCGGCGAACCTTCAATAATCGCGTGAAAAAATCGTTATATCATCGGCAGCTGCGCGCGCTGTACCGATTGACGCTTCGATGACGGCGCCGCGATTGCGGAAATATACGTCCGACATTCTGAAGTTTCGGACCAGTCGTGACCCACCGGCCCGAGCCACCGCGCAGTCGAGCGGCCGGGGCCGGGAGGGATTGGGGACCGCGGCGGCGATCCAGCGCGCCGCCGCGGCCGCCGGGTCACGCCGCCTGCTTGGCCGGGCGGCCGTAGAAGCGCTCGCCGGTCTCCGCCATGGCGAGGAGGCTCTCCGGCGGAGCGAAGCGGGGACCATGCTTGGCTTCGAGGGAGCGGCACAGCTCCACGAAACGCCGCGCGCCCATCCCGTCGATGAAGGAGAGGACGCCGCCCGTGTAGGGCGCGAAGCCGAAGCCGAGGATCGAGCCGACATCCGCCTCGCGCGGGTCGGTCACCACGCCCTCGCCGTAGACCCGCGCGGCCTCGACCGCCTGGGCCACGAGGAGCCGGTGCTTCAGCTCCTGGAAGTCGACCGCGTCCGGATCCTGGCGTTTGCCCGCGATCTCCGCGAGGCCGGGCCAGAGGCGCTTCGGCCCGCTCTCCGGATAATCGTAGAAGCCCTTGCGGTTCTTGCGCCCGAGCCGGCCCTCGCGCTCGACGAGGGCGGTGAGGATGCGCTCCTGATCGGCGTTCACGGCCGCCTCGCCGACCTGCGCCTTGGTGGCCTTGAGGATCTTGAGGCCGAGATCGACGCCGACCTCGTCGTTGAGGGAGAGGGGGCCGACCGGCATGCCGGCCTGCCGCCCGGCATTCTCGATCATCGCGGCCGGCACGCCCTCGGCCAGCATCAGGTGGCCCTCCAGGATGTAGGCGCCGACGCAGCGGTTGGCGAAGAAGCCGCGCGCGTCGTTGACCACGATCGGCGTCTTCTTGATCGCCCGCACGTAGTCGAGGGCGGTCGCGAGCGCCCGCTCGCCGGTCTCCTTGCCCATGATGATCTCGACGAGCAACATCTTCTCGACCGGCGAGAAGAAGTGGATGCCGATGAACTGATCGGGACGCGACGAGGTCTTGGCGAGGCCGCTGATCGGAAGGGTCGAGGTGTTCGAGGCGAAGATCGTCTCGGGACGGATCGCGGCCTCGACCTTGGCGATGACCTCGGCCTTGACCTTCGGATCCTCGAACACCGCCTCGATCACGAGGTCGCACGCGGCGAGGGCGGCGTAATCCGTGGTGGCGGTGATGCGGGCGAGCAGCGCGTCGCGGTCCGCGGTCTTGGCGCGGCCCTTCATGATCTGGTCGGAGACGAGCTTGTGCGAGTAGGCCTTGCCCTTCTCCGCCGCCTCGGCGCTCTGGTCGATCAGCACGACCTCGAGGCCGGCATTCGCCGACACGTAGGCGATGCCCGCTCCCATGAAGCCCGCCCCGACGACGCCCACCCGCTTCAGGCTCACCGGCCCGACCGAGGCCGGACGGCGGGCGCCCTTGTTCAGTTCGCCCATCGAGACGAAGAGCGAGCGGATCATCGCCGCGGCTTCCGGCGAGCGCAGGATCTTGGCGAAGTAGCGGCTCTCGACCTTGAGCGCGAGATCCATCGGCAGCTGCAGTCCCTCGTAGACGGATTGCAGGATCGCCTTCGCGGCCGGATAGTTGTCGTGCGTCTCGCGGCGGTAGATGGCGTTGGCGGGCGGCCAGGTCATCATCCCGGCCGGTGAGTAGACCTTGCCCGACGGCGCCTTGAACTTGGGCTGATCCCAGGGGGCGACGGCCGAGCCGCCGTTGCGGATCCAGGCCTTGGCCTCGTCGACGATCGCCTCGCGCTTGGCCACGGCCTGGACGAGGCCCATGTTGCGGGCCATCAGCGGCCGGATTTGGTCGCCCTTGAACAGCATCTGCAGGGCGTCGCCGGTCTGCATCAGCCGAGCGACGCGCTGGGTCCCGCCGGCGCCCGGGAAGAGCCCGACCTTGATCTCGGGCAGCCCGACCCGGGTCTTGTCGTCGTCCGACAGGACCCGGTGGTGGCAGGCGAGGGCGAGTTCGAAGGCGCCCCCGAGGCAGGTGCCGTGCACCGCCGCCGCGAAGGGCTTGCCGCAGGTCTCGAGCTTGCGGAAGAGCAGGGACAGGCGCCGGGTCTCGTCGAAGAAGAAGCGCATCGCCTCCTCCTCGCCGCGCTCCTTGGTGAGCCGCGCATACTCGGCGCCCACCTGCTGGAGTATGGTCAGGTCGGCGCCGCCCGAGAAGGCCTCCTTGCCCGAGGTGATCACGCAGCCCTTGATCGCGGCATCGCCCGCGACCGCGTCGATGATCCGGTCGAGTTCCGCCATCACCTCGGGGGTGATGACGTTCATCGAGCGGCCGGGGCTGTCCCAGGTCGCGAGCGCGATGCCGTCGGAATCGGTCTCGAAGCGGAAATGCGTGAGGTCCATCGGGGCGTCCTCTCTTGGTCCGGGGCCTCCCGCGCCGGGCGCGGGAGGCACCCCGGTCAGGGCTTCTGCGGGGCCGGGGCGGCACCCGGCTGTTGAGGCTGCTGCTGCGACAGGGTCGCGAGCGTCAGCATGTTCATCATCCGGGTCACCGCATCCTTGGTGATGCTGGAGACCAGGGAGTTCGGGTCGGCGTTGAGGGCCTGGAACTTCTGGTAGACCGGGTCGTCGTAGATCTTGGCGAGCTGCTTCAGCTCGTCGTCGCTGAACTTCTGGGCGTATTCCTTCGACAGATCGTCGAGGAGCTTGGCGCGCTCCTGCTCGAAGCCCTTGTCGAGGTCGGGCCGCATCGTGTCGGCCTGCTCCTTGGTGACCGAGGCCAGCGTGCGCTCCTCGGCCTGCCGGAAGGCGAGGCCGAGATTCCTGACCACCGTGCGCTCGACGATGGTGCGGGCGAGCGCGACGCGGTCGTCGGCGCGAGCCGCCGGAGCGGCCAGGGCCAGCGCGAGGGCGAGGAGGGGAAGGGACTTCGTCATGAGCGTTTCCTGATCGGGGCCTTGCGTGGCCGCGGACCGAAGGCCCGGCCCGCGCGCCAGCGTCAAGCACCTCCTTCGGACAGGGGCCGCGCAAAGCGTCACCCGCCCTGCGGCACGATTGTCCGGAGAAGAGTGAGGCGCCTCTCCCCTCTCCCGAGTGGGAGAGGGGCCGGGGGTGAGGGTGGCTCGGCCTCAGCAAGAAGACTGGGCCGTGCCGCTGGCAGCTCGACGGTTCATAGTTCGTGGTGAGACCTAGCCACCCTCACCCCTACCCCTCTCCCACGCGGGAGAGGGGATCCCGCGCCATTCTGGGATCTTCGTAAGCTACTGTTAGAAAACGTTTTTGTCGTCGACGAGCGCGCTTTCGTCGAATGTGTGGATCTCCTCCGGACGGGCGTGCCGCTGTGGGGGAGGGGTCACGCCGCTCGGCGCCTCACACCCGCTCGATGATCGTTGCGGTGCCCATGCCGGCGCCGATGCAGAGCGTGACCAGCGCCGTCGTCTTGCCGGTCCGCTCCAACTCGTCGAGCACGGTGCCCAGGATCATCGCGCCGGTGGCGCCGAGCGGGTGGCCCATCGCGATGGCGCCGCCATTCACGTTCACCTTGGCCGGATCGAGGTCGAAGGCCTGCTGGAAGCGCAGCACCACCGAGGCGAAGGCCTCGTTGATCTCGATCAGGTCGATGTCGGCGAGGCTCATGCCGGCGCGCTTGAGCACCTTGCGGGTCACGTCGACCGGCCCGGTGAGCATGAGCGCCGGGTCCGAGCCGATATTGGCGAAGGCCCGGATGCGCGCCCGCGGCTTGAGGCCCGCCGCCGACCCGACCTCCTGCGAGCCGATCAGCACGGCAGCGGCGCCGTCGACGATGCCGGAGGAATTGCCCGGGTGGTGGACATGGTCGAGGGCCTCGACGTCCGGATGGGCGGCGATCGCCACCGCCTCGAAGCCGCCCATCTGGGCCATCTGGGCGAAGGAGGGCTTGAGGGCGCCCAGCGTCTGCATGTCGGTGCCCGGCCGCATATGCTCGTCGCGGTCGAGGATCGTGAGCCCGTTGACGTCCTTGACCGGAACGACGGCCTTGGCGAAGCGGCCCTCGTCCCAGGAGCGGGCGGCCCGCTTCTGCGATTCCACCGCGTAGGCGTCGCAGGCATCGCGGGAGAAGCCGTACTTGGTGGCGATCAGGTCGGCCGAGACGCCCTGCGGCATGAAGTAGGACTTCACCGCGATGGCGGGATCGACCGGCCACGCGCCGCCCGAGGCGCCGAGCCCGATGCGGCTCATCGACTCGACGCCGCCCCCGACCGTCAAGTCGTGCTGGCCGCTCATCACCTGGGCGGCGGCGAAGTTCACGGCGTCGAGGCCGGAGGCGCAGAAGCGGTTGATCTGCACGCCCGGCACGTGGTCCCCGTAATCGGCCACGAGGGCGGCCGCGCGGGCGATGTCGCCGCCCGCCTCGCCGACCGGGTCGACGCAGCCGAGCACCACATCGTCGACCGCGGCCTTGTCGAGGCCGTTGCGGTCCTTGAGCGCGCGCAAAGCCGTCTCGGCGAGGCGAAGCGCCGTGACCTCGTGCAGCGAACCGTCGGTCTTGCCGCGGCCGCGCGGGGTGCGGACGTGGTCGTAGATATAGGCGTCGGGCATGGCGTTTCTTCCCGGGAGAGGGCGGGCCGCGCGGGATGGGGCCGCGCGGCGGAGGACAGGGCGGGCCGGCGGGCAGCCCGCTCAGATGGGATCGGCTTCGAGCCGGACGATGCGCGTCTCGCGGCCGTCGAGGCGATCTTCGATCGCGCCGAAGCGGGCCTCGCCGCGGCTTTCCAGGCGATCCGCGCGTTGCTCAAGCCGGTCGACCGAAGCGCGGATCGCGCCCAGGTGCTCCAGAACCAGGGTCTCGGGTTCGGCCATCGCGGCGCTCCGGGCTTGCTCCAGGCTAGAACATCTCCGCCGGCACCGCCATGACGGTGTCCGCGCCGGCCGAGATGCGGGCGAGGCGGGTGCCGGTCTCGGGCAGGAGTCGCTCCATGTAGAAGCGGCCGGTGGCGAGCTTGGCCTCCATCCGGGCCGCGTCGCCGTTGCCTTCGGCCTTGCGGGCGGAGGCCGCCTTGGCGATCCGGCCCCACATGTAGCCCATCGCCACGAGGCCCAGCAGGTGCATGTAGTCGGTGGCGGCCGCGCCCGCATTGTCGGGCCTGGCCATGGCGTTCTGCATCAGCCACATCGTGGCCTTCTGGAGGTCGCCCACCGACTTGGCGAGGGGGCCGGTGAAGGTCTTGAGGGTCTCGTCGGCGCCGTTCTCCTTGCAGAAGGTCTCGACCTCCTGGAGGAACCGCATCATCGCCCGGCCGCCGTCGCGCGGCAGCTTGCGGCCGACGAGGTCCATGGCCTGGATGCCGTTGGCGCCCTCGTAGATCTGGGCGATGCGGGCGTCGCGCACGAACTGCGACATCCCCCATTCCTCGATGTAGCCGTGCCCTCCGAACATCTGCTGGGCGTCGACCGCATTGGCGAAGCCGCGGTCGGTGAGGACACCCTTCACCACCGGAGTCATCAGGCCCATGTGGTCGTCGGCGGCCTGCCGCTCCGCCGGGTCGCCGGAGCGGTGCGCCACGTCCGCCTGCAGGGCGGTCCAGAGCACGAGGGCGCGGCCGGCCTCGTTTAAGGCCCGGATCGTGAGCAGCGTGCGGCGCACGTCCGGGTGGACGATGATCGGGTCGGCGGGCTTCTCGGGCGCCTTCGGCCCGGTGAGCGCACGGCCCTGCAGCCGGTCCTTCGCGTAGGCGACGGCGTTCTGGTAGGCGACCTCGGACAGGGCGAGCCCCTGGATGCCGACCGCCAGCCGCGCCTCGTTCATCATCACGAACATGGCGTTGAGGCCGCGATTGGCCTCGCCGACGAGCCAGCCCGTCGCGCCGTCGTAGTTCATCACGCAGGTGGCGTTGGCGTGGATGCCCATCTTGTGCTCGATCGAGCCGCAGGACACCCCGTTGCGCGCGCCGAGGGAGCCGTCCGCGTTGACCAGCACCTTCGGCACCACGAAGAGCGAGATGCCCTTCGTGCCCGCCGGCGCGCCCTCGATCCGGGCCAGCACCAGGTGGACGATGTTCTCCGACAGGTCGTGCTCGCCGGCCGAGATGAAGATCTTGGTGCCGGTGATCGCGTAGGAGCCGTCCGGGTTCGGCACGGCGCGGGTCTTCAGCAGCCCGAGATCCGTGCCGCAATGCGGCTCGGTGAGGTTCATGGTGCCGGTCCACACCCCCTCGATCATCTTCGGGAGGTAGGTCCGCTTCTGCTCCTCCGAGCCGTGCACCAGCAGGGCCGCCATCGCACCCTGGGTCAGCCCCGGATACATCCCGAAGGCGATGTTGGCCGAGGAGATGAATTCCTGGATCACGCTGTTGATCGTGGCGGGCAGGCCCTGGCCGCCGAACGCGACGGGCATCGACAGCCCGTTCCAGCCGCCGCTCGCGAACGCCTCGTAGGCCGCCTTGAAGCCCTTCGGGGTGGTGACGCGGCCGTCCGGATGACGGGTGCAGCCCTCCGCGTCGCCGGGAAGGTTGAGGGGCGTCAGCACCTCCTCGCAGAGCTTCGCGCCCTCGGCCAGGATCGCCTCGACCACGTCCGGCGTCGCGTCCGAGAAGCCCGGCAGGTTGCTGTAGCGCTCGTACCCGAATACGTCGTTGAGGAGGAACAGGACGTCCTCCACGGGCGCCTTGTAGCTCGGCATGGCCCCTCGTCTCCCTCGATCCCTCCACGGCTGTGCCGCCGCGAGATGGTTCACATGTAAACTATCTCGAGGCCGGGGGAAAGGGGGGAGGGGGTGTGGACGGTGGGGAAGGGGGTTCCCTCTGGGACAGGGGCCCGCCATTCACGTCCGCCGCGATGGGACCGCCATGGCAAGCGGCCCGGTGCCCGGGATGCCGAATCGGGGAATCCATCGCGCGTGCGGGCTTCTTCATTCACGCTTCTCGAGACGAGGCGCAAAATTCTCCACCGGCGGCACAGCTGTCCAGAGAAAACGCGAAGCACTTCTCCCCTCTCCCGAGTGGGAGAGGGGATCCCGCGCGAGCTGATATGGCGTAGTTTTCTGTTGAAATGGCACTTTTAAGAAACCAAAGCTCCCGAAAAGTAGCCTCTGATTTCCTCAGACAGCAGCGCGCGTGCGAGGCAGAGGGGATCGCGCATCAACAACGAAGAGCGAATTGGCTAGTCGACACCGAGCAGTCGACGGCAGAATGACTTCATTTGTGATGACCGGTGGCACTGGCGGCAAAATAGTAATTTTTCTCTGATATTGCCGGATAAATAGCTAAACGATCCATTTGCCGCATGAATAATCCTCTTCGATCGCAGGACAACCGCAAGAGACCCTGCGTCATCGGCGCCCGATCCTTCGCCCCACCTCGCGTGGTAAGCGAACCCCACGCCGGCCCGTTCATGACCCCGAGAGCCGTCCCGTGACCCCTGCCATCGTCTGCACCGCCGACCGCCGCGACCTTGCCGAGATCACCGGGCGATGGCGCTGGCAGGAATTCTTCGGCAAGCGCGGCCGGTCCCTCGACGAGGTGCTGGCGGCGGAGAGGGCGGGCGCGGCGGCCCCACCGCCGATGCCGCGCGTGCTCGTCCTCCTCGACAGCGGCACGCCGGTCGGCATGGCGGCACTGGCCGCCCGCGATCTCGATCAGCGGCCCGACCTCACCCCCTGGCTCGCGGGCGTCTACGTCGTGCCCGAGGCGCGCCGCCAGGGCCATGCGGGCCGCCTCGTCGCGGCGGTCGAAGCGCGCGCGAGGGAGGCCGGGTTCTCCACGCTATGGCTCTACACCCGGACCGCGGAGCGCATC
Organism: Methylobacterium sp. JK268; assembly: GCF_054052225.1. Lineage (NCBI taxonomy): Bacteria > Pseudomonadati > Pseudomonadota > Alphaproteobacteria > Hyphomicrobiales > Methylobacteriaceae > Methylobacterium > Methylobacterium sp. JK268. The sequence continues at coordinate 116,366 of NZ_JBSVZN010000003.1, read as the reverse complement.
TATGCCAGGGCCGAGTGGATCACGGTCGAGAGCGTCCGGAGCCACGGCAAGGACTACGTGCTGATGCGGCGCGACCTGCCCGCCGCGCCCTGAGCCGCATTCATGAATGGGCGGGATGGTCGTGGTGCTCGGGCAGCGTGAGCCCGAAATGCCGAACCAGATCCTGCACCTGCGCGGGCGTCAGATGGCGCGGGTTGAGGTTGCGCAGGAGCAGGTAGAGCTTGGCGGTCTCCTCCAGCTCCTCGGTGGCGAAGACCGCCGCTTCCAGCGTCTCGCCCGCCACCACCGGCCCGTGATTGGCGAGCAGCACCGAGGAATAGGCCCCCGCGAGGCCCCGGATGGCATCGGCCACCGCCGGATCGCCCGGGCGGTAATAGGGCACCAGGGCCACCGCGCCCGCCCGCATCAGGCTGTAGGCGGTGAGCGGCGGCAGCACGGCCCGCGGGTCGATTTCCGGAAGCATCGAGACCGCCACCGCGTGGGTCGAGTGCAGGTGCACGATGGCGCGGGCGCCGCCGCGCGACTCGTAGAGCGCCCCGTGCAGCGGGATCTCCTTCGTCGGGGGGTCGCCCGAGAGCAGGCGGCCGTCCCGGTCGAGGCGGGAGATCCGCGCCGGATCGAGGAAGCCGAGCGAGGCGTTGGTCGGCGTGACCAGCCAGCCGCCGTCGTCGAGCCGCAGCGAGATGTTGCCCGACGAGCCCGGCGTCAGCCCGCGCTCGAACAGCGAGCGGCCGAAGCGGCAGATCGACTCCCGAAACCCGCTCTCGCTCATCGCGCTCCCTTCCTCACGCCGTCGCCCCGACGATCAGTTCGAACCCGAGATCGACCACGGTCGCGGGCGCGTCCGCGCAGAGGAGGCGCGCGGCGGTCGCGCCCGCCTCCACGCGCGGCGTGCGGATCGTGGTCAGCGGCTGCGGCATCAGCCGCCCGACATCGAGCCCGTTATAGCCGAACAGGGCGAGGCGGTCCGGCACCGTCAGCCCCGCCGCGAGGCAGTGGAAGTAGCCCCCGAGCGCCATGTCGTCGTTGGAGAAGTACACCGCCTCGCAGTCCGGCGCCCGCGCGAGCAGCGCCGAGAGGCCGTGCCGCCCCGCCTCCACGGAGGACGGCGCGGTGATCCGCTCCTCCGCGTGGAGCGCGAGCCCCGCCTCGCCGAGGGCCGTGCGGAACCCCGCGTAGCGCTTGCCCGCGCGCCGGTCCCGGTCGAGATCGTGGCCGAGATAGCCGATGCGCCGATAGCCCCGCGCCACGAGGTAGCGGGCGCTGGCCTCGCCCGCCGCGCGGTTCGAGTAGCCGACCACGATGTCGATCCCGGCGCCGTCCACGTCGAGGAGCTCCGCCACCCGCACGCCGCTGGCGGCGAGCCGCCGCAGGGTCCCGGGCGTGTGCTCGAGCCCGGTCACGAGCAGGCCGGCCGGACGCCAGCTGAGCAGCGAGGCGACGAGATCCTCCTCGCGGTCGTCGTCGTAATCCGTCACAGCGATGACCGATTGGAACCCCTCGGCGTCGAGAGCGCCCGTCGCCCCGCGCAGGACGTCCGGGAACACGATGTTGGTGAGCGACGGGATCACGATCCCGATCAGGCGCGACCCGGTCGAGGCGAGGGTGCCGGCGATCCTGTTCGGCACGTAGCCGAGGCGCGCCACAGCCGCCTCGACCTGGGCGCGGGTGCGCTCCGAGAAGGAGCCGTGGCTGCGCAGCACCCGCGAGACCGTGCTCTCCCCGACCCGCGCCTCGCGGGCCACGTCGGCCAGCGTCACGGCCCGGCGCGGGATCGCGTCGCGGCCCGGCGGGGCCGCCGCGGGCCCGTCGGGCCCGTCGACATCCTGCATGGTTCCTCCCCGCCCGGGACGGCGTCGAAGGCCCCCCTTCCGCCAGCCGGTCCGCTACGATGTCACGACTTCAGGTCCCGCTCAACGCGGCGGCGCGTGTTCCGCAACCGCAGATTGGCAGCGCTGCCAGAGCTTGTTATGCCTTGGCCGACCGGTGCGGACGATGGTGGGGTTCGACCTCGCGGGCCGTCGTGCCAGAGTGCAGCAAGCGTCGCGTCTCGGGGACCCGTCCCCGGGGTGAGACGGCGCCACAGGGAGGGAATGCCGCGATGACCGCAGGGTCTGTCCGTGCCGCCGTGATCGGCCTGGGCTCCATGGGCTACGGCATGGCGCAGTCGCTGCGTCGCGCCGGCCTCGACGTGGCGGGTTTCGACCTCGACGGCGAGCGCGTCTCCCGCCTCGCGGCCGAGGGGGGACGGAGTGCCGCGAGCCCGGCGGAGGCCGCCGCGGGGGCGCAGGTTGTCGTCTGCGTCGTCGTGAACGCCGCCCAGACGGAAGGCGTGCTGTTCGGCGAGGGCGGCGTCGCGGCGGCGATGCCGGAGGGCGGCGTCTTCGTCTCCTGCGCCACGATGGACCCGGACGTGGCGCGGCGCCTCGCGGCCCGCCTGGAAGCGCAGGGGCGGCACTATCTCGATGCGCCGATCAGCGGCGGCGCCCAGCGCGCCGCGGAAGGCGCCCTGACGATCCTGGCCTCCGGCAGCGCCGAGGCCTTCGCCCGGGCGCGGCCGGCCCTCGACGCCATGGCGGCCACCCTCTACGAACTCGGCGACGCGGCCGGGCAGGGCGCCGCCTTCAAGATGATCAACCAGCTGCTGGCCGGCGTGCACATCGCCGCGGCGAGCGAGGCCATGGCCTTCGCGGCCCGGCAGGGGCTCGACCTGAACAAGGTCTACGAGGTCATCACCGCCTCGGCGGGCAATTCCTGGATGTTCGAGAACCGCATGCCGCGGGTCCTCACCGGCGATTACGCGCCGCGCAGTGCGGTCGAGATTTTCGTGAAGGATCTCGGCATCGTGCAGGACATGGCGCGGGCGCAGCGCTTCCCGGTCCCGGTGGCCGCGGCCGCCCTGCAGATGTTCCTGATGACCTCCGCAGCCGGCATGGGGCGCGACGACGATTCCTCGGTGGCCCGCCTCTATGCCCGGGTCACCGGCACCGCGCTGCCCTGACGCGCCGCGCACGGGAGGAGACCATGCCGCGCTTCGCCGCCAACCTCACGCTGATGTTCACCGAACATCCTTTCCTCGACCGCTTCGCCGCGGCGGCCGGGGCGGGCTTCACGGCCGTGGAGTTCCTTTTCCCCTACGACCACCCGCCCGAGGCGATCGGTGAGCGCCTGCGCCGCCACGGCCTCACCCAGGCCCTGTTCAACCTGCCGCCCGGGGACTGGGCCGCAGGCGAGCGCGGGCTGGCGGCCCTGCCCGACCGCTTCGCGGAGCTCAAGGCGGGGGTCGAGACCGCGCTCGCCTACGCGGCGCAGACCGGGGTGCGCCGCCTCCACCTGATGGCCGGCATGGCGGACCGGGCGGACCCGGCGGCGCGGGAGGCCTACCGGCGCGCCGTCGCCTGGACCGTCGAGCGCCTCGCCCGCGAGGGCCTCGACGTCGTGCTGGAGCCGATCAACGCCCGCAACATGCCGGGCTACTTCCTGAACGATTTCGGCTACGCGGCGGACCTGATCCGCGACCTCGCGCTCCCGAACCTCAAGCTCCAGTTCGACCTCTACCACTGCCAGATCCTGCACGGCGACGTGACCACGCGGCTGCGCGCCCTGATGCCGCTCGTCGGCCACGTGCAGACCGCGAGCGTGCCCGACCGCCACGAGCCCGGCACCGGCGAGATGAACGACGCCTTCCTGTTCGCAGAACTCGATCGCCTCGGCTACGACGGCTTCGTCGGATGCGAGTACAACCCCAAGGCCGGGACCGAGGCGGGTCTCGGCTGGTTCGCGCCCTACCGGGGAGCCCAGCCATGACCCTCTCCCTCGGCTGCGTGGCCGACGACTACACGGGCGCGTCCGACCTCGCGAACACGCTGACCCGGGCCGGCCTGCGCACGGTCCAGACCATCGGAGTGCCGGATCCCGGTCTCGCCCTGCCGGATGTCGACGCGGTGGTGGTCGCGCTCAAGAGCCGCTCGATCGCCGCCGACGAGGCGGTGGCGCGCTCCCGCGAGGCCGAGCGCTGGCTGCGCGCCCGCGGCGCCGGCCACGTGATGTTCAAGGTTTGCTCGACCTTCGATTCCACCGACGCGGGGAATATCGGCCCGGTCACCGACGCGCTGCGCGCCGATGCCGATGCGGGGATCGTCCTCGTCACGCCGGCCTTCCCGGAGACGGGCCGCACGGTCTACCAGGGCCACCTCTTCGTCGGCGCCGTCCCGCTGCACGAGAGCCCGCTCAAGGACCACCCGCTCAACCCGATGCGGGATTCGAACCTCGTGCGGGTCCTCGCCCGGCAGAGCCGCGCGCCGGTCGGCCTCGTCGACCTCGCCACCGTGGCGGCGGGGCCGGAAGCGGTCCGCGCGCGCCTCGCCGTCCTCGCGGCCGAGGGCAAGGGGGCGGCGATCGCCGATGCGGTGTTCGAGGCCGACCTCACCACCCTCGGGGAGGCCTGCCTCGCCGATCCGGTCTCGACCGGCGCCTCGGGCCTCGGGCTCGGCCTCGCGCGGGCGCTGGTCGCGAGCGGGCGCGTCCCGGCGACCGCCGCCGATGCGGCGCGCGGCGAGCCGGTCGGGGGACCGGCCGCCTGCCTCGCGGGCAGCTGCTCGCAGGCGACCCTCGCCCAGATCGCCGCCGCCGAAGCGGTGATGCCGGTGCGCCGCCTCGACGCCGAGCGGCTGATGGCGGGCGACGACGAGGTCGAGGCGGCCCTCGCTTGGGCCGGCCAGCGCCTCGCCGCCGGCCCCGTCCTGATTGCGTCGAGCGCCGGCCCGGAAGCGGTCGCCGCGCTCCAGGCCCGCCACGGGCGGGAGGCGGCCGGGCACGCCATCGAGACGGCGATGGCTCGCATCGCGGAGGGCCTGGTGCTCCGCGGGGGCCTGCGCCGCCTCGTCGTCGCGGGCGGCGAGACCTCCGGCGCCGTGGTCGACGCGCTCGGCATCACGGCCTTCCGCGTCGGACCCGAGATCGCGCCCGGCGTCCCGGTGCTCGACACGGTCGACCGGCCGATGCGGCTCGCCCTGAAATCCGGGAATTTCGGCGGGCGGGACTTCTTCTCCGACGCGCTGAAGCTGATGCCGTAAGCGGATCTCTAGCGTCGCCGCGGGCCGCGATGTCCACCTTCTGCTCGGACAGTTCCACCCGTGATGCGATGGTACCCCATCGCACTGGATCCCGCTGATTGGGAGCCAACATATCTCCTCATGCTAAGGTGCCGCCGCCGGCGGCCTCGAAGCACCCCTGAACACCCAGTCCGAGGCGCCATCCTCTTGGACGAACCTTCAGGGGTGCTCCGAGGCTGGCTGCGCCAGCACCTCCGCATGAGGAGGTTGCAAGCTCCAAGGCCGTCCGGCTACCCGCCGGCGTAGCGGAACGGCTCCGCCCGCGCGGCGTCGTAGACGCATTCCCCGGCGACCCAGGTCGCCCGCACGGCGCGCTCGTCGCCGAGCGTCATCAGCACGAACATCAACTCCTCGATGCTCTCGCAGCGCGCCGTCCGGAAGGCGAGGAAGGGGGTCGCGTCGAGGGCGAGCACGCAGAGGTCCGCGTCGTGACCCGGCGCGATCCCGCCGATCCGGTCGTCGAGGTGAAGGGCCGCGGCGCCGCCCAGCGTCGCGAGGTAGAAGGCCCGCAGCGAGTCGAGCGGGGTCCCCCGCAGGGCCGCCACCTTGTAGGCCTCGCCGAGCGTGCGCAGGGCCGAGAAGCTCGTCCCGGCGCCGAGATCGGTGCCGATCCCGACCCGGACCGGGCGGCGCGGATCGAGGGCGTCGAACAGCCGAAACAGGCCGGAGCCGAGGAACAGGTTTGAGGTCGGGCAATGGGCCAGGGCCGCGCCGGTGGCGTGGCAGGTGCAGAACTCCGCCTCGCTCACGTGGATGCCGTGGCCGAACACCGCGCGGGGCCGCACGAGCCCGGCCTGCGCGTAGACGTCGAGGTAGCTCGCCCGGCCCGGGAACAGGTCGAGCACCCAGGCGACCTCGGCGGGGCTCTCGCTGAGATGGGTCTGCAGGAAGAGGCTGTCGTCCTGGCGCAGGAGCGCGCCGGCCGCCTCGAGCTGCGCCGGGCTGCAGCTTCCCGCGTAGCGCGGCGTGACGGCGTAATGCTGGCGGCCGCTTCCGTGCCAGCGCCGGATCAGCGCCAGGCTCTCCGCGTAGCCGCGCTCGGGCGTGTCGCGCAGATCCTCCGGGGCGTGCGTATCCATCAGGACCTTCCCGGCGATCATGCGGGTGTTGAACCGCGCCGATTCGGCGAAGAAGGCCTCGACCGAGTGCGGATGCACCGTGCAGTAGACCGCGGCCGTGGTCGTGCCGGCCCGCAGGATCTCGCGCAGGAAGACCCGGGCCGCGGTAGCCGCGTGGGCCGGGTCCGCGAAGCGGCGCTCCTCCGGGAAGGTGTAGCGGTCGAGCCAGGCGAGGAGCTGCTCGCCGTAGGCGCCGACCATGCCGATCTGCGGGTAATGCACGTGCGTGTCCACGAAGCCCGCGCTGATCAGCGCGTTCTCGTAGTGCACGGGCGTCACGCCGGGCGGCACCAGGGCCGGGTCGTAGGCGCTCACCGACCGGATCCGCCCCTGCGCGATCAGGATCAGCGCGTCCGGGTGATGCACGAAGCAGTCGCGCGGCGCGGCGAGGAAGGGGTTGCCGGAGAAGCTGACCGCCTGCCCGCGGACCGCCGTAACCGCACCGTCAGTGTCCACCGCCCACCTCCACGACTTTGAACAGGAACAGGGCCGCGATGCCCCAGACGATCGGCTTCACCTCGCGGCCGCGCCCGGTGAGCAGCTTCAGCGCCGCGTAGGTGAGGAAGCCGAAGGACACGCCGTTGGCGATCGAAGAGGTGAAGGGCATCAGGAGCGCGGTGACGCAGGCCGGAATCACCTCGGTGATGTCGTCCCAGTCGAGGTCGACGAGATCCCGCAGCATCAGGCAGGCGACGTAGAACAGGGCCGGCGCCGTCGCGTAGGGCGGTACCGCGCCGGCGAGCGGCGCGAAGAACAGGCAGGCCAGGAACAGGACGGCCACGGTCACCGCGGTGAGGCCTGTCCGACCGCCCTCGGCGACGCCGGTCGCGCTCTCGAGGTAGGCCGTGGTGCTCGACGTGCCGAGGAGGGAGCCGAGGAAGATCGCGAAGCTGTCGGCGACGAGCGCCCGGTCGAGGCGCGCCATGCGTCCCGCGGTGAGGAGGCCCGCCCGGCTCGCCACGCCCATCAGCGTGCCGGTGGCGTCGAACAACTCGACGAGGAACAGCACCAGTACGATGTTGAGGAGCCCGCCCGCCAGTGCCCCCCGCAAATCGAGGGCGAACAGCGTCGGGGCCATCGAGGGCGGCAGCGACACCAAGCCCTGATAGGTGTTCCCGGCAAGGTGGAAGCTGAGGACGGTCACAACCAGGATGCTGATCAGCAACGCCCCCTTCACCTCCCGCACCGACAGCACCGCCACGGCGAGGAAGCCGAGCATCGCCAGGACGGTGCCCGGCCGGTGCAGGTCGCCGAGGGTCACGAAGGTCGCCGGACTCGCCGCGACCACGCCGGCGTTGCGAAGCGCGATGAGGGCCAGGAACAGCCCGATCCCGACCGTGATGGCGATCCGCATCGCGCGGGGGATGCCCTCGACGATGAGGCGGCGCAGGCCGGTGAGCGTCACGACGAGGAAGCAAACCCCCGAGATGAACACCGCCCCGAGCGCCGCCTGCCAGGTGAAGCCCATCTGCAGCACGACGACGTAGGCGAAATAGGCGTTGAGGCCCATGCCGGGGGCGAGCGCGATCGGGTAATTGGCGAAGAGCCCCATGATCAGCGAGCCGATCGCTGCTACCAGGCAGGTCGCCACGAATACGGCGCCCTTGGGCATGCCGGCATCGCCCAGGATGCTTGGGTTGATGAAGACGATGTAGGCCATCGTCAGGAAGGTGGTGAGCCCGGCGAGGAGTTCGGTGCGCGGATCGGTGCCGTGCTCCCGCAACGCGAACAGGCGCTCCAGGAGGCAGGGCGCCGTGATGTCTGAGTCGCGCTTCGCGTCCATCCGTTCCTCACACCCACACCGATTGGCCCCGGCTTCACGAGTCGCACCGTGACGTCCGCCAAGGGAGGAGTATCCCTCTTGGTCATCTCTCCCTGTTTTCGGACGAATGCAGCGCCGGCGGAAGGAGATCCGGACAAGGGGAGTGCGTCATGATGAAGGGGTCGAACCGCTCATTTCCGGGTCTACGGCTCTGTCCCACCGCGGAGAGAGGATCCCGTCCGCTGCGCCGCCATCACCTCCCGGTAGATCCGGTCCGGGGCGAAGGGCGTGCGCGTAAGGCGCGCCCCCGTCGCATCGCGGATCGCATTGCCGAGCGCCGCCGCCACCGGGTTGAACGGGCTCTCGCTCATCGACTTGGCGCCGAGCGGCCCGATCCGGTCATGCGTGTCGGCGAACAGCACCTCGGTCCGGGGAACGTCCGCGACGGCCGGGATGTGGTAGCTGCGGAAGCTCGGCGTCGCGACGCGCCCCGCCTCGTCGATCCGCACCTCCTCGTAGAGCGCGGCCCCGATCGCCTGCGCGACGCCGCCCTCGATCTGGCCGCGGCACTGCATCGGGTTGATCACCCGGCCGGCATCGGCCGCGTGGACGCTGCGCAGGATCCGCACCTCGCCGCTGCGCGGATGCACGGCCACCCGGAAGGCCTGGACGTTGAAAGCGACCGAGCGCGGCGTGCCGTCCGCGCGGCCGACCGCGTCGAGGGGGGCCAGCGCCGCGAGGGGCACGGGTCCGGCGGGCGTGGCGACGGCGTCGCCCGCGAGGCGGCAGGCGGCGGGGCCGCAGGAGACGCGGGCCGCGGCCGCCCCGCGGATCGCCTCCGCCAGCGCCTCGGCGGCGCGCAGGGTCGCCTGACCCGCCACCACGGTGCCGGTGCTGCCGTAGGCGCCGGTATCGTGGCTCACCGCGTCGGTGTCGGCCTGCCGCAGGCTCACCCGGTCGGGCGCGATGCCGAGCACCGAGGCCGCGATCTGGGCGTGCACGGTCGAGGTCCCGTTGCCGAACTCGGCGGTGCCGACCGCGAGGGTGAAACGGCCGTCCGGCGCGAGCGACAGGCGCGCCTCGGCGAAGTGCCCGCGGGGCGGGATGGTGTCGATCATCGCCAGCGCCATGCCCTCGCCGGTGAGCCAGTCGGGCCCGGGAGCCTCCGCGCCGCCGGGCGCGCGCATGGCCTCCCGCGCGAGGTCGAGGCACTGGTCGAGGCCGTGGGAGCCGTACTCCACGTCGTGCGGCTCCAGGCTCGTCGAGACCAGGGGGTCGCCCGGCCGCACCGCGTTGAGCCGGCGCAGGTCGTAGGGGTCCAGTCCGAGGTCCCGGGCGAGATCGTCCATGGCGGATTCGACCGCGAAGATCGTCTGGCTGAGGCCGTAGCCCCGGAAGGCGCCGGCCGGCACCGTGTGCGTGTAGACCGCGCGCCCGTCCACCCGCTTGTTCGGGCAGCGATAGACCGCGATGACCTCGTTGCAGCCGTGGTGCAGCACCCCGCCCGCGTGGTTGGCGTAGGCGCCCGTCTCGGAGAGGACGTCGAGGGCGATGGCGGTGAGCGTCCCGTCGCGCCGGGCGCCGAGCTTGACCCGCACGCGCATCGGGTGGCGGGTCGTCGCCCCGATGAATTGCTCGGAGCGGGTGAATTCCCACTTCACCGGCCGGCCGAGGCGCAGGACCGCCAGCGCGACGAGGTCCTCGGTCAGCATCTCCTGCTTGCCGCCGAACCCGCCGCCGACGCGCCCGCAGGCGACCCGGACGCTCTCGGGATCGAGGTCGAAGAGGGCGCAGAGCGCATCGCGGGTCAGGAAGGGCACCTGGCTGCTGGTGCGGATCACGAGCCGGCCCGCCTCGTCGAGCCAGCCCACCGCCCCGTGCGTCTCCAGATGGGCGTGCTGGAGGCGCTGCGAGCGATAGACACCCTCGACGACGTGATCCGCCTCCGCGAAGCCCGCCTCGACGTCGCCGATCCGGCCGTGCACCTCCGCCGCGAGGTTGGGATGGGCGCCGAGGGGCGGTGCGTCCGCGCCCGGCGGGTCCCCCGCGTCGTGGACGCGCGGCGCGTCGGGATCGAGGGCGCGCTCCGCGTCGAGCAGGGCCGGGCGCACGGCATACGTGACCGCGAGGGCCCGCACGCCGGCCTGCGCGGCGGCCTCGCTCTCCGCCACCACGGCCGCCACCCGCTGCCCGACGAAGCGCAGGACGCGGTCGAGCATCAGGGTGTCCGGCGCGTCGTCCCGCGGGTCCTGGTGCCGGCCCGTGGAGTAGCGCCGCCGGGGCACGTCCGCGTGCGTGAACACCGCCACCACGCCCGGCACCGCCAGGGCGGCCGCCCGGTCGATGCCCAGCACCTCCGCGTGGGCGTGGGGCGAGCGCAGCACCGCGAGGTGCAGGACCCCGTCGCGCGCAAGGTCGAAGGTGAAGCGCTCCCGCCCGCTCACCAGGGCCGGGCCGGCCAGCGCCGGGATGCTGCGCCCGCAGGGATCGCCCGCGCTCTCCGACTCCGCGTGCGCGATCCCGGACTCCGCGTGCGCGATGCCGGCGATCGCGTCCGCGATCGCCCGGTAGCCGGTGCAGCGGCAGAGATTGCCCTTCAGCGCCGCGCCGAGGTCGCGCTTCTGGCCCTGGTCGAGGGCGGCGGCGGTCATCACCATGCCGGGCGTGCAGAAGCCGCACTGGAAACCCTGCGCGGCGAGGAACGCCGCCTGCATCGGATGGAGCACGTCCGGGACCGGATCACCCGGCGCGCAGGCGCCGGCGAGCCCCTCGATGGTGGTGACGCTGCGTCCCTCGGCGCGCAGGGCCGGCACGAGGCAGGAATGCACCGGCTCGCCGTCGAGATGGACCGTGCAGGCGCCGCAATCGCCCGCGTCGCAGCCCTTCTTGACCCCGAACCAGCCGAGGTCGCGCAGGAGCGTGCGCAGGCACTGGCCGGAGCGGGGCTCGGCCTCCTGCGCGCGGCCGTTGACGGTGAGGATCATGCGCCTGCCTCGCCGGCGAGTTCGGCCCGGATCTCCTCCGCGAGAAGATGGGTGACGTGGCGCCGCCAGTCCGGCGCGCCGTGCACGTCGTCGTAGTAGAGCGCGTCCGGGATCGTCCCGGCGAGGGCCTCCCGCAGCGAAGCGGCGTCCGGCAGGTCCGGGAAGGGCAGGCGGACGGGCCGGCGCGTCGCGGCGGTGACCGTCAGGACGAAGGACCCACCCGCGTCGCGCGTGCCGATGAGAAGCGCGCCCGAGCGGCCATTCGGGCTGAGCGAGATCCGCCGGAACGCGCTTCTCCGGGCCAGGGCGGCGGCGGGCAGATCGATGCGGCGCAGCACCTCGCCCGGCTCGAGCGCCGTGTCCTGCGGCCCGCGGACGAAATCCGCGACCGGCATCCGCCGCTCGCCGCAATCCGGCCGCCAGATCAGGCAGGTCCCGTCGAGGGCAGCGGCCAGCGCGATCATCGGCCCGGCCGGCAGCGCCAGGCACAGGTTTCCGCCGACCGTCGCCATGGTCCAGATCTTGAACGAGCCGAGCAGCGCCCGGCAGCACTGGCCGATGAGCGGAGCGGCGCGCCAGGACGGCGGACAGGCGACCCGATCGAGTTCCGCGATGGTGCAGGTCGCGGCGATCCGCAGCCCCGCGGCGTCCGCCTCCACCGGCACCCAGCCGAGCCGCGTCAGGTCCTGCAACCGGGCGGTCCCGGGTTGCGGCTCGGAGAACAGCCAGGTTCCCCCCGCCAGCCACGCGTCGCCCGGCCGCCAGCCCGCCAGATCCTCGCGCGTGCGCGGCGCGAGATGGGCTGTGATCGTGGTGAGGTCCATCCCGTCCCCGGTTCTTCCCCTGCGCCGACCCTTTGCGCCGAGGCCCGACGCAAGATTCCTTCCAGCGCGACCGCAATCCCGGGAATAAATCCGGGCGCCCGCCGGTCTGGACGGGGGAGGGCGCTGGACGCCCCCGAACCCCGAGGACCGGACCATGGCGCAGAACCGCGAGCCTGACGAGGCGGGAGTGGACGCGGACGGGATCGACCGGCGCGGCTTCCTGGAATGCATGACCTGGGCGGGCACCGGCCTCGTCTGGACCCTCACCGGCGGCCTGCCGCGGGCGGCCGGACTCGCGGCGGCGCGGGCGGCGGAGGGCGCGCCGGGGCTCACCTTCCTGCAGATCAGCGACAGCCATATCGGCTTCGACAAGGCCGCCAATCCCGACGCCCGGGAGACCCTGCGGGCGGCGGTGGCGCGGATCCGGGCGCTGCCGGAGAAGCCCGCCTTCATCCTGCACACGGGCGACATCAGCCACCTGTCGCGCGAGGCGGAGTTCGACGATGCCGACCAGATCCTGCGCGAGACCGGCCTGCCGGTCCTGTTCGTGCCCGGCGAGCACGACCTCATCGACGAGGGCCGCGGCCGGGCCTATCTGGCCCGCTACGGCCGCAAAGCCAGGGGCGCGGGCTGGTCGAGCTTCGACCAGGGCGGCGTCCACTTCGTCGGCCTCGTCAACGCCCTCGATCTCAGGGCCGGCGGCCTCGGGCAGCTGGGGGCGGAGCAGCTCGCCTGGCTCGAATCCGATCTCGCCGGCCTGTCCTCCTCGACCCCGATCGTGGTCTTCGCCCATATCCCGCTCTGGAGCGTCTACCCGGACTGGGGCTGGGGCACGGAGGACGGCGCCCGGGCGCTCGGCCTGATGCGCCGCTTCGGCTCGGTGACGGTGCTCAACGGGCACATCCACCAGGTGATGCAGAAGGTCGAGGGCACCGTCGCCTTCCACACCGCCCGCTCCACGGCCTTCCCGCAGCCGGCACCGGGCACCGCCCCGTCGCCCGGCCCGATGAAGGTGCCGGCGGGGGAGCTGCGCCGCCATCTCGGGATCGCGAGCGTCTCCTTCGTGGCAACGGGCACGCCGCTCGCCATCGTCGACACGCCGCTCGCGGGCTGAGGGAGGACGCGATGGACCGGCCTCCGGCCCCGACGCGGCGCGCCGTTCTGCGCGCCGCCGCCGCCCTGCCGCTCCTCGCCCGCGAGTCGGGCGTGCACGCCGCCGCCGCGTCGGTGAGCATCGACAATTTCGCGTTCTCGCCCGCGCTCCTGACGGTGGCCCCCGGCACCACCGTGACCTGGACCAACCGGGACGACATCCCGCACACCGTGGTGGCGGAGGATCTCTCCTTCCGCTCGAAGCCCCTCGACACGGACGACAGCTTCGCGTCGACCTTTCCCACGGCGGGCCGCTACCGGTACTTCTGTTCGCTCCACCCCCACATGGTGGGCGTGATCGAGGTCCGGGACGGCGCCCCGTCGCCCCCGGCCGGCGCGCCGGCGGAGGAGGTCCGATGACCTACGATCCCTGCGACCACGCCGCGTCCTGGGCCGACCTCGCCGGCGCCCTCGTCCTGCTCGCGGCCGTACTGCTGGGGCTCGCGGCGATGCCCATGACCGCGCCGGCCCCGCTCCTGCCCGGCGGGCCGATCTGCGGCCCCCCCGCGGCCCTGATGGCGCAGCGGGGACCCTGACGATGCTCCGGGACAGGGAGCGGTTCGACGCGGTGGTGATGCCGCATCTCGACGCGGCCTACACGCTCGCCCGCTTCCTGACCCGGGACGCCACCGCGGCCGAGGACGTGGTGCAGGAGGCGATGCTGCGGGCCTTCCGCGGCTTCGACAGCTTCCGGGGCAGCGACGCGCGGCCGTGGCTCCTCGCCATCCTGCGCAACTGCGTCCGGACCTGGGCCGCCTCGCATCGTCGCGAGGGCGCCGCACCGCCGGACGAGGAATCCTGCCCGGACCTCTGGGACAGGGAGACGGCGACACCCGAATCCGTCCTCGCCCGCGACGACGAGATCGCGGCCGTGCGCGCCCTGGTGGCGGCCCTGCCCGAGCCCTTCCGCGAGACGCTGGTCCTGCGGGAGATGGATGAATTGTCCTACCGCGACGTGGCGGCGGTGACGGGCGTCCCGGTCGGGACGGTGATGTCGCGGCTCGCCCGCGCCCGCGCGCTGTTCTCCGCCGCCTGGCGCCGCCGCTTCGGCGACGATGCGCCCCAACCCCGACCCGAGGAGCAGCAACGGTCATGAGCGCGTCCCGTCCCGCCCCCTGTGCCGACCGGGCGCTGCTCCTGCACGGGCTCCTCGACAGCGAACTCGACGCCGCCCATGCACTGGACGCCGAGGCCCATCTCGCGGCGTGCCCCGCCTGTCGCGCGGCCTATCGGCGCCTGCGCGAGGACATGGACCGGCGCCAGCGGGACGGCGTGCGCGAACCCGCCCCCGCGTCCCTGCGGCACCGCATCGCCGCCGCCCTCGACGCCGAGGTCGCCGCCCAGGCCCCGCGCCCCGGCGCGGCCCGCGTGCCCCGGCGCTTCCTCGCCCCGCTCGCCGTCGCGCTGGCCGCTTGCCTCGCCGTCGCGATCGTGGTCCCCCGCGGGCTCGACGGGAGCGCCGGCCTGAGGGAGGAGCTGGTCTCGGGGCACGTCCGCTCGCTCCTCGCCAACCACCTCACGGACATCCCGACCTCCGACCAGCACACGGTCAAGCCCTGGTTCGCGGGCAAGATCGATTTCGCACCCCCGGTGGTGGATCTCGCTGACCGCGGCTTCGACCTCGTCGGCGGCCGCCTCGACTATATCGGCGGCCGGGTGGTGGCGGCCCTCGTCTACCGGCGACGCGGCCACGTCATCAACCTGTTCGTCTGGCCCGGCGCGGAGGGCGGCTGGTCGGCGCGCGGCGCCCGGGAGGGCTACGGGCTGATGCACTGGTCGCAGGCCGGGCTGACCTTCTGGGCCGTGTCCGACCTCAACGCGACCGAGTTGCAGGAATTCGAGCAGGACTTCGCCGCCCGGACGCCGCGGTGAGCGCCCCCCCGGGCCGCTACGCCGTGGCGGGCGGGGCCGTGCCGGCGGGCGGGAGCGCCAGCAGATCCCGGTGCCCGATCACCGCGGCCGTCGCTCCCGCGCTCCGGTCCCTGCGCCACGCATCGACCCGGTCGGTGGACACGAGGCCGGTCTCGGCCGCGGCCGAAGCCTTGCCTCCGGCAAGGCTGTCGAGGAGCGGCCCGGCCCCGATCCGCCACGGACTGTCCGCCTGCGCGACCCGGTAGCCGTGCTCGCCGAAGGCCGCCGCGAGGGCGGCCGTGGCGGCCGGACCCGCGGCCGGGCCGAACCCCTTGTCGCTCCCCTGATGGGCCAGGAAGGCCGCGTGAACGGCCGCGTCGTCCGGGTGCGGCGGGGTCCAGGTCTCGGCGCCGTCGAAGGTGAGGGCGGTGTAGAACAGCGCACCGGCCCGGGCGACCGCCGCGGCCGCGCGCTCGATCCAGTCCGTGGATACGAGGTCGAACAGCGCCGCGGCCGTCACCAGGTCGGGCGCGGGGTGCTCGGCGAGGGGCCCGTCGAGGCCGGCAGCGAGATCCGCGACCCGCAGGACGACCCGCAGCACGCGCGCGTCGCGGGTCAGAACGAGCTCCCCGCGCTCCGTCGCGGCGTGATCGGCCCAGGCCGTCAGGCGATCCCGCGCCACGGCCAGCAGCGCCGGGTCGTGGTCGATGAGGGTCCAGTGCTGGGGCCCGGGCAGGAGGGCCGACAGGCCCCGCAGGTTCGAGCCGGTCCCGCAGCCGAGGTCGAGGATGCGGACCGGTCCGGGCCGCGCGGCCAGCGCCCGCGCCAGCGCGGCGACGAGGCCGGCGTCCCGGGCGGCGTGGTCGGCCGGCTCGCGCAGGGCGAGCCATTCGGGGCTGAATCCGCTCATCGTCCCGCCTCCCGCAGGCAGGCCGCCACGGTCGCGACGGTGTCCTCCCAGCGCGGCAGCGCGCGGCCCGCCTCCCAGGACGCGGCGGCGGCCTGTCGCCGCCGATCCTCCTGCACGATCATCAGTCGGAGCGCCTCCCGCAGGGCACCGACATCCCCGGGCGGCACCTTCAGGCCGGCCGCGTCCGGCACCGTGGCGACCGCCGCGCCCCCGGTGCTCGCCACGATCGGCAGGCCGCGCGCCAGGCCCTCGGCGAGCGCCATGCCGTAGCCCTCGAACAGGGCCGGGGAGACCAGGATATCGGCCGAGGCGTAGAGCCGGTCGCGCTCGGCCTCCGGGACGGCGCCCGCGAGGCGGACCCGATGGGCGAGGTCGGCCGCCTCGATCGCCTCTCGCAGGGCCGCGGCATAGTCGGGCGCGCGGTCGAGGGCGCCCGCGATCACGAGGTTCCAGTCGAGGTCGCGCAGGCCCGCCAGGGCCGCGATCAGCTCGGCCTGCCCCTTGCGCGGCGCGACCGCCCCGACGCAGAGCAGCCCGACGCCGGGCCCGGGCCGGACCGGCACGCGGTCCGCCGGCGCGGTGCCCGGCATCGCAACGGTGATGCGCTCGGCGGGGACGCGGAAGTCCCGCACCAGCAGGTCGCGGGTGAAGGCGCTCGTCGTCACGATCCGGTCCGCGAGAGCCAGGGCGGATCGCTCGCTCAGCCGCAGCGCCGCCGCGCGGTCGGGCGCCAGCCCCGCCTCCAGGCAGAGCGGATGATGGACGAGCGCGATGCGGGGCCGCGGGCCCGCGGCATCGATGACCTCCCTCGGCAGGGCGCCGTAGGCGAGCCCGTCCACGAGGAGGACGGCGCCCGGCGGAAGGGCCGCGAAGGCAGCGCGCGTCTCGGCGATGTCCCGCGGGGACGGGTCCGGGAACCCGGCGGGCAGCCGGAGATGCGTCGCCCGCACGCAAGCGGCCGGCAGGCCCGCGAGGAGGCGGCGCGCGTAGGCGTAGCCCCCGGTCGGCGTCGCGAGGTCGCCCGGGACGGCGAGGACGGCCTCGATCACGGCGCCACCGGCCCCTCGAACCACGCCCGCGCCACGTGCGATTCGTGGAGCGTCACCCGCAGG
The DNA here is from genome assembly GCF_054052225.1 of Methylobacterium sp. JK268. NCBI lineage: Bacteria > Pseudomonadati > Pseudomonadota > Alphaproteobacteria > Hyphomicrobiales > Methylobacteriaceae > Methylobacterium > Methylobacterium sp. JK268. The sequence goes on along the minus strand of NZ_JBSVZN010000003.1, from coordinate 99,539 downwards.
CGGGAGACGCCCTCGCCGCCGGGCCCGAGATCGCCCGCGCGGGCGGCCCGCGCCATCGCGGCGTGGATGTGCCCGCACAGGAACTCGGTGGTGGTGTTCACCCCGGCGAAGTCCGGCAGGTCGTCGAGGTTGCGGTAGTTCAGGGGCGCCAGCACCCGCCGCAGCGCCTCGCCCGCCCGCCCGATATCCACCACGACGCCGTCCGCGGTCAGCGACTCGCGGAAGAAGGCGACGTCGACCACGAAGGTCGCCCCGTGCAGGGCCTGGGCGGGCCCGAACAGGGCGCCGCGGAAGCTGTGGGCGACCATCACGTGGTCGCGGACCTCGACGGCGTACATCAGGGCACCTCGGCGGGCGGGTACAGGATGGCGGTGCACAGACCCGGCGCGCCCGGGGCGAGCAGGCCGGGCAGGGCGTCGGGCAGGGCCGCGAAGGCGACCTCCCCGGTGATCAGGGCGTCGAGGCGCGGATCGCGCAGGAGGTCGATGGCCTTGAGCATCCGGCGGCGATGGGACCAGCGCGGGCGGCGGCCGGGCGGGACCTGCCCGACCTGGCTGGACACGAGGCGCAGCCGGCGCGGATGGAAGGCCGCGCCGAGCGGCACCGGCACCTCGGCGCTGCCGTGCCAGCTCAGCTCCGCGACGGTCGCCTCCTCGCCCGCCAGGGCGAGGGCGAGGGCGAGGCCCGCGGCGCTGCCGCTCGCGTGGATGACCGCGTCGGCCTCTCCGGGCGCGTCGTCCGGGAGGCGGAACGGGATGCCGAGGGCCTTCGCCACGGCTTCGCGCGCCGGGTCGGAATCGATCAGCACCACCTCCGCGCCCGGGATCCGCGCGAGCAGGAAGGCGGCGAGGAGGCCGACGACGCCGCCGCCGACCACCACCGCCCGGTCCCCCGGCCCGGCGCCGGCATCCCAGACGCCGTTCAGCGCCGTCTCCATGTTGGCGGCCAGGATCCCGCGCCGCGGCGGCACGTCGCGCGGGAGCGGGAAGAGGGCGTCGGGGCTCGCCGCGAACCGGTCCTGGTGCGGGTGCAGGGCGAAGCAGGCCCGGCCGTCCGGCTCGGCGAGGCCGACCGCGCAATAGCCGTACTTGACGGGAAACGGGAAATCACCCTGTTGAGCGGGCGCGCGCATCCGCGCGTGAACGGATTCCGGGACCCGCCCTTCGAGGACGAGGCGCTCGGTGCCGCGGCTCACCATCGAGAAGAGCGTGCGCACCCGGACCTCGCCGGGGCGGAGAGGGGGCAATGTCTCGCGTCGCAGCTCCGCCCGGCCGGGCGCCGTGTACCACAACGCGCGCGCCGAACCCTCGGCGCCCCAACCGTCCCGCTCCCCGGCCCGCGTCCGATGCTGCACCCTGACTCTCCGGCGCTGGCCGACGGCAGCCCGGCCGAGGCCGCTCCTCTCACGACCCCGGCGGGGCTGCAACCCCGCGCGGTGCTGCGGCGGCGCCGCGCCCTCGTGCTCGGCCTCACGCTCGCGGGTTGCGCCGCCTACGCGCTCGGCATCGCGGCGGTGCTCGGGGCCGGCGGCTGGGACGCGGTCGACCTCGCGCTCTTCGCCTGCTGTCTCGTCGCGCTGCCCTGGACGATCCTCGGCTTCTGGCACGCGGTGATCGGCCTCCTGCTGCTGCGCGCGGGGCCGGCCGGGCTCGCGGCGGCGGCGCCCCACGCGGCGCAAGAGGATCGCGCGGAACCGCCGCGCCTGCGCACCGCCGTCGTCATGACGCTTCGCAACGAGGATCCGGAGCGGGCGTTGTCGCGCCTGCGCATGGTCGCGACGAGCCTCGCGCGGACCGGCCACGGCGCGCGGTTCACGTTCCACATCCTCAGCGACACGGATGATCCGGGTATCGCCGCGCGCGAGGAAGAGGCCGTGGCCGCGTGGCGCGCAGCGCTCCCCGCGGCCGAGGCGTCCCGGCTCCATTACCGCCGCCGCGCCCACAATGCGGGCTTCAAGGCCGGTAACCTGCAGGAATTCTGCGCCCGCGCGGAGGAGGAGCTGATGCTGCCCCTCGACGCGGACAGCCTGATGAGCGGGGCGGCGATCCTGCGGCTCGTGCGCATCCTGCAGGCGCATCCGCGGATCGGCATCCTGCAGGGGCTCGTCGTCGGGGCGCCCGCCGCGAGCCCGTTCGCGCGGCTGTTCCAGTTCGGCATGCGCCACGGCATGCGCCCCTACAGCCTCGCGATGGCGTGGTGGACGGGCGATTGCGGCCCCTTCTGGGGCCACAACGCTCTGGTGCGCATCGCCCCCTTCGCCGCCGCCTGCCGGCTGCCGGCGCTCGGTCCCGGGCCGCTCGGCGGCCCAATCCTCTCGCACGATCAGGTCGAGGCGGCGCTGATGCGGCGGGCGGGCTACGAGGTGCGGGTGCTGCCTATCGAGACCGGCAGCTACGAGGAGAATCCGCCCTCGCTCCTCGACCACCTCGCGCGCGACGCCCGCTGGTGCCAGGGCAACCTGCAATACCTGCGGCTCGTCGGCCTGCCGGGGCTGCGCCCGGTGAGCCGGTTCCAGCTCGCCTGGGCGATCCTGATGTTCTGCGGGGCGCCCGCCACGCTCCTCGCGCTGCTCCTGCTGCCGCTGCGCCTTCTCGACCTGCCGGCGGACACGCCGGTCGGCCTGGCGGCCGGGCTCTATCTCGGCTGGCTCGCCCTCTCGCTGGCGCCGAAATTCGCCGGATACGCCGAGATCCTGCTCGCCGGGGGGGCGGCGCGGCATGGCGGGGCCGGGCGCTTTCTGGCGAGCCTCGCGGCGGAGACGGTGTTCGGCTTCCTGCTCTACGGCATCGCGACGCTGCGCCTCTCCGTCGTCGTCGCCCGCGTGCTGCTCGGCCGGCGCGCGGCCTGGGGCCGGCAGCGCCGGGACGGGCGCGCCCTCGGCGCCCGGACGGCCGCGGCCGGCCTCGCGGACGTGACTGCGCTCGCGCTCGCGGCGGGGCTGCCGATCGGGCTCGTCGCGCCGAGCCTGCTGCCCTGGCTGGCCCCGCTCCTGCTCGGCCCGATGCTGGCCGTGCCGCTCGCGGTCCTCACCGCCTCGCCGCGGCTCGGCCGCTGGATGGTGCGTCGGCGCCTCTGCGCCACGCCCGAGGAGATCCACGCCCCGGAGGAGTTCGGGGCCGTGCCAGCCCCGGTGAGCGCCATCCCGGACCGCTGCACCGCCTGAGCCGGGCGGACCGCTACCCCACGCCCACCGGCCGCTTGATGGCCGCGGGGGTGCGCAGGGTCACGAGTTCCTCGCCGGCCGTCGGGTGGACCGCGATGGTGCGGTCGAAATCCGCCTTGGTCGCCCCCATCGTGACGGCGATCGCCGCCGCCTGGATGATCTCGCCCGCATCGTGCCCGAGCACGTGCACGCCCACGACCCGGTCGCCGTCGCGGGCCACGACGAGCTTCATCAGGATCCGCTCCTCGCGGCCCGACAGCGTCGCCTTCATGGGGCGGAAGCGCGCCTCGTAGACGTCGACCTCGCCGTAGAGCGCGCGCGCCACGTCCTCGTTGTGCCCGATCACGCCGATCTCCGGCGTCGAGAACACTGCGGTCGGGATCAACCCGTGATCCACCGCCCAGGGCTTGTTCCCGAACACGGTGTCGGCGAAGGCGTGGCCCTCCCGGATGGCGATCGGCGTGAGTGCCGCCCGGTTGGTGACGTCGCCCACCGCGTAGATCGACGGCACGACGGTCCGCGAGAAGCGGTCCACCGGGATCGCCCCGGCCGCGTCGAGGGTGATCCCGACCGTCTCCAGCCCGAGCCCGTCCACGTTCGGGCGGCGGCCCGTCGCCACCAGCACCTGATCGACGACGAGGCTCGACCCGTCGTCGAGGGTTGCCCGGATGCCGTCGGCCTCGCGGTCGAGGCGCTGCACCGTGCGGCCGAGGCGCAGGTCCATGCGCCGCGCATAGGCCTCGCCGAGGGCGTCGCGGATCTCGTCGTCGAAGCCGCGCAGCAGCCGGTCGCCGCGATGGAGCAGGGCGGTGCGCGTCCCGAGCCCGGCGAACACCCCCGCGAACTCGACCGCGATGTAGCCGCCGCCGACGACCAGGATGCGGCCGGGTTGCGCCTCCAACTCGAAGACCTCGTTCGAGGTGATGCCGAGTTCGCCGCCCGGGATCCGGGGCTCCTTGACCGGGTGGGCGCCCACCGCGACCAGGATGATGCGCGCCCGCACCGTCCGGCCCGAGCCGAGGAGGCGAACCGTATGGGCGTCCTCGATGACGGCCCGCTCGGCCACGACCTCGACGCCCGCCCGCATCAGGTTGGTGGCGTAGATGCCTTCCAGGCGGGTCACCTCGGCGTCGCGGTGGCGTTTCAGGGCCGCCCAGTCGAAACGCGGCGCCGCGACGCTCCAGCCGAAGCCGGCCGAGTCCTCGAACTCGTCGGCGAAGCGGGCCGCGTAGACCATCAGCTTCTTCGGCACGCAGCCGCGGATCACGCAGGTGCCGCCCACCCGGTACTCCTCGGCCAGCATCACCCGCGCGCCGTAGCCCGCGGCGATCCGCGCGGCGCGCACGCCGCCGGAGCCGCCCCCGATCACGAAGAGGTCGAGGTCGAAGCCCTCACCGCCGGTCGCCTGGCTCATCCCGCATCTCCCACGAGGCCGTTCCGGCCCGACGCGCCTGCCTCACTGCCCCTCAGTATGACGCAAGGCGCGCAGCCACGCGACGAGGGCACCGAGCCCGGCGATCCACCAGCCCTGCCACGCGCCGTGGCCCACGAAGGCGATGCTGGCGGCGGCGGCGATCGCCGCCAGCGCCGCCGCCCGCTCCGGAACCGGCCAGGCGGCGAGCGCCCGCAGGGTGAGCAGCATCCCGGCCGCCGCGAGCGCCGCCCCGACGATCCCCAGCTCGACCCAGACCTGCAGAAAGCTGTTGTGCGGGTGCCCGGCCGCCACCATCTGCCGCATCTCGGGTTCCAGCCGGGCGGCGATCGGCAGGCGGTCGAAATGCGCGCTCGTGCCGAAGCCGACCCCGCGCCAGGGATCGAGCGCCACCGCCGCCCCGAATCCCTGCGCGATCACCAGCCGCTCGCGGGTGTTGCTCGCCGCCATGGCGTCGTGGACCTTCGGGGGCATCACGGCCGCCAGGATATCCCCCTCGACCGGCGCCAGGATCAGCGCGCCGGTCAGGCCGAGCCCGGCCAGGGCGAGCGCTGCGCGTCCCGGCAGGAGGCGCGCTGCCACATAGGTGACCGTCGCGACGAGCGCCGCGAGCCCGGAGGCGCCGCTCGCCGAAAAGAGGCCGGACGCGAAGGCCGCGGCGGCCGTGACCAGGGCGAGCCCGCGGTGACCCGCCCGCGCCAGAAGGGCCGCCACCGGGATGGCGAGAATCACGATGAGTTCGAGGGGCCGGTTGTACACGTAGTCGTAGGCCCTCTCGTGCAGCCAGCGCCGGAGCGCGACGTCGCTGGCAAGGTCCGCCTCGATCAAGAGGCAGGTCGCGATCAGGATCCAGGCGGCGGGGCGCGCCACCGGCCCGAGCCGCGGCGGCGCCAGCACGGCGACGCCGTAGGCGCCCGCGAGGCAGACCAGGAACTCCCGGGCCATGCCCAGGGACTGCGCCGGCACCGGGCTCCAGGCGACGCTGACCGCGCACCACGCCATGAAGGCGAGGGCGACGCCGCCGAGGGGCGTCAGGAGCGGCGCCCGCAGACGCAGGAGGGTTCCCCGCAGCCCCGAGCCCGCGAGGGAGGATCCGAGGAGCGCCAGGGCCGCGAGCACGACGACGAGCGGGCTCGACCGGTTGGCGACCGCCATGATGGCCGGCAGCGCCCCGAGCAGGAGTGCCCCGATCCCGGCGAGCCGGCCCGGTCCGGAGACGGGAAGGGCGGCCCGTGCCGCCAGAGGGAGCGCCGACATCGCCTATTGCATCTGATGTCCGCGCTTGGCCATCTCGGCACGGACCCGGACCATCACGTATTCGGAGACGTCCTGCGTCCAGTTCTGCATCGCCTGGACCATGTCGTCGAGCACCTGCGGCTGCGTCTCCACGTAGCGCTTGCCGGAGGGCGAGCGGAAGAACGTCGCCACGTCGCGCAGCTCCGCCTCGCTCAGCTTCTCCGCGTAGATGCGGGAGGCGGCGTCGATCATCTTCTGCTTCTGCAGCTCGAGTTCGGGCTGCAGCTTGGTGAGGACGTCGTCGAGGTCCTTGGTCAGTTCGGGCCGCGTGACGGCGGCCTGTTTGATCTGCTCGCTGAAGACCGGAATGATCGAATCGAAGGAGCGCGCGATCCCGGAACTCAGCATCACCTCCTTGGCGAGGGCGAAGTGGCTCGGTGAGATCGCTGGGGCGGCGGGCGCCGCCGGCGCGGGGGCTGGGGTCGGGGCGGCCTTCTGGGCGGTCGCCGGGGCGACCGCCAGCAGCGCGGCGAGGAGGCCCGCCAGGACGGGCGCGTGACGCTGGAACATGGAATGGCTCCGATGTGGGACGCGCCGGTCTTCCGGCGGGATTGCGGCGCGGGCGAGGACGAGGGGAAGCGGCATCTCGGCGCCGGCCGCGCGGAGGACGGGAGCGGGCTCCGGCGCGGGGGCGGCGGGTTCGCCGGGGCGGAGAGGGCGAAGGGAGGGTCCGGGAGCAGGGCCCGACGGCACCGCGAGCGGATCCCGGATCAGAGGCTGCCGAGCGTCAGGAGGCGGGTCTCCCCGGCCTCCTCCGCCGCCAGGATGGCGCCGGTGCACAGGCCGATGAACAGGCCGTGCTCGACCACGCCCGGCACCGCCGCGAGGAGCGCGGCGAGACGCTCGGGATCGGCGATCCGGCCGAGATGCGCGTCGAGGATCAGGTGGTCGCCGTCGGTGCGATAGGGTGCGCCGTCCGGTCCGGCGCGCAGGGTCAGTTCGCCCGCGCAGCCCGCCCGCGCGAGGGCCGCGTCCACGGCCCGGCGGGTTGCCTCGAGCCCGAAGGGCACGACCTCGATCGGCAGGGGAAAGTGCCCGAGCGTCTCGACCCGCTTGCCCGCATCGGCGATCACCACCATGCGCCGGCTCGCCGCCGCGACGATCTTCTCGCGCAGCAGCGCCCCGCCGCCGCCCTTGATCAGCCGGCGCTCGCCGTCGATCTCGTCGGCGCCGTCGATCGTGAGATCGAGCGCGGGCGTCTCGTCCAGGGTGGTGAGCGGGATGCCGGCCGCCTGCGCGGCGCGGGCGGTCGCCTCGGAGGTCGGCACGCCCACGACCGACAGGCCCGCCCGGACGCGCGCGCCGAGCAGGACGACGAACTCGGCCGCCGTCGACCCCGTGCCGAGACCGAGCCGCATGCCGTCCTCGACGAGGTCGACCGCGCGGGCGGCGGCGGCGCGCTTGAGGGCGGCGCTCACGCCAGGGCTCCGGCGGATGTGCGGAAGGGGCGGGCGGACGGCATCGGCGCGGTCTCTCGAAGCGGACAGCCCGCTCGGGCCGCGGGCGCGTCGGCCCTAGCACGGCCGCCCGCCGCCCGGGAAGCGCCTCCGCGCGTCGCTCAGGGGCGCGCGGGTTGCGGCGTCGCGAGGCTGGCGGCGGCCCGCGGCGGCGCGGCCTCGCCGCTTGCCCCGGCCTGCGGCGTGCAGACGACCGCCTCCTCCAGGACGTAGCAGATGCTCATGGCGCCGGTGCGCTGGTTGACCCGGAACACGCCCGCCTCGCGCAGGTGGCGCGAGGCCACGAGCCCGTATTCCGAGGGCACCTGCGGGCCGGCGCCCTCGCCGGGACCGAAGCAGAGCGTCGTCCCGATGGTGTTCTCCTGCAGGCCGTACTGGCAGGAGGTCACCTCTCCGGTGACCCGGTCGACGCGGTAGACGCGGTTGAGATCCGCCTGCGGCGCCGGCACGAACTCGAAGGAGCCGGCCCGCGCCGCCGAGACGCCGGCCACAGCCAGGACGACCGCCGCGAGCCCGCCCCGAAATCCCGTCCTGCCGCCCATGGCGCCGCTCCCGTCGTGGCGCCGTCCCGATCCGCGCCGGGACGGCCTCGCGATCTTTCTACTGGTCGTTGGCTGGTGCGAGCCTTTCGTCCCCGCGGCGGCTCGCCCCTATCACCGCGCGTTGAGCGAGGCCGATCGCGCCGAGGAGCGCGCGCGGGCCGGCACCCGCTCCAGGAGTGCGGCGGCGCCCTCGTCCCCGGTGAGGGCGGACGAGGCGTCGTTCCAGGCCGCGACTGCCGGCATGAGGCGACGGGACGCGGGCGCCGGCTGGGGCAAGCCGCGAGCGCCAGCACCGGGGCCAGGACGGCGTCGTCGATTGCGGCGTGCAGGCGCGTGCCGATCATCGGCGTCTCGCTCGTCCCGGGACCATCCTGCGGGAAAGCAGCGGGTTGCGAGGTGGGCGACCGCGCGGGCTGATGCCGCGGGACTGGAAACGTGCTTTAAGCGCGGCGCAACCCCGGCGCGACCGGCGGGAGCACGATGAGGAACGCCGCGCGGCCCGCGCCGAGAGAGCCCGAAGCGGACCGCCCGCGAGGGCCGGACTCCGCCAGGGCCGGAGCAACGGGGCCGAGCCGGAAAGGCCGGGCCGACAGGGCCAAGAGAGGACGCCGTCATGACAACGATCTCCCGCCGCCACGCGCTGAAACTCTCCCTCGCGGGCGCCGTCGCCGGCCCCGCCGTGCTGCGGTTCGGCCGCGCCGAGGCGGCGGAATTCGGGTTCAAGGTCGCGAACAACGCGCCGACCAGCCACCCGCTCACGATCTACATGATCAAGGCCACCGACGCGATCCGCGAGGAGACCGGGGGCAAGGTCGACATCAAGGTCTTCCCGAACAATCAGCTCGGCGGCGACACCGACATGCTGAGCCAGCTGCGCTCGGGCGCGCTGGAGTTCTTCACGCTGTCGCCGCTGATCCTCTCGACGCTGGTTCCGGCGGCGGCGATCAGCGGCATCGGCTTCGCGTGGTCGTCCTACGACAAGCTCTGGCCGGCGATCGACGGCGATCTCGGGGCGCATGTGCGCGACGCGATCAGCAAGGCCGGCCTCTACGCCTTCGACAGGATCTGGGAGAACGGCTTCCGGCAGACGACCTCGTCGACGCGCGCCATCCTCACGCCGGACGACCTCAAGGGCTTCAAGATCCGGGTGCCCGCGAGCCCGCTCTGGACCTCGATGTTCAAGGCCTTCGACGCGGCCCCGATGACGATCAACTTCGCCGAGGTGTATTCGGCCCTGCAGACGAAGATCGCCGAGGGCCAGGAGAACCCCCTCGCCCTGATCGAGGCGGCCAAGCTCTACGAGGTGCAGAAGCACCTCTCGAAGACGAACCACATGTGGGACGGCTTCTGGATGCTGGCGAACGGGCGGGTCTGGCGCGGCCTGCCGGAGGACGTGCGCGGGGTCATCGCCAAGCATTTCAACGCGCAGGCGGTGGCCCAGCGCGAGGAGACGGCGCGGCGCAACGTCTCGACCGAGAAGGACCTCGCGGCGCGCGGGCTCGACATCCACGACGTCGACACCAAGGCGTTCCAGGCCAAGCTGCAATCGGCCGGCTTCTACAAGGAGTGGAAGGGCAAGTTCGGGCCGGAGGCCTGGGCGCTGCTCGAGAAGCACACGGGGCCGATCGCCTGACGGCTCCCGCACGACGTGTGGGGAGCGAGGTGGCCGGGTCTTCGGACGAGTGCTGCGGACAGGACAGGCCTGAGGCGCCGGCCGGAGCAGCGGGGCTCCTGACGCAAAGAGTAGGGCCCCGGCGACGGGCCGGCCACGCACACAGGTGAATCGGGGCAGGAGAAAGCCGGCGGCGCGGGGTTGGGTCGGGTATCCGACCGAGCCCCGCGCCGGATCGCACGACGAGAGGGAGCGGTCCGGGCTCCGGCGGCCCGCGGGACCGACGACACTGGGAGGCTTGCCATGGATTTCACGCTGTCGCCCGAGATCGAGGCGTACCGCGCCCGCGTCGCCGCCTTCGTGGCCGACGAGATCCTGCCCGTGGAGGCCGACCGGGCGGCCTACGACGCGCACGAGAACATCCGCCTCGACCGCCTCGCAGCGTTGCGGGAGAAGGCGCGGGCGGCGGGCCTCTGGTGCCTGCAATTGCGGCGCGAAACCGGCGGCCAGGGCCTCGGCAAGGTCGGCATGGCGGCCTGCTACACGGAGATGAACCGCTCGATCTTCGGGCCCGTGGTGTTCAACTCCGCCGCCCCCGACGACGGCAACATGATGGTCCTGGAGGCGCTGGGCACGCCCGAGCAGAAGCGGCGCTGGCTCGACCCGATCGTGTCGGGAGCGGTGCGCTCGGCCTTCGCCATGACCGAGCCGCATCCCGGCGGCGGCTCGGACCCCTCGATGATCCGCACCCGGGCCGAGCGCGGGCCGGACGGGCGCTACCGGATCTTCGGGACCAAGTGGTTCATCACCGGGGCGGAGGAGGCGGCCCACTTCATCCTGATCGCCCGCACCTCCGACGATCCGCGCTACGGGCTCACCGCCTTCCTGTTCCACCGGGACCAGCCCGGCTGGGAGATCGTGCGGCGCATCCCGATCATGGGGCCGGAGGAGCATGGCGGGCATTGCGAACTCGCCTTCGACGGGCTGGAGGTCGCCCCCGAGGACCTGCTCCTCGGCGAGGGTCAGGGCCTCAAGGTGACGCAGGTGCGGCTCGGCCCGGCGCGGCTGACCCACTGCATGCGCTGGCTCGGCCTCGCCATGCGCTGCATCGAGATCGCGCAGGCCTACGCGGCCGAGCGCGAGGGCTTCGGGGTGCGGCTCGCCGAGCGCGAGAGCGTCCAGCTCATGCTCGGCGGCCTCGCCATGGACATCGAGATCGGCCGCCTGCTGGTGATGCGGGCCGCGTGGGAACTCGACCAGGGCCGGTTCGCCCGCAAGGAGGTGTCGATGGCGAAGGTCCACGTCGCCAACCTGCTGCACCGGGCCGCCGACACCGCCATCCAGATCAACGGCGCGCGGGGCTACTCGAAGGACACGGTGCTGGAGTGGATCTACCGCTACGCCCGCCAGGCCCGGCTCGTCGACGGCGCCGACGAGGTGCACCGGATGGTCCTGAACCGCCACCTGGAGAAGGAGGGCCGCGCCTTCTTCGCTTGGCCGAAGGCGTGAGCGCCCGCGCGGATCCGAACCCTCCCCCCGCAGAGGCGAGCGTGTTCACACCTCGCCTAGCGGCGTGAAAAAGCTCTTGTTTCGCAGTCGCTTGAACGGAACCGAGGAGACCCGCGGGATCCCCTCTCCCGTGCGGGAGAGGGGTAGGGGTGAGGGCCCCGGACCGTGCCGTCATCAAGCGAAGACGGTCGTGCTGGCAGCGGGACACTCCAGAATACTTGCTGAACCACCTGGACCCTCACCCCTGCCCCTCTCCCGCACGGGAGAGGGGTTCCCCGCGCCACACCCGAAACCATCGTGTGTCGACGTAAGCATCTGCCAGGTCTTTATTTTTCGCGTTCTGTGAATCCGCTAGCCCGAGTGGGAGAGGGGCCGGGGGTGTGGGTGGCTCGGGTCCAGCAAGGAGACGCACCCGGGCCGCTGGCAGCTGAACGGTTCAGAGTCATCCTGAACCCGAGCCACCCTCACCCCTACCCCTCTCCCACCCGGGAGACGGGATCCCGCGCCAGCTGAATGAGCGCAAAGCACTGCGAATACAGCCTCTTCCGAGGCCTGCCCGCCGCCGAACGGGCAAAGGCTCGCACCCGCCCGTCCCGCCCAGCCAACACTCGGAGGCAATCCCATGTCCGCCCACCCCTCCCCCCTTCCCGCCCCGCCCACCACCTTCGTCCACCGCTTCGAGCCGGCCACCACCGAGGGCGTGCCGCCGCTCCTCCTCCTGCACGGCACCGGCGGCGACGAGGACGACCTGATCCCGCTCGGCCGGACGCTGTCGCCGGGGGCCGCGCTGCTCTCGCCCCGCGGCCCCGTGCTGGAGAACGGCATGCCGCGCTTCTTCCGGCGCCTCGCCGAGGGCGTGTTCGACGAGGCGGATCTCCGCCGCCGCGCCGACGACCTCGCGGCTTTCGTCCGCGAGGCCCGGGACGCCTACGGGATCGCCGCGCCGGTCGCGGTCGGGTTCTCGAACGGCGCCAACGTCGCGGCGGCCCTGCTGCTGCGGCACCCCGGCCTCCTCGCCGGCGCCGCGCTGCTCCGCGCAATGGTGCCCCTCACGGATCCGCCCGCGGGCGATCTCGGCGGCGCGCCGGTGCTGATCCTGTCCGGCGCCATGGACCCGATCGTCCCGGCCGCGAACGCGGCCGACCTCGCCCGGAGGCTGCGGGCGGCGGGGGCCACGGTGAGCCACACCGTCCTGCCGGCGGGTCACGGCCTGACGCAGGGCGACATGGTGCACCTGCGCGCGTGGCTCGCCCAATAGGCGGATTATTGCGCCGCGCGGAATGATCCCGTGCGCGGCGCGGCCGTTCTCCGCGGCGGAGAGGTCCATTATCTCGGGACCATCGAGCGGAGGTCCCCGCCATGAGACGGTTCCACGAGACGCTGTTCACCCCCGCGGTCCGGGCCGAGCAGGCCCGCCGCAACTCTCCCTACGCGCGGGAGGGCCGGCCGGATTCCGCCCCGACCGACGCGCATCTCACGGAGGCCGAGGCGGCCTTCCTGGAGAGCCGCGACAGCTTCTACCTCGCCAGCACCACCGAGGACGGCTGGCCCTACATCCAGCACCGGGGCGGCCCGGCAGGCTTCGTGCGGGTGATCGACCCCGACACCCTGGCCTGGGCGGAGTTCGCCGGGAACCGCCAGTACATCTCCCGCGGCAACGTCGCGGCGGACGACCGGGTCTCCCTGTTCTTCATGGACTATCCGTCCCGCAGCCGCCTGAAGCTGCTGGGTCACCTCACCTTCCACGACGCGGCGGCGCGGCCGGACTTGGCGGAGGCGGTGGCGCTCGGCCCCTACCGGGCGCGGATCGAGGGCATCGCCGAGGTGAAGGTCGCCGGCTTCGACTGGAACTGCCCGCAGCACATCACCCCGCGCTTCACCGGCGCGGAGATCGAGGCGGCAATGGAGCGGCGGCGGCGGGAGCTGGGGGGCGGGGCGGAGCCTGCGACGGGCCGGGAGTGAGGCGGGCGGCGGCGGTCACCCTGTCCCCTCTGCGGGGGAGGGTTCGAGCCCTCACAGCTTCGCCTGAATCTTCCGCGCCACCTCCCCCAGCCGCTGCTCCAGAAGGGTCGGCACCTCGCAGACATAGGTCAGCGACTGGCTGCGCTCCTGGAAGATCCGCTTGTCCCAGTTGAAGCGGGTCTCCAGGTCGGTCAGCTCCTTCGTCTCCTTCACGTCCGGAGAGGTCTTGATCTCGCTGATCTGGCCACCCTCGTCGCGGATGCGCTCGGCCATGACCCGCTGGCCGCGGGCGTAGCGGCCGATCCCGGCCACGACCTTGTTGCGCTCCTCGTTCAGGACGTCGAACACGCCCGCGAAGACCCGGGTCAGGCGCACATCCTTCTCGGCTCCCGCCTTCTCGACGAAATCGGCGAGCAGCGGGTCGACCTCCTCCAGGGGCGTCTTGCGCGAGGCGAGCTTCTGGGCGAGCTGCGCCGCCTCGCGGTCCCGCCCCCAGTCCTGGAGCGCCGCGGCCGGGTCGGGGCCGGTCCAGACCGAGCCGTAGCCCAGGGTCGGGACCTTGCGCTGCGCGCACGGCCAGTCCGGATCGGGACGGGGCTGTGCCGCGGCGGCGGTCGACAGGGCGGCGGCGAGGAGGGCGAGGAAGAGGGGACGCAGCATCGAAGCACCTTCGGGTCAGTCAGGCGGCGTCGCCCGCCGGGCCGCCGCGCCGTGCCAGAAGGCCGCGGCCGGGGTCGTAGGCGATCACCGCGAGGATGAAGAACAGGAGGCCGGTGCCGAGCACCACCGCGCAGGCCACGGGCTCGAAGGCGCCGTAGAGGGCGAAGCGCACCAGCTCGACCGCGTGCGTGAACGGGTTGATCTCGCAGATCCAGTAGAGTGTCGCGCTCGACTCGTTGATCCGCCAGAGCGGGTAGAGGGCCGAGGAGGCGAAGAACATCGGGAAGATCACGAAGTTCATCACGCTCGCGAAGTTCTCCAGCTGCCGCACCAGCGAGGACAGGAACAGCCCGATGGCCCCGAGCATCAGCCCGGAGGCGATGAAGGCCGGCAGCGCCGCGAGGTAGCCGATCCACGGGATGTCGGTCTCCCAGAAGGCCGCGACCGCCAGGAAGACGTAGGCCTGGATGATCGAGACCGCGACGCCCGCCGCCAGCTTGGCGAAGAGCAGGCTCCAGCGCGGATAGGGGCTGGTCAGCAGCACCCGCATCGACCCGACCTCGCGGTCGTAGACCATCGACAGCGACGATTGCATGCCGTTGAAGAGCTGGATCATCGTCGCCAGCCCCGGCACCACGTAGACCTCGTAGAGCACGTAGGTCTCGTAGGGCGGCGTGATCGACAGGCCGAGCGTGTTGCGGAAGCCCGCCGCGAAGATGAACAGCCAGACCAGCGGCCGCACCAGCGCCGAGAAGAACCGCTCTTTCTGATTGAAGAAGCGCAGGAGCTCGCGGCGCGTGATGCCGAGGAAGCAGATCAGGTAGCCTGTCGCGTCGAGGCGGCCGCGCACGGCGTGCGCGTCGGCGGCGGGCAGGGCGGCGGGTCCGGAACTCATGCGACCTGCCTCCGGGCGGGCTCCGCCACGATCTGGCGGAAGGAGGTTTCGAGGGATCCCGACGGCTCGGCGAGCGCCCCGGCGAGCCCCCGGGCAACGATCTTGCCCTTGTGCAGGACGACGACGCGGTCCTGCGGCTCGACCTCGTCGAAGATGTGGGTCGCCCAGAGCACCGAGAGCCCCTCCTCGCGCACCAGCGCCCGCACGATGGCGACGATGTCCGAGCGCGCCTCCAGGTCGAGGCCGACGGTGGGCTCGTCGAGGAGCAGCAGGTCGGGCCCGTGGATCAGCGCGCGGGCGATCTCGATGCGCCGCGACTGGCCGCCCGAGAGGGTGCGGATCTTGTCGTCGCGCCGCTCGATCAGGCCGACGCGGGCGAGGAGCGCGCCGATGCGCGCCTCGGCGGCTCTGCGAGCGATGCCGTGCAGGGCCGCGTGGTAGAGGAGGTTCTGGCGCACCGTCAGGTCGGTGTCGAGGGTGCGCGCCTGGAAGACGACGCCGAGCCGGGCCAGCGCCCGCGAGGGCTCGCGGCGCAGATCGTGCCCGAAGATCGCGACCTTCCCGTCCTGGTTGTTGTAGAGCCGCGTCACGACCGAGAACAACGTCGTCTTGCCCGCGCCGTTCGGCCCGAGCAGGGCGACGAACTGGCCGCGCGGCACCTGCAGCGAGACGGCGTCGAGGGCCGTGCGGCTGCCGAAGCGGTGGCTGACGCCCTCGACCGCCAGCGCCGGCGCCGTCTCGGGCGCGGTCATTGCCCGAGCGCCTTGCGGGCGTCCTTGACCGCGTCCATGCACTCGTCGAACTCGCCCTCGCCCTGCTCGCGCTCGGCGTTGCGCAGGGCCTTCTTGAGGCTGCGCTGGAGCGGTTCGGCGGGGGACTTGGCGAGTTCGGCCTTGATCATCGTGATCCCGTCGCGGCACGCCGCGGCGTCGTCGGCGCGGGCGGCGCCGGCCGCGAGGGTGCCGGCGAGGCAGGCCAGCAGGCAGAGAATCGGACGCATGGGGTCTCGGTTTCCTCCTCGGGATTTGCCGGTGATGTAGGGGAGCGGCCCGAACGGCGGAACCACCCTCATTTGACGATGAAGCGGCCGGTCATGCCCCGGCTCTCCAGCCCCTGCACGAACCACGGGAACTCGCCGGCCCGCACGGTGACGAACTCGACCTCCATCGTGCCCTGGTCGTCGAATTCGAGGTGGTGCGGCGCGCCGGCCATGTGCACCTCCAGGTGGTTGACGACGATCTGGTTCATCCAGACGCCGCGGAAGAACTCGGTGGCGAAGAACTTGTACTCCTTCTGGCCCTTGGCGGTGATGCGCAGGCGATAGGACTTGCCCGCCTCCATCTCGATGTCCTTGGTCGAGACCGCGTAGTCGTTGCCCTCGCCGTCGCCCAGCACGAGGTCGGGCAGGTCGGTGCGGCCCTTGGCGAGATCGCGGGCCGAGGCCGGGAGCGCGGCGCTGAGGAGGGCCGCGGCGAGGGCGGCCGAGCGGAGGAGCGGGGGCATGGGGAGGGTCCGTGAGGAGGTGAGAGGGTTTCAGAACTGCGCGCGATCAACCCTCCCCCCTCTGCGGGGGAGGGTGCCCCACGGAGTGGGGCGGGAGAGGGGAACCACGGTGCCGGAGAAGCCTGAAGCGTGGTGAAGAGCGCCACCTGGATCAGCGTCGCGCCGGCCCCTCTCCCGGCCTGCTCCGCAGGCCACCCTCCCCCGCAGAGGGGGGGAGGGTTCAGGGCGCGCGCGGCACCCTATTGCGGCGAGACCGCCACCCCCCAGGGCAGCAGCCCGACCGGGATGCTCTTGACCACCTTCAGGCTCTCCACATCGATCACCGAGACGTCGTTGGAGGAGCCGTTGGTGGTGAAGAGCTGCTTCTGGTCCGGCGTGAAGGCGAGCTGCCAGACGCGCTGACCCACCGGCAAGTACTTCTCGACCTCGTAGGTCTTGGTGTCGATCACCGCGACGCGGTTCGCCGGGCCGAGGGCCACGAAGGCGCGGGCGCCGTCGCGGGTCACGCGCACGCCCACCGGCTGGATCTGCTCGTCGGTGACGCCCGGGATCTTGAACGCGATCTTCTTGACCACCTTGCGGGCCGCCACGTCGATGACCGAGACGGTGCCGCCCACCTCCGCCGAGACCCACAGCCACTTGCCGTCGCCCGAGAACTCCGCGAAGCGGGGCCGCGCGTCCACCAGCACGTTGTCGATCACCTGGTACGTCCTGGTGTCGATGAAGTGGGCCATGTTGGTGGTCTCGGAGGTGTTGACCAGCATGGTCCCGTCCGGGCTGATGCCCATCCCCTCCGGCTCGACGCCCACCGGCACCTCGGCCACGACCTTGTTCTTCTCGATGTCCAGCACCGTGACCTGGCTGTCGTCCTCGTTGGCGATGTAGAGCGGGTTTCCGCCCGGCGCGAGGATGAACAGCTCCGGGTCCGGCCCCGAGCGCAGGGAGCGGGCGATCTTGCCGGTGGCGGTGTCGATGACATCGATGCGGTCGTCGTCGCTGGCGCAGACGTAGAGGTCCTTGCCGTCGTGGCTGATCGTGATGCCGCGGGGGCGTCGCCCCACCGGCCAGGTCGCCTTCACCTGCATCGTCGTCGAGTCGATGACGCTGACCGAGTTGCCCTTCTCGTTCGTCACGTAGACCGTGTAGGCGCGCGCCGGCGGCGCGGCCGTCAGGCCAAGGCCGAGCGCCGCGGCGGCGAGCGCGTCCCGGATCCGGTGGCGCATGCGGTGTCTCTCCCTTCGATCGGTTCTCGCCCCACCGCCTCGCGGCACAGAGGCGTTTTCGTCCCTATGCCGCGGGGCGCACCGTCCTGTCCCTCACGATTTCGCCAGCTTGCACTGGGTCTCCGGCAGGTCGATGCCCAGCGTGTCGAGGGGCGTGCGCTGGTGCAGGTAGCCCTGCTCGGGCGCCACCGCCACCAGCGCGCTCGGCTGCACGAGCAGGATCGGCTGGCGCAGCTGCCGGTCCCAGAGACGGAAGCTGAGCGACACGCCCTTGTAGGCCGGCAGCGTGAAGGCGGGATCGGCGAGGAAGCCCGCGATCACCGCCGGATCGGCGCTCTTCGTCTGCATCGCCGCTTCCCCGACCGCCCGGATCCCCGTCCAGGCCTGGTAATCGAGGGGCCGCATCAGCCGCCCGGTCAGGCGCCGGAAGCGGTTCTGCGCCTGGGCGGCGCCCCAGACCTCCAGGGTCGGGTGCCAGGTCGCCGGGAACAGGCCCTGCGTGCCGACCACGGGCCGCGGATCCACCGTGTGGAAGGGCACGTAGTCGCCGAAATCCCCCGCCTCGTCCGCCACCACGGCGACGTCGTAGTCGAGGCCGCGGGTGAAGACGAGCGCCTCCGCCCGGGTCGGCGTGTCGCCCCGCGCCCTCGCCAACGGCCCGAAGGTCCAGGGCTTCTCGGCGCTGATGACGAGCCCGAACTTCTTGGCCGAACGCTTCAGCGCCTCGGCCCAGAGCCGGTCGCCCTCCTGCGGCCCGACGATCAGGAACAGCTTGCGCCAGCGCATGAAGGCCAGGAACTGCACCAGCGCGTCCGTCTGCATGGCCCGGCTCGGGGCGATGTGGAAGACGTTGGCGCGGCACTCCGCCCCGCGGAGGCGGTCGTCGGGGGCCGCGGCGTTGAACAGCGTCACGCCCGATTCCCTGAGCGCGTCCGCCACCGCCAGCACCTCGGGCCCGGTCAGGGCCAGCACGATGAAGCGGTCGCCCTTCTCGACCAGCGCCCGCGCGGCCGCGACCGGATCCTCCGGCGGCGGCGCGCCCGGCTCCGGGTTGGCGAGCGCCACCGCATCGAGGACGTAGAACTGCTTGGTGAAGCGGCCGGTGGCGTTGTTGTCCCGCACCGCCATGCGCGCGCCCGCCACGCCTTCATCCTCGGGCACGGCCTGGGCGTCGTAGGAGGCGGGCGCCGGCGCCGGACGGTAGATCAGGCCGATGCGGATCTCGGCCGCGCCCGGCGGCGCGACTTCGGGCGCGGGGGACGGACTGGTCTGGGCGAGGCCCGGCCCACCCGCGAGCAGGCAGGCGGCGAGAAGGCAGGCCAGACGGGACGACAGGCGGGGAGGGACAACCATGCGGGCCGCACGCTAACAAGAATTCCGACGCGGGCTCAACGCCTTATCGCTAAGGAGAGTCTAAGACGGGCCTGGGGCGCGGGGCCGCAGCCCAAAGTCCAAGGCGGGGCGGCGGGCGGCTGGGCTCCGCCGCGTTGCGCCCTCCGCCCGCGCCGTGGCATCGTCCGGCGATGCTGTCCGCCCGCCTTCTTCCCGCCCTCGCGCTCGTCCTCCTGCCCGGCGCCGGGCGGGCGGCACCCCAGACGGCGGCGGTGTTCGGGATCGAACTCGCCGAGCCCGGGGTGATCGGCGCGCGCCCACCCCGGCCGGAGGAGCAGCGGCGCCTCACGCTCGCCTCCGACGCATTGCGCCGGGAGGTGGCGGCGCAGGGTCAGGTCGAGTCCGTCGACCTCGCGCCGCAGGCGGGCGAGATCCGCAAGGACGCGCCGCTCTACAAGTGCGAGGGCTGCGCCGAGCGCATCGCCAAGGCGGCGGGCGCGGGCCTCGCCGTCTACGGCTATGTGCAGCGCACCACCAACCAGATCCTGAACCTCAGCATCACCATCTCGGACAGCGAGACCGGCAAGGTCCTGCGCGGCGGGCAGGTGGTGATCCGCGGGGACACGGACGAGACGTGGCTTCACAGCGTGCGCTGGCTGGTGAAGAACCGCCTCTTCGCGGAACCCCTTCCGAGCCGGTCCTGAACCCCTTGCCCCACGCCCCCTCCTCCCCCGCCCCGCGGGTGCGCCTGCTCGCGAGCGTGCGCGACGCCGCCGAGGCGGCGCTCGCCCGCGCCCAGGGCGCCGACCTCGTCGACGCCAAGGACCCGGAGCGCGGCGCGCTCGGCGGGCTGCCCCCCGAGACCGTGCGGGCGATCGTGGCCGCGGCTTCGGGCGGGCTCACCAGCGCGGTGGCGGGCGAGCCGACGGGCGAGGCGGAGGCCCACCGGATGCTGGCGGCCCTGCGCGATTGCGGCGCCGATTACCTGAAGATCGCGGTCCCTCCAGGCGGGATCCCGGACCTCGCGTCGAGGGCCGGGCCGCCGGTGATCGCGGTGCTGTTCGCCGAGGATCTGGCGGACCCCGCTCCCCTGCCGGACCTGGCGGCGGCGGGTTTTCGCGGCGCCATGATCGACACCCGCGGCAAGGACGGGCGGCGCCTGACCGACCACCTGCCCGTCTCCCGGCTCGCGGCCTTCGTGGCGGGCTGCCGCCGGCACGGGCTGCTCTGCGGGCTCGCCGGCTCCCTGTCCCTCGACGACATCCCGGCGCTCGCCGCGCTCGGGCCGGATTATCTCGGCTTCCGCGGCGGGCTCTGCGCGGGCGGCGACCGGCGGACCCGGCTCGACCCGGCGCGGATCGCGGAGGCCGCGCGACGCCTCGCCGCGGCTGCGGACCGACCGGCGGCGGCGTAAGGACCGCCCATGACGCGCCCCCTCAGCGTGGTGAAGCTCGGCGGGAGCCTCGTGGCCGATGGCGAGCGGCTGCGCGCGATCCTGCGCGGGCTGGCGGACGGCGCGGAGGGGCCCTGCGTCATCGTGCCGGGCGGCGGCGGCCTCGCGGAGGCGGTGCGCGAGGCGCAGGCCGCGCTCGGCTTCGACGACGCGCTGGCGCACCGGCTCGCCCTCGACGCGATGAGCGGCATGGCCCGCATCCTCCGATCGCTGGAGCCGCGGCTCGTGGTGTCGCGTGAGCCGGCCGCCGAGATCGCCCGGGGCCAAGTTCCGGTCTGGGATCCGGCAGCGCTGAAGGACGGGCACCCGGACATCCCCGAGAGCTGGGACGTCACCTCGGACAGCCTCGCGCTGTGGCTGGCGGCGGAGCTCGGCGCGGCGCGCTGCGTGCTGGTGAAGTCGGCCGAGGCCGAGGATCCTGTGGCGGCGGAAATCGTGGACAGGGCCTTCCCGCACTTTGCACAGCGCTTCCGCGGCGAGATCCGGCTGCGGGGACCGCAGGGCGAGCGGGTCTACGCGCCCGGCGCGGCGCTGGTGGAGGCCTGAGATGGGACGGGCCGTCACCGTCGCATTCGAGAGCCACCGCGGGATCCCCTCTCCCGTGCGGGAGAGGGGTAAGGGTGAGGGTCCAGGTGGTTCAGCAAGGAGTCTGAACCGTCCCGCTGCCAGCACGACGATCTCAGCATTCTTGCGGGACGGTCCGGGACCCTCACCCCTACCCCTCTCCCGCACGGGAGAGGGGTTCCCCGCGCCCTTCACGGCTCCCACCTCCGAGAGGCCCCGATGACGGAGCGCATCGTCTTCGTCACCGGCCGCCTCGCCCGGCCGCGCCTGGAGACAATCGTCGCCGCACTGCCCCCCGAGCGCTTCGCCGCCACCATCGCGGATGCGGGCGTGAAGGTCGCCGCGCTGATGACCGAGGAGATCATCCGCCGCCGCGTCAGCGTGCCGGAGGGGAGCGACCGCATCGTCCTGCCGGGCCGCTGCCGGGCCGACACCGCGGTGCTCGCGGCCCATTTCGGCGTGCCCGTCGAGCGCGGCCCCGACGAGATCGTCGATCTGCCGGCCTTCCTCGGGCTCGCCGGCCGCAAACCCGACCTGTCCCGGCACGACCTCAGGATCTTCTCGGAGATCGTCGACGCCTCGAAGCTGACGCCCGGGCAGATCCTCGCCCGCGCGCAGGACCTCGCCCGGCGCGGCGCCGACGTGATCGACCTCGGCGGCCTGCCCGACACGCCCTTCCCGCACCTGGAGGAGACGGTCCGGCTCCTGAAGGGCGCGGGCCTTCGGGTGAGCGTCGATTCCTTCGACCGCGACGAAATCGCCCGCGGGGCGAGGGCCGGCGCCGATTTTCTCCTCAGCCTCAACGAGGAGACACTCGACCTCGCCTTCGAGACCGACGCCGTGCCGGTGCTGGTGCCGGTGCGGCCCGACGACCTCGAGTCCCTCGACCGCGCCATCGCGCGGATGCGGGAGGCCGGAAAACCCTTCCTGGCCGACCCGATCCTGGAGCCGATCCATTTCGGCTTCGCGGCCTCCATCGTGCGCTACCACGAGACCCGCCGCCGCCACCCGGACATCGAGATGATGATGGGGACCGGCAACCTGACCGAACTCACCGAGGCCGACAGCCTCGGCGTGACGGCGCTTCTCGTCGGCCTGTGCTCGGAACTGGCGATCCGCAACGTGCTGATCGTGCAGGTCTCGAACCACACCCGCCGCACGGTCGAGGAGCACGACGCCGCCCGGCGGGTGATGTACGCGGCGCGCGCCGACGGCGCCCTGCCGAAGGGCTACGGGCGCCAGCTCCTGAGCCTCCACGACAAGCGCCCCTACACGCAGACGCCCGAGGAGATCGCGGCGCTCGCCGCGGAGGTGCGCGACCCCAATTACCGGGTGGCGGTCGCGGAGGACGGCGTGCACGTCTACAACCGGGCGATCCACGAGGTCGGCACCGACGCGATGGCGTTCTTCCCCGCCCTCGACGTGGCGGAGGATGGCGGCCACGCCTTCTACCTCGGCGGCGAATTGACCAAAGCCGAACTCGCCTGGCGGCTCGGCAAGCGCTACGTGCAGGACGAACCCTTGGACTGGGGCTGCGCGCTCGACGCGGTGGTGCAGGACACCACCACCTTCAAGGAGGTCGGCCACACCCTGCACGGGCGGAAACCGGCACGCGAATCCGAGGCGGAGTGAGGCCTTGCCCCTGATCCTGGAGACCATCGTCACCACGCAAGGGTCCGGGGGCAGCCTGCACCTCGTGCCCTTCGGCCTGATCCAGGACGGCCCCGACTTCATCCTCGCCCCGTTCCGCCCCTCCCCCACCATCGCGAATCTGGAGGCGAACCCGGTCTTTGCCGCGGCGGCGCCCGCCGACCTGCGGGTGATCGCCGGCTGCGTCACGGGGCGGCGGGACTGGGCCACCCTCCCCTGCGCCCGCATCCCGGGCCGGCGCCTCGCCGAGGCCTTCGGCCACCGGGAATTCGAGGTCGTGGCGGTCGAGGACGATCCGGTCCGGCCGCGCTTCCGCGGGCGGATCGTGCACGAGGAGGCCCACCGCCCCTTCGCGGGCTTCAACCGCGCGCAAGCGGCCGTGCTGGAGGCCGCGATCCTGTCGACGCGGCTCGACCGGCTGCCGCGCGAGAAAGTGCTCTCGGAGCTGCGATACCTGTTCATCGCGGTCTCCAAGACGGCCGGCCCCGCCGAGCGCGAGGCCTGGTCCTGGATCGAGGAGAAGGTCGCCGCCGCCCTCAGCCTGCGGGCGGAGGACCGGCTCCTCGTCGACGACACCGAGGCTTAGGAGGACGTCTGATGAAGCTGTTGCTCGGGAGCGCCGTCGCGGCGCTGGTCGCGCTGGCGCCGCTCGCCGCCGAGGCGCACGGCCCGACCCGCAAGAAGGTCGAGGAGAAGGTCGAGATCAACGCCCCGCCCGCCAAGGTCTGGGCCGTGGTCGGCAACTTCCAGGACATGAGCTGGCTGCCGCCGGTCGAGAAGACCGAGGGCAAGGGCGGCAACGAGGTCAAGGCCACCCGCACCCTCACCCTGAAGGGAGGCGCCACCGTCGAGGAGGAGCTCTACAAGTACAACGCCGAGCAGATGAGCCTGTCGTACCGCATCAACAAGGTCGACGTGAAAGTGCTGCCGGTCAACAACTACTCCTCCACGATCAAGGTCGAGCCGGCCGGCGACGGCAAGTCGACCGTGAGCTGGGACGGCGCGTTCTACCGCGGCTTCATGAACAACGATCCGCCGCCCGAGCTGAGCGACGAGGCGGCCGTGAAGGCGGTGACCGACCTGTACAAGGCGGGCCTGGAGAACCTGAAGGCGAAGATCGAGAAGAGCGGTTCGTGAGGCAACTCCTCGCGGGGCTCCTCCTCGGCGCCGGGCTGGCTCTGCCGGCCGGCGCCGAGGAGGCGGTGGTCACGGCGCAGAACGCGAACGCGGTCGACATCGTCGATCTCGACGCCGCCCAGGTCGTGGCGCGGCTCGCGGTGCCGGGCGCCCCGGCCGGAATCGCGCTCTCGCCCGACCGGGCGCGGGCCTACGTCACCGCACCGGAGGGCAAGGCGCTCGTGGTCATCGACCTCGCGGCGCGCGCGGTCGTCGGCCGGGTCGCCCTGGAGGGCGGCCCCCTCGGCGTCGGGGTGAACCCGGCGGACGGCACGGTCTACGTGGCGGATTGGTACGCCAAGCGCCTCTGGGTGGTGGATCCGGGGAGCCTCGCGGTGACGGGCGAGATCGCGGTCGGCACCTCGCCCTCCGGCCTCGCGGTGACGCCGGACGGCGGGACGATCCTGGTCACCGACCGGGACGACGACGCGGTCTCGGTCATCGACGCGCGCACCCGCCAGCGGGTCGGCGTGGTGAAGGTCGGGACGCGGCCCTTCGGCGTGACGATCGACCGGGAGGGCAAGCGGGCCTACACGGCGAATGTCGGCTCGAACGACGTCTCGGTGATCGACATCGCGTCGCGGCGCGCGGTCGGCCAGGTCGGGGTGGGCGAGCGGCCCTACGTGGTGGCGCTGACCGGCGGGCGGGCCTTCGTGACGGACCAGTACGGCGGCACAGTCAGCACCTTCGACCTCGCCACCCTGGCGCCGGGGCCCCGGATCGAGGTCGGCGAGTACCCGGAGGGCATCGCGGCGAGCCGGGACGGGCGGCGGGTCTACGTGGCGAACTGGGAGTCGAACACGGTCAGCGTGATCGACACCGGAAGCCTGCGCGTGACCGGCGCGATCAAGACCTCGGACGGACCGCGGGCCTTTGGGGATTTCCTCCGGTAGGACCCGAGCCTCCGCGGAGGCACACGCGGTTCGTGGCCCCGGGACGCCCCGCGTCAGGCCGTCTTGTCGCGACGAAAGAAGCTGAATGCCGACGTGACAGCCGCGCCCGCGGCATCGGCAGCCTGTGCGGCCGCGCCGAACGCCTGACTCGCCAGCCCGGTCCCCGTCTCCGGAATCGCCGCGGCCTCCTCGGACGGAGCCGCCATCGCGGCCGCGCGCGCGACCGCCGCCTGGGCGACATCGCGGTCGTTCCGGATCAGGGCCGCGAGGCCCGCATCCGCCATGGCGACGATCGTGCCCCCGTCGAGAAAAGTCGCCTCGACCACGGCCAGTGATCGCGGTTCGTCACTCACGGCACCCAGACCTGCGCCGAGGGCGCCCGCGGCAAGCGCCAGCGGGGCCGATAGTTCGAGCGACGAGGCGACGGCCAGTCCGCCCTTGATCCCGTTCAGCAATTGCCCCGACCAGCGGGGCGCAGATCTCACATCGCCGTGGACCTCGACAGCGATGATGGATTCGACACCGTGCTCCCGCCCGTCCGGTGTCTTGAGCAGCCCGGCGGTATAGTGACCGGTTCCCTTTCCGCAAGACCCTGCGATGATCTGGAGAGATGTCATGGGGCAGCCGCAACGTTCATGACGTTAGGTCAATTTTGCACAGCGCACGAACTTTCTCAAGCGCGTAACGGATAACGACTCTCAAAGCCACCCCGGCGGCATGCCTGCGGCACCGCCGTCCAGGGTGCATGAGCGGGTCGGACAATGGCCAGATCCGGTTGAAACCTTCTACCGCCCCATCCGCCGCACCCGCATCGCCCGGTAGATCGCCGGATGCGCGCCGGCCATCCTCTCGGGCGGTGGGAGGATCACCTCGATCACCGGCGGCTCCGTCGCGGGCTGCGCAGGCGCCGCCTCGGTCGCCGCGCGGCGCGGAACCGGCCGTATCGCACGCTCCGCGCGCCGCGCGATCAGCGACAGGGTCGCGAAGGCGACGAGGGCCGCGAGGCCGGTGAACACCGTGCCCCAGGACGGCGCCGGCGCCACCATCATCGCGATGAGGCCGGCGACCGCGCAGAGAGCGGCGAGGGTTCTCGCGATGGTCACGGCGGTGGGCATGCCGCAGCGTCACATGGCCGTCTCGCCGCCCGGTGAAAGCGATCGCTCGAATGCGCGCGATCGCCCGGATCAGTGCGCGCCGACGCGGCGGTTCGGCACGATGTCGTTGGCGATCACCTCGCCGAACGGGCCGTCGTTGCGGGCGTGGCGCGGCCCCGTCCCGGTCGTCGCCCTCAGGGGCAGCTTCGGGAAGACCAGCTCGGCGAAGCGGTAGGCCTCCTCCAGGTGCGGGTAGCCCGACAGGATGAAGCGGTCGATGCCGAGATCGATATACTCCTTCATCCGGTCCGCGACCTGATCGGCCGAGCCGACGAGGGCGGTGCCGGCGCCGCCGCGCACCAGCCCGACGCCGGCCCAGAGATTCGGCGAGACCAGGAGCTTGCCGCGGTCGCCCCCGTGGAGCGCCATCATGCGGCTCTGGCCGACCGAATCCTGGCGCTTCAGCGTGGCCTGGGCCCGCGCGATGGTGTCGTCGTCGAGCCGGGAGATCAGGCTCTCGGCGGCCTCCCAGGCCTCGCCCTCGGTCTCGCGCACGATCACGTGCAAGCGGATCCCGTACGAGAAGGTCTTGCCCTTCGCAGCGGCGGCCTCGCGGGCGCGGGCTATCTTCTCGGCCACCTGCGCGGGCGGCTCGCCCCAGGTCAGGTAGACGTCGCAATGCTCGGCCGCGACCGCGATCCCGGCCTCCGAGGAGCCGCCGAAATAGAGCGGCGGGCCGGAGGGCTGCACCGGCTGGTAGATCAGGCGGCCGGCCTCGGCGCGCAGATGGGTGCCGGTGTAGGTGACGGTCTCGCCCGCCATCAGGCCGCGCCAGATGTGCAGGAACTCGTCCGTGACGACGTAGCGCGCGTCGTGGTCGAGGAAGACGCCGTCGCCGCGCAGTTCCACCGGGTCGCCGCCCGTCACCACGTTGATGAGGAGGCGCCCGTCCGAGATCCGGTCGAGGGTCGCGGCCATGCGGGCCGCCACCGACGGTTCCTGCAGGCCGGGCCGCACGGCGACGAGGAAGCGCAGGCGCTTGGTGGCAGGCGCCAGCGCCGAGGCGACGATCCAGGAGTCCTCGCAGGAGCGCCCGGTGGGCAGCAGCACGCCGTAATAGCCGAGATCGTCGGCCGCCTGGGCGATCTGGCGCAGGTAATTGAGCGAGACCTCGCGCGCGCCCTCGCTGGCGCCGAGGTAGCGGCCGTCGCCGTGGGTCGGCAGGAACCAGAGAACGTCGGTCTGTGCGGTCATCGGGGTCGTCCTGGGCCTCGTCCGGACGATGCGCGAAGCCGGTCCGCCCTCCCGGCGAACCGACCCCTGTCCTGCGATCGTCGTTGAACCGCGAGGGTAGCCCGCGAGACCTCGACGTCAATTTCGGATTTCAGCCAGAACAGAGATGAAAATTCTCGTATTCTGCTAAGATACAAAAGTTTCCTACTGTCGCGAGGATGGCTCGACACGAACGAGAAAGAGCCGCACGCGGCGGCCCCTTCCATCACGGTGTCAGAAACCCGCCAGCGCCGTCACGGTGCCGAACGCCGTCAGAACGAGCGTCCCGGCGAACACGCCGATCATCGCGTCGGAGAAGCCCTTCAGGAGCATTCCCGCCCCCGGATCAGCACAGGTTCCCGCCGGCGGTCTGGCCGTACTGCTTCACCGGGCGGGTCTGCTGGTTGGCATTGCTCTCGGCGGCCGAGCTCATCGGGCAGGACTCGTAGAACGGCCCGTCATGGACGCCCAGCGGCGCCGTACGCCCAAGCGCGCCGGTGGCGTCGACGTCGGAGGGACCATAGGCCTGGTGGCGGGCCGGCGGGTCGAAGGCCAGGGCGGTGGAGACCGGGGCGGCACCGATCGCGAGGGCGGCGAGGGTGGCGGCGATCAGGGTCTTCATCTGTGTCTCGTCTCCGTGATGCGGCGCATCCCGTAAGGATCGACGTCCGCGGTGTGAGATGGATGTAGCCCGGGAACGGCTTTCGCGACGTGCGGTTCCGCACGCCGCGAAGAGGATGAAAAGACTAATAACTGGACTGACGCAGAATTCCCGGGGCTCTGCCGCCATTTGGCGGGATATTTCGCCGCATGCAGGATTAAACACTTACGTCATTAGGGAGCGCGGCGCGACGAGGAGAGGAACCGGACGCGCGTTGCTTCGTTGCTTCGCACTGCAACGCAGTCTGTTGTACAATGTGTCGCAGTGCACCCGGGCATCAGGGAATCGCGCGCAGCGCCACGACGGCCGCGACCCCGATCGCCACGGTGGCGAGCAGCGGCAGGCGGGTCGCCGCGAGCGCCGCGAGGGCGGCCGCGCAGGTCTCGCGCCAGCCGGTGGCGAGGGCCGAGGGAGCGATGAGGGCCGTGAGCACCGCGGCCGGGATCGCCTCGAACGCGGCCCGCGCGCGTCCGGTCGGGGCGAGGCGTCCGGCCAGGAAGAGGCCGGCGATCCGGGTCGCGTAGGTGATCGCCGCCATGGCCAGGATGGCGGCGAGCGCGCCGGGATCGGGGATCATCGCGGCGCCTCCCCGGGCGCGGCCAGGGCGGCGGCGAGGATCCCGGCGCCGGCACCCGCGGCGACGTGCCAGGGCGGCCCGAGGAGGAGAGCGGTCCCGGCCGCCGCCAGGCCGCTGGCGGCGATCGCCGCGGCGCCCGCGCGGGTCCGCCCGAACCCCGCGACGAGCCCGATGAACAGGGCCGTGAAGGCGAAGTCCGCCCCGACCCGGCGCGGATCGCCGAGCATGGAGCCGGCGCAGGCGCCGAGGAGGGACCAGACCAGCCAGGAGATCCAGTAGACCGCACCCATCGTCCCGAAATAGGCCGGGGTGAGGGGCCGCCGGACGGCCCGGCGCTCCGCGAAGGCCCAGGTCTCGTCGACCATGACGGCGAGCCAGAGGAGTTTCTGGCGGCGCGAGAAGCGGCCGAGGCGGGGCGCGAGCGAGGCCCCCATCAGCACGTGGCGCAGGTTGATCAGGAGCGTCGAGAAGACGAGCGCCCCGACCGGGACCGGGTGCGACCAGATCTCGACCGCCGCGAACTGGGCGCCGCCCGCGAAGACGAGCGCGGACATCGCGCCGACATCGAGGACGGTGAGGCCCTTGGCGGCCGCGAGGGCGCCGAACAGGAGCCCGATCGGCACCGCGGCGACGGCCGGCGCCGCGATGTCGCGCAGACCCGCCGCCACCTCGGCGCGAAACCCCTCCCCGTCCTCCCGGGCCACGATCCCGTGCATCGACCATCCTCCCGGCACCCCTCGGCGGGCGCGTCGCCGCCTCATGACGGAAGGGCGCGGGACGGGTCTTGGACGAAAGTGCTCAGGGCGCGGCGGTGCGGAACGCCCCGGGGGTGACGCCGAGCCGGGCCTTGAAGGCCCGCGTGAGGTGGCTCTGGTCGAAGAAGCCGCAGGCGAGCGCGACCTCGGCCGGACCTTCCCCCGTCGCCAGGCGGCGGCAGGCGAGGCGGATCCGGCGGTCGATCAGGTAGGCGTGCGGCGCGAGGCCGGTCTCCGCCCGGAAGGCGCGGATGAGATGGCTGCGCGAGAGGCCCGCCACGCGCGACAGCGTCGCGAGGTCGACCTCCTCCTGCACGCAGGCGTCGAGGAAGTCGCGGGCCCGCGCCACCCCGGCGCGGGCGGGCGCGCGGGGCGGCGGCGTGCCGACGGCGAAGCGGGCGATCAGGGCCGAGAGGAATTCGACCAGCGCCTCGTCGGCCGCCAGCACGCCGCCGTCGCCGGGGCCGGGCCGGAGCCGCCCGAGGATCTCCGCCAGGGCGCGGGCGAGGCCGGGGGCGCGCATCACGGAATCGGGGAAGTGGGGCGGCCCCGGCAGGGGCCGGCCCGCCACCTCCTCGGCGACTTCCTGCATCAGGGCGGCGGAGGGGTAGAAGGTCCGGTAGACGAAGCCCGCCCCGTGCGGCGCCCCGTCGTGGAGCTCCTCCGGGCCGACGATGGCGATCGTGCCGGCATCGGCATAGTGCTGGACGCCGCGGTGGAAGAAGGTCTCGCAGCCCGCCTGGATCGACGCGATGGCGTAGGTCTCGTGGGTGTGCCGGACATAGGCGTAGCGCCGGAAGGTGGCGGCGAGGCAGCCGAGATCCCCGTAGCGCGCTACGCGCCAGAAGCGGGTGACGTCGCCCTTCCCGGCGAGGGCGGGGTCGAGGTCGGGCTGGGGATCGGGCGTGGTCATGGGCCGAAGGCTATCCCGGCGTCACGGACCGCGCGAGCGGCCCGCCTCAGGCCGGTACCGGCGCCGGCTCCCGCAGGGCCGCCACGATCGCCGCTTCCAGGGAGGCGGGCCGCGTGAGCGGCGGGTAGCGGCCGATCACCCGCCCGTCGCGGCCGACCAGGAACTTCGTGAAGTTCCACTTGATCGCTCGGGTCCCCAGCAGGCCCGGCCGGGCGCGGGTGAGGTGCGCGAAGAGCGGGTCCGCCTCCGGCCCGTTCACCGCCACCTTGGCGAGGACCGGGAAGGTGACATCGTAGCTCAGGCGGCAGAACCTGGCGATCTCCTCGGCGTCGCCGGGCTCCTGGGCGCCGAACTGGTTGCAGGGGAAGCCGAGGACGACGAGGCCCGCGTCGCGATGCCGGCGCCAGAGCGCCTCCAGCCCCTCGTATTGCGGGGTGAAGCCGCAGCGCGACGCGGTGTTGACGATCAGCAGCACCTGGCCGCGGTAGCGGGCGAGCGGATGCGCCGCGCCGTCGGCCGCGGCGGGCGCGAAGTCGTGGATCCCTGTCATGGGCGGATCATGTCGGCCCGGCGGCGGACTCGGCAAGGGGGAACGGACACGCCGTCCGCAGGCCCCGCCCGGTCAGAGCCCGAGATCGCTCAGGCCCGGGTGATCCTCCGGCCGCGGCCCGAGCGGCCAGTGGAAGCGGCGGTCCTCGGCGGAGATCGGGACGTCGTTGATGGAGGCCTCGCGCCGGCGCATCAGGCCGGTCTCGGTGAACTCCCACTGCTCGTTGCCGTGGGAGCGGTACCAGTGCCCCGAATCGTCGTGCCACTCGTAGGCGAACCGCACCGCGATGCGGTTCTCGTGGAAAGCCCAGACCTCCTTGATCAGCCGGTAATCGAGCTCCCGCGCCCATTTGCGGGTCAGGAACGCGACGATGGCGGGCCGCCCGGAGAAGAACTCCGCGCGGTTCCGCCAGCGGCTGTCGGGCGTGTAGGCGAGCGAGACCCGCACCGGATCGCGGTGGTTCCAGGCATCCTCCGCGGCGCGCGCCTTGCGCGCCGCGCTCTCCGCCGTGAAGGGCGGAAGGGGCGGGCGGCTCTCGGGATTCGCTTCCGTCACATCCGCCTCCCTCAGGCGAGGTCGAGCATCAGGTGCAGGTTCTGCACCGCCGCCCCGGACGCGCCCTTGCCGAGATTGTCGAGGCGCGCGACCAGCACCGCCTGCCCGTGCGCCTCGGACCCAAACACCCGCAATTCGAGCGCGTCCGTGTCGTTGAGGGCCTCGGGCTCCAGGCGCTCGCGATGGGCGCCCTCCTCGGCCCCGGTGACCACGCGCACGAGGGTCTCGCCCGCGTAGCGCGCCACGAGGGCCCGTTCGAGGTCGCCCGGGGTCGGCCGGCCCGGCAGGGTGTCGAGGTGGAGCGGGATCGACACCAGCATCCCCTGCCGGAAATTGCCGACCGAGGGCACGAAGATCGGGCGCCGGGTCAGGCCGCTATAGGCCTGCGTCTCCGCCAGGTGCTTGTGCGCGAAGCCGAGGCCGTAGAGTTCGAAGGCCGGGGCGGCGCCAGCCTCGTAGGCCTCGATCATCTTGCGCCCGCCGCCGCTGTAGCCGCTGACCGCGTTGATGCTGATGGGGAAATCCGCCGGGATCAGCCCCGCATCGACGAGGGGGCGCAGGAGCGCGATGGCGCCGGTCGGGTAGCAGCCCGGATTGGCGACGCGCCGCGCGGCGCGCAGCTTCGCCCGCTGCTCGGGGGCCAGTTCGGCGAAGCCGTAGGTCCAGCCGGGCGCCACCCGGTGGGCGGTGCTGGCGTCGAGGATGCGCGGGCCGCCGCCCGGCAGCCCGTCGGCCATCGCCACGGTCTCCTTGGCGGCATCGTCCGGCAGGCACAGCACCACGAGGTCGACCTCGGCCATGAGCGCGCGCTTGGCCTGAGGGTCCTTGCGTTGCTCGTGGGGGAGCGAGCGCAGGGTGATGGCCTGGGATGTCTCCAATCGCTCGCGGATGCCGAGGCCGGTCGTGCCGGCCTCGCCGTCGATGAAGACGCTGGGGCGGTTCTGGACTGTCGGGCTCATGGCAGGCTCCGCGCGGCGCCGTGACCGGGCGCCGGGACACCAGGTGGATGGGGTCGACGCTCCGCTAAGTCAACCGGCGATCGCCGCGAGCGCGCGCAGGCGTGATCCGCCGCCGCGGAACCGCCGCCACCGCGTCCGGTTGCGGAGTCCGAGATCACCGTGATTCAGCAGGATGAGGACGATTATGGCCGGGACAGCCAAGAAGAGCGATCCGAAGCTCTGGGATCGCGTGAAGGACAAGGTCACGCGGTCGAGCAAGGGCGGCAAGCCCGGGCAATGGTCGGCCCGCAAGGCGCAGCTCGCCGTCCACGACTACAAGGAGGCGGGCGGCGGCTACGAGGGCAAGAAGACCTCCGACAACCACCTGACGCAGTGGACCGAGGAGGAGTGGGGCACGAAGTCGGGCGAGAAGAGCGGCGAGACCGGCGAGCGCTACCTGCCGAAGGCGGCGCGGGAGGGTCTGAGCGGCAAGGACTACGCCCGCACGACGGCCAAGAAGCGGTCGGACACCGCGAAGGGGAAGCAGTTCTCCCGTCAGCCGAAGGACGTCGCGGAGAAGGCCGCCCCAGCCCGGCGCCATCCGGCCACCGGCCGGACCAAGGCGGATCTGCTGAAGGCCGCCCGCGCGAAGAACATTCCGGGCCGCTCGTCGATGTCGAAGAGCGAGCTGGAGCGGGCGCTCGGCGGGCGGTGACCGGCGGATGGGTGCGGCGCAGGTGACCCGTCTCCCCAATGCGGGATACCTGTGCACACATCGTTGTAGCCGGCTCATCAGCTGAACGCGCCTGGAAGACACAACACTCCTCATGCTGAGGTGCTGCGCAGCAGCCTCGAAGCACCCTCGCCCGTCAATCCACGATAGGAGCGCCTTGGATCCGCTGTTCTGGGGTGCTTCGAGGCTCCCTTCGGTCGCACCTCAGCATGAGGGGGTGGATTTGTTGCCATGAGCGGGATTTGAAGCTCTGACTCACCATCACCTGACTGGGTGAAATCGACCGGTCTTCCGATCCATCCGCTCGAAGTGTGATCGATCGGGCCGATCATCCTTTCGATACGGAACGTGTTTTCCGATGCGGCGTGCGCCCGTCGCCCCTCTTCGCAGGACGGCGGCCTTCGGAGCAGGCGCGGCGGGACGAAGTCCCGCCGAGAGGGGCCGGCACGACGCTGATCCCGCTGGCGCTCTCCACCGCGCTCCCGATCGATCCTGAAGCGTGATTCCCCTCTTGCAGGATTGCGTCCTGACCCGCCCCTGTCCGTGCGGCGCCCTCCCCCGCGGAGGCGGGAGGGCCGCACCGGACCCAGGGCGTTAAGGTTAACGGCGCACCCTATTCCTCACCGACGCTTTCCCGCAGGCGCTGCACCTGCGGGCGCAGGTCTTGGCAGGTCAGATCGCGGGCGAAGCGGTCGATGGCCTGGGGGTCGCGGGTGGTGCGCAGCTGCGCGAGGAGCCGCGCCTCCTGCTCGCAGCCGCCGGCGAGCGTCCCCCGCGCGGCGACCATCGGCACCGGCGCCGGCTCGGGCACGGCCGGCGGCGACGCCGGGCCGGAGCTTTCGAGAAGACGGGCGACCTGGGGCCGCAGGGCGTCGCAGGTCATCTCCTGCGCGAAGCGCGCCAGACCGTCCCGGTCGCGGGCCGTGCGCAGGCGGGCCAGCCGCTCGGCCTCCCGGTGGCAGGCGCCGGCCGGGCCGGGCGGGGCCGCGGGAGCCACCGCCGCCGTCGCCGGATCGCGGTCCGCCGGACGGGTCGGGGGCAGCGGCCGCCGCTCGGGGCCGATCGCGGAGGTCTCGGTCGGCCCGTTCCGGCTCCCGAGGGACAATTTGGCGACCTGCGCGCGGGCGAGGTCGGCGTAGAAGCCCGTCCCGTGGGTCGACAGGAACGAGGTCCAGGCCTCCCGGGTGCCGACCCGCTCGGCGAGTTCGTAGTCGCGCCGCGCCTCCCGCCCGCCCGCACCCGCGTCGGCGGGCGGCGCGTCGGGCACCAGCGCGGTGGTGGCGCCCCCCAGCGACCCGTACACGAAGGGCTCCTGCTTGCCGCCGGTGAGGTGCAGCACCTCGTCGCGCACCCGCCCGAAGGCGACCCGCACGTCGAGGCCCGGCACCGCGAGGTGCTTGAGGAGCGCGGTGGTGAAGGGGCTGTGCTCGCCGGCGCCGTCCTCCGCCACCGAGCCCGCCTTGGCCGCGAAGGCCACCAGGGTGTCGCTGGCCGCCGGCTCGACCTTGGCGAGCCCGCTCGCCGCGGCGCGCAGGCTGACCATGCGCTGCATGCCGGCGCCGAAAGGGTTGTTGCGGCAGGCGTCGAGGATGACGAGGCGCAGGCGCCGGGCGGGCTCGATCGCCCGCGTCACCCGCTCGAGGGCGAGGCCCTCGTCCTCGACGTCGAAGTCGCTGCGCAGCCGGGCATCGGTCGGGATCAGGTAGTTGACGCCCGAGACCTCGATCCCGTGCCCGGCGAAGTAGACCAGCGCGATGTCGGCGTCGCGGGCCACCAGCATGAACTCGCGCACCGCGCGCTTCAGCTCGACCGTGCCGAGGTCCTGCCGCAGATCGACGGAATCGAAGCCCGCGCGGCGCAGCATCTCGGCCACGGCGGCCGCGTCGCGGCCCGGATTGGACAGGGCCGGCACGGTGCGGTAGGCGGCGTTGCCGATCACCAGCGCCACGCGCCGGTCGGCCGCCCACCCCTCCGCCGGCCCGACCAGGCAACCCGCCAGGATCAGGATCGTCCCGAGCTTCCAGCGCATCGCCGCCTCCCGGCGCCGCTCCCGGCGGCGCCCTCGTCTCCCGAAACATCCCGCCGAGCCGCGGCGCAGCATGCGCCGGTCGCGGGGATGGACGCAATGGCCGCCCGGTCGCGGGCGGGATCAGGCGCGGCGCGCGCCCGGGTGGCGGATCACCCGCGCGGGGGTTGCCTGGGGCTGCGCGGGCTTGTCGGGGAACCACACCTTGACGGATTCGCCGGTGCGGGGGTCCAGGATCGTGAGGGTCATCGACGCCTCCCAGTGAGCGATGCCCGCACCATTCCACGCCTCGGCCGGCCCGGATGTGACGGGACGCACCCGTGCCTCAGCGCCAGCGGCGCGGCGGCCCCATCGGCGGCCGCTCCTGCACCAGGCGCGCCCGCTGCGGCGGGACCCGGCGCCGCTGCGCCACCCGCGCCCGCGGCGGCCGCCCCGTCAGGGTGACGAGGATCCGGACCGGCTGCGAGAAGACCGGCGGGTCGTGGGGGACGTGCTCCTCGTCCGCCAGGAGGAGCTGGAGCGTATGCCGGCCGGGCGGGAGCGTCACCCGGGCCTCGGTCTGCCCCGCCCCGAAATGCAGGTGGTTGAAGTCGTTGGGGATCGGCCGGTCGAGGGGCGGCAGCGGCGTGTCGATCAGCAGGTGGTGGTGGCCGGTATTCGCCTTCACCACGCCCGCCGGCGCCACGCCCATGTTGTTCAGGCCGAACCGCACCAGGAAGCTGCGCGGCACGGTGGCGCCGGGTGCCGGATTGGCGATGTAGACCCGGGCGCCCTTCGGCGAGGGCCGCCGCTGGCCCGCGGGCTTGGGTCCCGCCGGGGCGCCGGCTGCCGCCGCGGCGGCGGCCATCCCGGCCGGCGCGCCCTCCCGCACCACGACCCGGATCCGCTCCGACAGGACCGGCGGCGAGTGGGGGACGTGCTTGTGGTCGCCGAGGAGGAGCTGGAGCGTGTGCTCGCCGGGGGTCAGGTCGAGCTCGGCCTCGGTCTGCCCCGCCCCGAAATGCAGGTGGTTGAAGTCGTTGGGGATCGGCTGGTCGAGGGGCGGCAGGTCGGCGTCGATCAGCAGGTGGTGGTGGCCGGCATGCTCGCGCGGCACGCCCGCGGGCGCGATCCCCATGCCGTGCAGGCCGAAATGGATGACGCTCTTCGGCGGGATCACGGCCCCGTCCCTGACATCCACGAAGTAGACGCCGGCCCCGGCCGGGGCCGGCGAGGGGCCGCCCCGCGGCGCCTCCTGCGCGCAGGCGGGACCCGGGAGGAGCCCCACCGTGAGACCCTCGGCGAGACTCGGCCCGATCAGCAGCAGAGCCGGCAAAAGCCTGTTCCCACGCATCGCCCTCTCCCCTCGTGCCGTCACCGGTCGCGCGTATTCCCTCGACAACTTACCACATCCGCCGCACTGTTCTGTCTTTTACTGCGCAAAGACCAGTCGAAGCGCGTCTTCGAAAGCGACAAAATGCCGCAAAAGGAGAATTCCGCTATCGTGACGGGGCGATTCGTTGTTGCCTGTGCTGCGGGTTGCGCGATGACGTGGGTGCACGAGTCGGCCATGAGAGGGTCCGGAGCGGTCGCGCGCGGGATGGTCCTCGCGTGGCTCGTCCTCCTGGGATCGCTGCCGGGTCTCGGCGCCGGCGCGGCCCGGACGCGCGCGGTGGTCGTCGAGTCGAGCCCGCGGCTCGCCCTGGTGCTGAGCAACTCCGCCTATTCCGGGAGCGGCGACCCGCTAGGCACGAACCGCACGGCCCGGCTCGTCGCGGACGAGCTGGCGCGCCTGGGCTTCGCGGTGGAGCTGGGCGAGAACCTGACACGGGCGCAGATGCAGCAGCGGGTCGGCGAGGCCGCCGCCCGCCTCGGGCGCGGCTCGGTGGCGGTGCTGTTCTACAACGGCTACGCGATCCGCTCCGGCCAGCAGAACTTCCTGATCCCGGTCGGGGCCGCCGTGCGGTCCGAGATCCAGGTGCGCCAGGAGGGTCTCGACCTCGATTCGGTCCTCGCCGAGTTCGGTCGCCGCGGCGCGGCGACCCGCATCGCGATCGTGGACGCGGCGCGGCGGAACCCCTTCGAGGAGAGCTTCCGGCGTCCGCCCGAGGGCCTCGCGGCCCTGGAGATGCGCGACGGCATGCTGGCGATCTTCAGCGCCGCCCTCGACCGGCCGCCGGCCGAGGCGGATGACGGCGGCCTGTTCACCCGCGAGCTCGTCCGCCAGATCGGGACGCCGGGCCTGAGCGCCGAGCAGGCCTTCGCCCGGACCCGGATGGCGGTCGCCCGGGCGACGGGGGCGCAGCGGGTGCCCTGGGTGTCCTCCTCGCTCCTCGACGACGTCTACTTCGTGCAGCCGGACGCCGCCCCGCAGGCGCCGCCCCGGCAGGCGCCGCCGCGCGCGGCCCCGCCGGCCGACGCCGAGGCGGCACCGCCCGCCCCCGCCCCGGCACCGCCCCCGCCCGCCCCGGCGGAGGGCGGCCTGCGCCCCGGCGAGACCTTCCGCGACTGCCCGACCTGTCCCGAGTTGGTGGTCGTTCCGCCGGGCGACTTCGTGATGGGCGGCGAGGCCGAGTACGAGAAGCCGGCCCACCGGGTGACGATCCGGCGCTCCTTCGCGATCGGCCGGCACGAGGTGACCTTCGCGCAGTGGGACGCCTGCGTGGCCGCCGGCGGCTGCAAGGGCGACGTGGATGACCACGGCTTCGGCCGCGGCGACCGCCCGGTGATCGATGTGAGCTTCGACGACGCGCAGGGCTACCTGCGCTGGCTCTCGGCCCAGACCCGCCAGCCTTACAGGCTGCCGAGCGAGGCGGAGTGGGAATACGCCGCCCGTGCGGGGACGGTGTCGCCGTTCTGGTGGGGCGCGGCGGCGGGCCGCGACCGGGCGAATTGCGAGGATTGCGGGCCGGCCCCCGCCCGCCGGACGCTCCCGGTCGGCTCCTACCGGCCGAACGCCTTCGGGCTCTACGACACGGCCGGCAACGCCGCCGAGTGGGTGGAGGATTGCTGGAACGCGAGCTACCGCGGCGCGCCCACGGACGGCGCGGCGTGGCGCGGGGGCACCTGCGACCTGCGCGTGCTGCGCGGCGGCTCCTTCGTGGGCCGCGCCGGCCTCGCCCGATCGGGCGCCCGCTTCCGCTACGACCACGACATCCGCTACTACGCCAACGGCTTCCGGGTCGTGCGCGAGATGCCGTGACGCTCTTTCCAGCAACACAACACTGTTGACTTGCGCGAGATTGTCTCCAGTTTCATTGCAACCGGGGAGGCATCGATGTGCAGACCTCTCGTCCTCATTCTTTTGATGTTCCTCCCTCTTGCCGCGCAGGCCAGGTCCGGACCGCCCGGCTACGACCAGGCCGAAGTCAACATCGAGCGCTCGTTCTCACCGGATGAACGTCTGATCTTACAAACCCTGCTGATCTCGGCAGGTTATATGAATTCGGTTCCAAATATCGATTTTTCTCCGCGACAATTCGAGTTCATCCAGAGATTTCAGAGCGAGAATGGCTTCGTTCCGAACGGGATCATCTCCCGAGCGCAGATCGAGACCCTGAAGCAGCTGGCCTTCCCGGCTCTGCGGCTGTGGGGGTTCCGCAAGGTCGGACACCCGGTCATGGGCGCTCCGATCTGGATCCCGATCGGACTGGCCTCGCAGGTGACCCGCACCGAGGCGGGCGTGACCTACGCGGATCCGAAGGGACGCCTGAAGGTGGTGCACGGCGCCTTCCGGTCCGACATCCGCGCCGCCTTCGCGGACCTCCTCGACAAGTACGCCCGCGAGGGCACGACGGTGCATTACCGCGTCATGAAGGACGGCTGGTTCGTCCTGTCGATCACCACCGCCAAGGGCGTCGACGGCTACCTGCGCTATCATCAGGTCGGCGGGATGATGCTCGGCTTCACGCTCACCTGGGACAACGCGCTGGGCGACGTCTCGGGCGAGCGGGCGGCGATCCTGATGTCGTCGTCCCTGGTCTCGGCCCTGGCCGGCGCGCCTTTCGTCGATCCGCCGGATCCCTCGACCCTCGCGCCCCCGTCCCCGCCCCCGTCCCCGCCGCCGGTCGCGGCCGCGCCGCCCCCCGCCCCGCCGCTGCAGGAGGCCGCCGTGACCCCCGTCCCGCCGCGGGAGCGCCGCTTCTCCTCGGGGACCGGTTTCTTCGTGGCCGAGGACGGGCGCCTCGTGACGAACCATCACGTCATTCGGGAATGCGGCGCGATCGCTGTGCGTCTCGCCGACGGCAGCACGGCCCAAGCCCGGCTCCTCGCCGCCGACGCCACGAACGACCTCGCGCTCGTGAAGACCGACCTGCGTCCGCGCCGCGTCGCGACCCTGCGGATCGGCGCGCGGCTCGGGGAGGGCGTGGCGGCCTTCGGCTACCCGCACGCCGACATCCTCGCCTCGACGGGAAACTTCACCCTCGGCAACGTGACGGCGCTCGCCGGGGTGGGCGACGACAGCCGCCACTACCAGATCTCGGCGCCGGTCCAGAGCGGCAATTCCGGCGGCCCGCTCCTCGATGCGGGCGGCAACGTCGTCGGCGTCGTGGTGGCCAAGCTCGACGCGCTGAAGCTGGTGGTGGCGAACGGCGACCTGCCGCAGAACGTGAACTTCGCCGTCAAGGGCGCGCTCCTGGCGACGTTCCTCGACACCTACCAGGTGCCGCTGCGGGTCGGGACGCTGGGGGAGACGCCCCTCCCCCCGGCGGATCTCGCGGAGATCGCCAAGAGCCTGAGCGCCTTCGTGGTCTGCGAGATGCGGTGAGGATGCAGGGCAGGGCCGCGCGCCCGGCGCCTTGCGCCCGCCGCCTTCGCGGGGGATGGGCGGGGATCCGTCCCCGTGGAGGCTCCGACCATGTCCCGTGATCCCGCCGCCCTCTCGTCCGACGAGGCCGTCGCCGCCATCGGCCGCTGGCTCGCGGTCGAGAGCCCGACCCACGATGCGGGCGGGGTCAACCGGATGATGGACCTCGTCGCCGCCGAGGCGGAGGCGGCCGACATCCCGTGGGAGCGGGTCGGCGGCAAGGACGGGCTCGGCGACAGCCTGATCCTGCGGGCGGGTCCGCAGACCGGCGAGCCGGCGCTCCTGGTCCTGTCGCACCTCGACACGGTGCACCCGGTCGGGACCCTGGCGGCGGACCTGCCGGTGCGGGTCGAGGGCGACCGGCTCTACGGGCCGGGCGTCTACGACATGAAGGGCGGCGCGTGGCTCGCCCTGCAGGGCTTCCTGGCGGCCGCGAAGGGCGGCGCGGCGCGGCGCCCGCTGGTGTTCCTGTTCACCGGCGACGAGGAGATCGGCTCGCCCACGACGCGGGGCCTGATCGAGGATCTGGGCCGGCGGGCGGCGGCGGTGCTCGTCACCGAGCCGTGCCGGGACGACGGCAAGGTGGTGACCGGCCGCAAGGGCGTCGGGCGCTTCGATCTCCACGTCGAGGGCCGCCCCGCCCATGCGGGCAGCCGACACCCCGACGGCCGCAACGCCATCCGGGAGGCCGCGCGGCTCATCCTCGCGATCGAGGCCATGACCGACTACGACAGGGGCATCACCACCACGGTGGGGCTGATCCAGGGCGGCACGGCGGAGAACGTGATCCCGCAGCATTGCCGCTTCACGGCGGACCTGCGCGTGGTCACGGAGGCGGACGGGCGCGCCTGCGTGGCGCGAATCCTCGGCCTCGCCGCGGCCCCGGACTTCGCCCTGACGGTGACCGGCGGCATGAACCGGCCGCCCTATCCGCGCTCGGAAACGACGGGCGGGCTCTACGCCCATGCGAGGCGGATCGCCGAGGAGGAGTTGGGCTTTCCCCTCGGCGAGGTGCCGCTCACCGGGGGCGGGTCGGACGGCAATTTCACGGCGGCGCTCGGCGTGCCGACCCTCGACGGCCTCGGCATCGACGGCGACGGCGCCCACACGCTCCGCGAATACGGGCTGATCTCCTCGATCGCGCCGCGCAGCCGGCTGATGCGGCGGATGCTGGAGACGCTTTAGGGGCGTCGGGCGGCTCCGCTCCCGGATTCGGGCCGCGGGCGGGCCCGCTTCATCGACGGGGTCCGCCATGCGATCATGGCCTCCCCCTTCGAAGCGCCCCGCATCGCGAGCCCATGGCCGGTCGAGACGACACCAGCATCGAGAGCCGCAGCAACCCCGTCCTCGGCGCCGAGCGCCAGCGCGACATCCTGACGATGATCGGCCGCGGCGAGATCATCTCCGTCAGCGGCCTCGCGGAGCGGTTCGGCGTCTCCCACGAGACCATCCGCCGCGACATCCGCGGCCTGCAGGAGGCGGGTCGCCTGCGCCGGATCCGCGGCGGCGCCGCGCCGGCCCTCCACCTGGACCGCACGGCCCGGCGGCCGGTCGCCGAACGGCTGAGCGTCGATGCGGATGCCAAGCTGGCGGCGGCCCGCGCGGCGCTGCCGCTCTTCGCGCCGGACATGAACGTCTATCTCGGCGGCAGTTCGACGATGCTCCTGCTCGCGGGCGAACTGGCGCGCAGCGGCCGGAAGCTGACCGTCACCACCAACATGCTCGACATCGCCACGGTGCTCTCGGAAGCCGGACCAGTCACCGTCACGCTGCTCGGCGGCGTGCTCGATCCCCGCACGCGCACCACCGGCGGGCCCGATCTGATGAAGGCCCTGGAATGCCGGCTGTTCGACCTCGCCGTCATGGGCGCGAGCGCCATCCACCCGGAATTCGGCGTCCTCGGCCCGACGCGCGCGCACGGCATCCTCGGCGACCTGCTCGCCTCGCGCGCGGCCCGCAGCGCCTTCGTGGCCCATGCGGGGAAGTTCGGCCGGCGCGACGCCTACACGGTGCGCCCGCCGGCGCAGATCGGGGCGGTGGCGACCGACCGGCGGCCGCCCGAACCTGTCGTGGCGCCGTTGGAATCGGTCGGCATGATCCTGCTGCTGCCCAACCGGGACGTCCCGTAGGGCGCCGCTTCCGGTCACGCCCCGGCCTCCGCGCGGGCGTCCGAACGGGCATGCTCGGGCAATATCCCACATCAACGCACAGAAGCGGTCACATCACCTTCA
This sequence comes from Methylobacterium sp. JK268, assembly GCF_054052225.1. Classification (NCBI taxonomy): domain Bacteria; kingdom Pseudomonadati; phylum Pseudomonadota; class Alphaproteobacteria; order Hyphomicrobiales; family Methylobacteriaceae; genus Methylobacterium; species Methylobacterium sp. JK268. The sequence goes on along the minus strand of NZ_JBSVZN010000003.1, from coordinate 58,126 downwards.
TGCTGCCACCGTAACGGACGGATCCGTCAGCGGTGACGGAGGGGCGGATGGCGGGTTTCTCGATCACGCGTCGGCAGGCGCTCACGGCGGGCGTGGCCGCCCCCTTCGTGATGCGGCACGCCGCCCTCGCCGAAGCCGATCCCCGGCCGTCGATCACCGTGGCGGTCCAGAAGGTGTCGAACACCAACACGCTCGACGTGCTGCGCGAGCAGTCCAACGTGGGCGAGCGCGTGTTCTTCTCCTCCCTGTGGGAGGGCCTGATCGGCCGCAACTGGACCGGCCAGCTGGAGACCGTGCCCGGCCTCGCCACGGCGTGGCGGCGCATCGACGACCGCACCGTCGAACTCACGCTGCGGCAGGGCGTCCGGTTCCACAACGGCGACGAGATGACCGTCGAGGACGTCGCCTTCTCGTTCGGCCGCGCGCGCATGTTCGGCAACACCGAGCCGAGCGCGGGCAAGACCATCGCGGCCGATTACTCGATCGGCGGCGGACGCGCGTCGAAGGAACTGCCCCTCGAAGTGACGGCGGTGGCGCGGCGCAACTGGCCGGCGCTGCTCGGCGTCGAGATCGTCGACCGCGACACGGTCCGCTTCGTCAACGGCACGCCGGACGTGACGCTGGAGGGCCGCATCTCGCGCCAAGGCAGCGAGATCATGAACCGGCGCGCCTTCGACGAGGCGAAGACCTACGCGGACTGGGCGACGAAGCCGGTCACCACCGGGCCCTACCGGGTCGCCGAGTACCGCCCCGACGTCTCGCTGCTCCTCGAATCGCACGACGCCTATTGGGGCGGGCGCCCGCCGCTGAAGGCGATCCGCTTCGTGGAGGTGCCCGAGACCGCCGCGCGCATCGCGGGCCTCCTCTCCGGCCAGTACCACTTCGCCTGCGACATCCCGCCGGACCAGATCGCCCAGATCGAGACCAATCCCGCCTTTGAGGTCCAGGGCGGCACGATCCTCAACCACCGCCTGACGGTGTTCGACAAGTTCCACACGCAGCTCGCCGATCCCCGAGTCCGGCGCGCGATGACCCACGCCATCGACCGGCAGGCGATCGTGGAGTCGCTCTGGGCCGGCCGCACCGTCGTGCCGAAGGGCCTGCAATGGCCCTATTACGGCGACATGTTCATCGAGGATTGGTCGGTGCCGGCCTACGATCCCGGCCTGGCGAAGGACCTCGTGAAGCAGTCGGGCTACAAGGGCGATCCGATCCCCTATCGGCTCCTCAACAACTACTACACCAACCAGGTCCCGACGGCGCAGATCCTGGTCGAGATGTGGCGGGAGGCCGGTCTCAACGTCGAGATCCAGGTCAAGGAGAACTGGCAGCAGATCCTGGAGCGCACGCCGACCCGCGCCGTGCGCGACTGGTCGAATTCCGCGCCCTTCAACGATCCGGTGTCCTCGCTCGTCAACCAGCACGGTCCGAACGGCCAGCAGCAGCAGGTCGGCGAGTGGACCAACGAGGAACTCAACCGCCTGTCGGTCGAGCTCGAAACCTCGACGGACCGCGCCCGCCGCAAGCAGGTCTTCCGCCGCATGCTGGAGATCGCCGAGCACGAGGACCCCGCCTACACGGTGCTCCACCAGAACGCGACCTTCACGGCCAAGCCCAAGGCGCTCGCCTGGAAGGCCTCACCCGCCTTCGCGATGGATTTCCGCGCCGGGAACTGGGGCGGGCGCAGCTGAGGCGCGCGGAACCGGATGGCGCCGGAGCCGGGCTCGGGCGGCCGCCATGATCCTCGCGGGCCGCCGGTCGCGGCGGCCCCGGTCGACTCTTGCACGACGGGACGACCCACCATGACGCATCCGATCACCCGCCGCAGCGTCCTCGCCGGCGCCGGCGCCCTGGCGGCCCTCACCGCCACCCGCGCCGAGGCCGAGGGCCCGAGGCGGATCGTCGTGGCCATGCCGACCTCGCCCGGCACCGCGACCCTCGAACCCTCGCGGGATTACGGGAACGTCACGTTCCGCATGGGCTACAATCTCTACGACAATCTGCTGGGCATCGATTACCGCGACGGCGCCAAGCTCGTCCCGGCCCTGGCGACGGAGTGGCACCGGGTCTCGCCCACCGCGATGGAATTCACCCTGCGCGAGGGCGTGCGCTTCCACGACGGCGGCACCATGACGGAGGAGGACGTCGCCTTCACCTTCGGCCCGGAGCGCATGTCGGACCCGAAGGCGCCGGGCTACGCGCAGACGCGGCCGTTCCTGCCGACGATCGAGGCGGTCGAGTCGATCGGCCCGGGGCGCGTGCGCGTCACCACCCGCGGACCCGACCCGCTGCTCGAACGCCGCCTCGCCGGATGGGGGGCGCAGATCATCTCGAAGCGCGCCTTCCTGGCCGCCCCCAGCTTCGCCGTCTGGGAGAAGGCGCCGGTGGGCACCGGCCCGTTCAAGGTCAAGGAATTCTCCTACGACCGGCGCTTCGTGTTCTCCGCGCATGACGGCTACTGGGGCGGGCGCCCGGCCATCGACGAGTTGGAATTCCGGATCGTTCCGGAACTGGCGAGCCGCCTGAACCAGCTCGCGACCGGCGAAGCCCAGTTCATCACCGAGGTCTCCCCCGACCAGCTGCCGACCATCGAGGCCATGGCCGGGCGCGAGACGGCGGGCGGCGCGATCCAGAACCTGCGCGCCATCGTGTACAACAAGTTCGACCCCGCGCTGGCCGATCCGCGGGTGCGCCGGGCGCTGTCCTGCGCCATCGACCGGCAGGCGATCGTCGACGGGCTGTATGGCGGCCGCACCTGGGTGCCGAACGGCCATCAGGACAGGAGCTACGGCGACCTCTACCTCGCCGATTATGCCGGCCCGGGCTTCGCGCCGGAGACCGCGAGGGCGCTCCTGAAGGAGGCGGGCTACGACGGCCGCCCCATCGCCTACCGGGTGCTGAACAACTACTACACGCTGCAGATCCAGACGGCCCAGATCCTGCAGGAGATGTGGCGCAGCGTCGGCCTCAACGTCGGGATCGAGGTCAAGGAGAGCTGGTCCCAGGTCTATCAGCCGGGCCTGGGCATCTGCGGCACCTCCGACACGATCTTCTGGCAGGACCCGGTCGGCGCGATGGTGCGCCGCTACGGTCCGGCCGGCAACGTCCAGGCGGTCGCCAAGACCTGGCGGAACGACGAGTTCAACGCCCTGTGCCCGGTGCTGCAGAGTTCGCTCGACCCGCAGGAGCGCAAGCGCGTCTTCCGCCGCATGCTGGAGATCTACGACGAGGTCGACCCGCCGGGCACCGCCCTGCACGACCTGACCATGTTCTACGGCAAGAGCAAGGAGATCGCCTGGCGGGCCTATCCGGTCGAGGTCATGGATTTCCGTGCCGCCAACATGGTCTGAGCCGATGAGACCGCAGCCAGACACGCTCGTCGCGATCAGCGACCTCGCGGTCTCCTTCGACGGGGCCCGCGTCCTGCACGGAATCGACCTCGCGGTCGCGCGGGGCGAGGCGCTCGGGCTCGTCGGCGAATCCGGCTGCGGCAAGTCCGTGACCTGGCTCGCCGCGCTGGGGCTGCTGCCCAGGAAGGCGACGGTCACGGGCAGCGTCCGCCTCGACGGGCAGGAGCTGCTCGGGGCGCCGCCCGCAAGGCTGGAGCGGGTCCGCGGCGGGCGCGTCGCCATGATCTTCCAGGACCCGGCGAGCGCGCTCAACCCGGTGCTCCGGCTGGGCCGGCAGGTCGGCGAGGCGCTGGCGCTGCATCGCGGGCTGTCGGGCGCCGCGATCCGGGCCGAGGCGAGGCGCCTGTTCGACCTCGTGGGCATCCCCGACGCCGCCCGGCGCCTCGACGCCTTCCCGCACGAACTCTCGGGCGGCCAGAACCAGCGGGTCATGATCGCGATGGCGCTGGCCGGCCGCCCCGACCTCCTGATCGCCGACGAGCCGACCACCGCCCTCGACGCCACCATCCAGGCCCAGATCCTGGAGCTTCTCGCGGCCATCCGGCGCGAGACCGGCATGGCGCTGGTGCTGATCAGCCACGACCTCGGCGTGATCGCGCAGACCTGCGAGCGCGTCTGCGTGATGTATGCCGGGCGCATCGTCGAGAGCGCGCCGGCCGATCGCCTGTTCGAGCGCCCGCTGCATCCCTACGCGCAGGGGCTCCTCGCGGCCCTGCCGCCGCTGGAAGGGATCCGCCGCCGCCTGTCGCCGATCGACGGCAATGTCCCCGAGCCGTGGAACCTGCCGCCGGGCTGCGCCTTCGCGCCGCGCTGCCCGCTTGCCGAGGCGGCCTGCGACGCGGCGGTGCCGCCGCTCGCCGCGGAGGCGCCGGAGCATCGGGCGGCCTGCCTGCGGGTCGCGCCCGCCGCGAGGCCGGCCCTGGCGGAGCGCGTGCCCGCATGAGCGAGAGCCTGCTCGAGCTGCGCGGCGTCGGGCGGCGCTACACCATGCGCCGCGGGCTGCTCGGCCGGCCGGTCGCCGTGCAGGCGGTCGACGATGTCTCGCTCACGGTCGAGCGCGGCCGGACCCTCGGGCTGGTCGGAGAATCCGGCTCCGGCAAGTCGACGACCGGCCGGCTCGCCCTCGGTCTGGAGCCGCCGGATGCCGGGACGGTGCTGTTCCGGGACGCGCCGTTGCCCCGGGCGGGCACGCCGGATTGGCGCCGTCTCCGGGCGCGCATGCAGATGGTCTACCAGGATCCGCTGGGTGCCCTCGACCGGCGGCTGCCAATCCTGGAGCAGGTGCGCGAGCCGCTCGCCGTGCACGGGCTCGGCGCCCCGAAGGCGCGGGGCGAGCGGGCGCTGGCCCTGCTCCGGGCGGTGGGCCTGCGCGCCGACCAGGGCTCCCGCTACCCGCACGAACTCTCCGGCGGCCAGCGCCAGCGCGCCGTGATCGCCCGGGCCCTCGCCACAGAGCCCGACCTCCTCGTCTGCGACGAGCCCGTCTCGGCCCTCGACGTCTCGATCCAGGCGCAGGTGATCAACCTGCTGGTCGATCTCCAGCAGGAGCTCGGCCTCGGCCTGCTCTTCATCAGCCACGACCTCAAGGTGGTCCGCCAGGTGAGCCACCGGGTCGCCGTGATGTATCTCGGCCGCATCGTCGAGGAGGGCGACGCGGACCTGCTGCTGCACGGCCCGGCGCATCCCTACACCGAGGCGCTGGTCTCGGCCGCGCCGGTGCCGGGGCGACGGGCCCGGCCGCGGATCGTGCTCCAGGGCGATCCGCCGGATCCCGCCGCGCGGCCGTCCGGCTGCGCCTTCCACCCGCGCTGCCCCTCCGTCCGCGAGCGCTGCCGCGTCGAGGCGCCGGCCCTGCGGCCGCTGCCGGACCGACGCCGCGTCGCCTGCCACGTCGCGCAGGGCGGGGACGCCATCCTGAAGGCCGCGAGCTGATGCTGCGCTTCCTCCTCATCCGCCTCGCGCGCGCATTGCTGACGGTCGCGCTCCTCGTGACCTTCGCCTTCGTGGTGCTGCGGCTGTCGGGCGACCCCGCCCTCATCATCATGAGCGTCGACGCCCCGCCGGAGGCGATCGCCGCCTTCCGCAAGGCCTGGGGCCTCGACGACCCGATCTGGCTGCAATACCTGCATTATTTCGGAGCGATCGGGCAGGGCGAGCTCGGCCGGTCGATGCGCGACGGCCGACCGGCCCTCGCCCTGGTGGCGGAGCGGATCCCCGCGACGCTGACGCTGACCCTGCCGGCGCTGGCGCTGAAGCTCGGCATCGGCCTTCCGGCCGGCATCCACGCGGCGCTCTACCGCGACAGCCCGATCGACCGCCTCGTCATGGTGACGGCGGTGGCGGGCTTCACGGTCCCGAGCTTCGTCCTCGGGCTCGTGCTGGTGCTGATCTTCTCGGTGCAGCTCGGCTGGCTGCCCTCCGGCGGTGAGGACACCTGGCGCCACGCCATCCTGCCCGTGCTGACCCTCGGCATCGGCGGCGCGGCGATCCTCGCCCGCTTCACCCGCTCGGCGATGCTGGAGGTGCTGGGCCAGCCCTATATCCGCACGGCGAGCGCCAAGGGCGTGCCCTGGGCCGCCGTCGTGCGCGGCCACGCCCTGCCGAACGCCGCGATCCCGGTCATCACCATCGTCGGCTTCATGGTCGGCAACCTGATCGCCGGGGCTGTGGTGGTGGAGAGCGTGTTCTCCTGGCCGGGCGTCGGACGGCTCCTGGTCGTCGCCGTCGCCAACCGCGATCTCGCGGTCGTGCAATGCATCCTGCTGCTGGTCGCCCTCACCATGGTCTCGTCGAACCTGATCGTCGACCTCCTCTACGGCGTCATGGACCCGCGCCTGCGCGGCGCCGGCAAGCCCGGAGCGCAGTGAGATGGCCGGCGCCGCCGCTTCCACCGTCGCCCGGACCGGGGCGGAACGCCCTGCCCGCTCGGGCCGGGTGCCGCCCTTCGTCTGGATCGCCCTCGCCTGGCTCGCGCTGATGCTCGCCGTCGCGCTGGCGGCCGATTGGATCACCCCCTACCGCTTCACGACCTACGACCTGCGCAACCGGCTGAGCGCCCCCTTCCACGCGGCGCATTGGCTCGGCACGGACGAGCTCGGCCGCGACGTGCTCTCGCGCCTGATCGTCTCGATCCGCATCTCGCTCCTCGTCGCCTTCGGAGCGACGCTGATCTCGGCGGTGCTCGGCACGGCGATGGGCTTCCTGGCGGCGCATGTCCGGGGCGCCGTGGAGCAGGTCGTCCTGATGCTCGCCGACTTCCAGGCGGCGATGCCCTTCCTGATCCTGGCGCTCTCGGTGCTCGCCTTCTTCGGCAACGCCCTGCCGCTGTTCATCGGCCTGATGGGGCTCTACGGCTGGGAACGCTACGCCCGCATCGCGCGGGGTCTCGCCATCTCGGCCGGCGCGCAGGGCTACGCGGCGGCGATCCGCCAGATCGGCGCCCCGCCGTCGCGGATCTACCTGCGCCACATCCTGCCCAACATCGCCTCGACGCTGATCGTCTCGATGACGCTGACCTTCCCGGAGGTGATCCTGCTGGAGAGCGGGCTCTCCTTCCTCGGGCTCGGCGTGCAGCCGCCGATGACCTCCCTCGGCAACATGGTCGGGTACGGGCGCGAGTATCTCGCCCGCGCGCCCTGGATCATGCTGGCCCCGGCCGGATCCATCGTGGTCACCACGCTCGCCGTCAGCCTCGTCGGGGATTGGCTGCGCGACCGGCTCGATCCCACCCTGCGCTGACGGGGCGAGCGTCGGTCGCGCCGACCGATCCCACGCCATCCCGCGACGGGCCGACCGCCGCCGCGTCGGACGAACCCCTTGCCCGGAGCTCCCTCATGCAGTCCAACGGCGTCCTCGGCACAGGCATCTCCGCTCCCCACCCCAAGGGAGACCTCTCGGACCTGCCCGCCATCCTCGACCGCGTCCAGGCGCTCGGCGTCGACACGATCGAACTGCCGACCTTCGCGATGGACCTCGTCGTGGGCGGCCGCATCCGCCGGCCGCACCTGGACGCGCTGAGGCGGGCCTGCGCCGGCCGCCCGGTGCGCTACTCGGTGCACGGCCCGCTCTCGATCAACTTCTTCGACGATCCGGCCCGCCTGCCGCGGCATTTCGAGGTGCTGAAGGCCTCGCTGGAGGTCGCGGCCGAGATCGGCGCGCTGCACTACGTCCTGCATTCGGGCCTCGCCGCAATCGCCGAGGAGTCGGTCCTCGACGGCGCCTATGCGCGTCAGCGCGAGTGGCTGGCGCGGGCCGGCGAAGTGGCCGGCAAGCTCGGCCCGCTGATCTGCGTCGAAACGATGTTCGGCGGCCACGAGGGCAAGGTCCATTGCGCGTCGCCGCAGCGGCTGGCGGCGGAACTCGCCGCGATCGACCACCCGCATGTGCGCGCGACCCTCGACTTCAGCCATTCCTTCCTGCGGAACGGCTACCACGGCGGCGACTACGTCGCCGAGGTGGCGGCGCTCGCGCCCTTCGCGAGCCACCTCCACATGCACGATTCCTTCGGCCGGGCCGACGCGGTTTGGATGTACCACGAGAGCGAGAAGCTCGCCTTCGGGCACGGCGACCTGCACCTGCCGGTCGGCTGGGGCGCGATCCCCTGGGACGACCTGATCGCGGCCTGCACCTTCCCGAGGGGCGTGATGTTCAACATCGAACTCAACCCCCGCTACTGGTACGCCGTCGAGGAGGGCATCGCGGCGACCCGGGCGCTCGCCGCCCGGGCGCGCACGCAGTCCTGAGGGCCGGCTCATGACCGCTCCGCAATCCATGGCAGACCGCGTCGTCGTCTGCGTGTTCGACGGGCTGCGGCCCGACGTCGTCACGCCCGACCGGATGCCGCATCTCACCGGTTTCGCCAGGCAGGGCACGTGGTTCCGCGAGGCGCGCAGCGTCTTCCCCTCGATGACGCGCGTCGCGACCACCTCCATCGCCACCGGCGCGCCTCCGCGCGTCCACGGGATCGTCGGCAATGCCTTCTACTTCCCGCAGGCGACCACCCGGCACGCGCTCGATCTGAGCCGCCGCGACGATATCGCCCTCGCCCGCGACGCCACGGGCGGGCGCTTCGTGACCGCCGCGACGCTGGGCGATGCCCTGGCGCGTGCCGGCAAGCGCATGGCCGTGGTCCATACCGGCTCGGCCGGCTCCGCCTACCTGATCAATCCCGGTGCGCACGAGGAGGGCCACTGGACCGTCTCCCTCCTGGATCACGCGCACAGCCTCACGCCCGACACCCTCGCCGCGGTGACGGCGCGCTTCGGCCCGCTCCCGCCGCTCCGGCTGCCGCGGCTGGAGCAGGTCGATTACGCCGAGCGGGTCTTCCGTGAGCACGTGCTCGAAGAGCTGAGGCCCGACGTGGCGCTGATCTGGTTCAACGAGCCGGACATGGCCTTCCACTACTGCACCCTCGGCGCGCCCGAGACCGGCGACGCCCTGCGCGCCGTCGACGACGCGTTCGGCCGCCTGCTCGCCTGGATCGATTCCAGGCCGGATGCCCAGCGCTACGCGGTGGTTGCCGCCTCCGACCACGGCCAGATCACCATGCGGGGCGCGCTGCCGCTCTGCGACCTGCTGGCGGGCGCCGGGCATGCGGCCCGCCGGGCCGCCGAGCGGACGCTCGAGGGCGCGAGCCTGGCGATGACCGGCGGCAACATGGGCGAGATCCGGATCCTCGACGGCGGCGCGGCCCGCCTCCACGCGGTCGCGCAATGGCTGATGGAACAGGATTTCACCGGCATGGTGTTCACCCGCGGGGGCGGTGACGGTGAGGGTGAGGTGCCGGGCACCTTCCCGCTGTCGGCCGTCGACCTCGATCACGCGCGGGCGCCGGACCTCGTCTTCGTGCTGCGATCGGACGACGGGCCCGACCGGTTCGGGCTTCCCGGAAACGGAGTGATGGCCGATTGCGACGTGCCGGTCGGCGGCGGCATGCATGGCGGCCTCAACCGGCACGAACTCACCACCACGCTGATCCTGCGCGGTGCCGGCCTGCCGCCGGGAAGGGTCGACCGGCGCGCGGCCGGCATCATCGACATCGCCCCGACGGTTCTGGCCGCCCTCGGCCTGCCTCCCGCCGCGACCATGACCGGCCGCTCGCTCCTCGGCCCGGCGCCTGGGGCCGAGGCGCCGCAGATCCTGGAGGCCGGGCGGGGCAGTTTCCGCCAGCGCCTCGCCAGCGTGGCGCGGGGCGGGTCGCGGATCCTACTGGAGGGAGGGCGCCTCGATCCTTGAGTGCCCGCACCGCGCGGGCGGGCGCGGCGCGCCTCAGGCCGCCCGGGTCGCCGGCCGGTCCTCGACCAGGCCCACCACGTCGTCCCACCGGGACAGGAAGGCGCGCACGCAGGCCGGGTCGAAGTGGCGGCCCGACTGCTCCTCCAGGAAGGCCCGGGCGCGGTCGAGCGGCCAGCCGGGCTTGTAGACCCGCTCGGAGATCAGCGCGTCGAACACGTCCGCCACCGCGGTGATCCGGCCCGGCAGGGGGATCGCCTCGCCCGCGAGCCCGCGCGGATAGCCGGTCCCGTCCCAGCGCTCGTGATGCGTCAGCGCGATCTCGGCCGCGAGCCGCAGCAGCCGCGAGGGGCTGTCGCTGAGCATCCGGTAGCCGCGAAGCGCGTGCTCCATCATCTCGGCCTTCTCCGCCTCGTCGAGGGGGCCGGCCTTGCGCAGGACCGCGTCGGCGACGCCGATCTTGCCGATGTCGTGCATGGTCGAGGCCAGCGCGATGTCGTTCGCCTCCTCGTCCGGCAGGCCGAGCCCGTCCGCGATGGCGAGCACGCAGCCGGCGACCCGCGTGAGATGGTCGCCGGTCTGGTCGTCGCGCACCTCCGCGGCCAGCATCAGCCGGTGGATGATCTCGCGCTCGCGCTGCTTGGCCTCGGCGCCCATACGCTCCATCGCCTGGGCGAGCCCGTCGGCCCGCGCGGCAGCATCCTGGGCCCGGGACAGGGCCACGAGGTTGCGGGCGCGGATCTGCAGGTCGAGGCCGTCGACCGGCGGCACCACGACGTCGGTGGCGCCCGCCTCAAGGGCACGCCGCCGCGCGGCCAAGTCGCCGTCGGCGAGGAGCATCAGGGAGGTGGCGCGCAGGTGCGGCAGGGCGCGCAGGGCGTGCACCAGCCCGATCCCGTCCAGGCCCTCTCCGTCCTCGATCACCACGAGGTCGGCGCCGCGCTGCGCCAACACGCGACCGGCCGCGGCCCCGTCCAGGACCAGCGGCGCGCAGGCGGGCGCGAACAGGTCCGCGATCCGCGCCGGGTCCGGCCGGTCCGTGACGATCACGACGGAGGGATCGGCGGCGGAGGTCATGCGCGTCTGCGGTTCCGAGCTCGCCGCGGCGGGCCGCGGCGCGAGCGGAGTCTGGCCGACTTTGCTGAAGCGTTCTTTAAAGGATGTGGCATCGCCTCGAGCATTGTCCGATGAAGGGGATGCCGGTTCGACGCAGACCATGCGGCACAAACAGAGACGGAGAGCGGTCCCCGATTGCAGCGCGATCGGGCACCGCTCTAGATCGCGAAGTCGTCCCCGCGGGGGCGGTCCGGGAGCAGTCCGGCGGCCTCCGCCCGGCCGCACAGGTCCTCCACGCTCACGCGGTCGAGGGTGTCGAGGAAGGCCTGCCAGGCGGCACCGAGCAGGGGATCGATCACCGCGCCGGTCAGCGGTGGCCGGGCACCCGCCTCGTCGCCCGCGTCGAGCACCGCGCGGGCGATGTCGCCCGCGCTGATGCGGCGGCGCTCGCGGGCGAGTTCGTAGCCCCCGTGCGGTCCCCGCAACCCCTTCAGCAGCCCGTGCCGGACGAGGAGCTGCAGGACGGGCTCCAGGTGGCGGGGCGGCAGGCCGTGCCGGGCCGCCAGCGCCTTGGCGCTGACCGCCTGAGGCCGGGCGTGGAGCGCGATGTCGATGACCGCCGCCACCGCGAGGGCGAGGCGCGGCGGCGCCAGCGCGGGCGGCGCGGCCGCCTCCCCCGACGGCGCCGGCCTCAGGGTCGAGGTCTGCCCCATGCGCGGCCTCAGCGCCGGCCCGTCGAGCCGAACCCGTCGGCGCCGCGCGCCGCCGCCTCGCCCGAGAAGCGCTCGACCAGGGTCAGGCTCGGCCGGGTCACGCGGGTGAAGACGAGCTGCGCGACGCGCTCGCCCGGCGCGATCGTCAGCGGGTCCGACCCCGGAGGATTGCGGTTCCAGGCCGACAGCATCAGGGGGCCCTCGTAATCGGCGTCGATCACCCCGACGGTGTTGCCGAGCACCAGCCCCTCGCGGTGGCCGAGGCCGGAGCGCGGGAAGACGAGGCCGCACCAGTCGGGGTCCCGGATCGCCGCGGCGAAGCCCGCCGGGATCAGCGCCGGGGGCGCCTGCGGCGGAAGCGCGAGGGGCGCGTCGAGGCAGGCGTGGAGGTCGAGCCCGGCCGCCAGCGCAGAGCCCCAGCGCGGGAAGCCCCAGCCGGGCAGGCGGGGATCGAGGATGCGGATCTCGACGCCGAGCGCCCCGGGCCCGCTCATCGGCCGCGGCCTCCGGTCGGCATCGCGCGGCGTACGCAGGAGGTCGGTTCGGGCATCGGACGGTCTCGCGGGTGGCCATCGCCCGGCGAGGGGCGGCGCGGGCCGGACGGGGCGAGCCCTTATGCCCCGGCGGGGGGCGCGGGGCTACCCGGGTCGTGGCCCGACATCTGGGCGGCGGCAATCCTCGCCTCACCCGAGCCGCGCCGCCAGCGTCCGCGCGAAGGACTCGATGTGGGCTGTCATCGCGGCGGCGGCCGCCTCCGGGTCGCGGCGGGCGAGCGCGTCGCGGATCGCCGCGTGCTCCAGCGCCACCTCGGCGAGGTGCTGGCCCGTCCCGAGCGACAGCGCCCAGAACCGCACCGAGCGCCCGTGCAGCCCGTCGAGCACCTCGGCCAGCACCCGGTTGCCGCTCGCCGCGGCGATGAGTGCGTGGAAGCGCCGGTCCGCCTCCAGGATCGGGTCGAGGTCCTCCGCCGGCCCGGCGGGCGCCTCCGCCAGCACCGCGTCGAGCCGCGCGAGGTCCTCCGCGCCGATCCGCGTCGCCGCCCGCGCCGCGCAGGGCGGCTCCGTCAGGCGGCGCACCTCGACGAGCTGGGCGAACTCGTCGAGGGAGAGCGGCTGCACCAGGACACCCTTGCGGGGCAGGATCCGCACCAGCCCCTCGTGCATCAGGCGGTGCAGCGCCTTGTTCACCGGCGTGCGCCCGATGCCGAACTCGGCGCAGAGCGCCGCCTCGTTGAGCGTGTCCCCCGGCTTGAGCCGCAGCGCCAGGATGTCGGCCTTCAGGCGCCGGTAGGCCCGCTCGTTCTCCGACAAAGCCGCGCGCCCGTCCGCCCCCATGACCCCCGTCACCTCCGATCTCCGGGTGCCTTAGCATGGCTTGTGAAATTTCACAGGCATGGTACTTGCCAGGGAAAGCGCCGATCGGCCCGGGCGGGCCGCGGGAGAAGAGCGATGCCGAGGGTGGAACACGCGGTGAGCGCCAGCGAGCGCGAGGAGGGTTATCGCCGGGCGACGGTCCGGCTGATCCCGTTCCTGGTCATCCTGTTCATCCTGGCCTGGATCGACCGGGTGAACGTGGGTTTCGCCAAGCTCCAGATGCTGTCCGACCTGCGCTTCAACGAGGCGGTCTACGGCTTCGGCGCCGGCATCTTCTTCATCGGCTACTTCCTGTTCGAGGTGCCGAGCAACCTGCTGCTGGAGCGGATCGGCGCGCGGCGGACCCTGGCGCGGATCACCATCCTGTGGGGGCTCGCCTCGATGGCGCTGGCCTTCGTCCGCAGCGAATGGGCCTTCTACGCCGTGCGCTTCCTGCTCGGGGTGTTCGAGGCCGGCTTCTTCCCGGGCGTCGTGCTCTACCTGACCTACTTCTTCCCGAGCGCCCGCCGCTCGCGGATCAACGGGCTGTTCATGACCTCCTTCGCCATCGCGGGGATCGTGGGCGGCCCGGTGGCGGGGGTGATCATGGGCACAATGGGGGGCGTCGCCGGCCTCGCCAACTGGCAGTGGCTGTTCATCCTGGAGGGCATCCCCTCGCTCCTCGCCGGCATCGCCGTCCTCGCCCTGCTGCCGGACCGGCCCGAGGAGGCGCGCTGGCTCGACCCGCGCGTGGCCGCCGCCATGAGCGCCGAGATCGCGGCCGAGGGCCGGGCCGCCGGCAAGGAGGCGCAGTTCGGCGCCGCCCTGCGGGACGGCCGGGTCTGGCTCTGCGCGCTGATCTATTTCTGCATCGTCAGCGGCAACGCCACCATCGCGTTCTGGACACCCTCGATCATCAAGGAGATCGGCGTGCGCGACCCGATCGCCATCGGCTTCCTGGCGGCCATCCCGTTCGTCGCCGGCACGGTCGCGATGGTCTGGAACGGCGCCCATTCCGACCGCCACCGGGAGCGGCGCCTGCATTGCGCCGCGGCGAGCCTCGTGGCCGCCGCGGGGCTCGCCGCGACGGGCGCCCTGATCGGCCAGGCCGTGCTCGCCCTCGCCGCCCTGACCGTGGCGGCGGTCGGCATCCTCGCCGCCTTCCCGGTCTTCTGGGCGCTGCCGCAGACCTTCCTCGCCGGCACCGCCGCCGCGGGCGCCATCGCGGCGATCAACGCGATCGGCAACCTCGCGGGGTTCGTCGCCCCCTACCTGGTCGGCGTGTCGACCTCGCTCACGGGTTCCTCGACCAGCGGCCTCGCCTTCGTGGCGGGCCTCGAATTGCTCGCCGCCATCCTGGTCTTCGGCTTCGCCCGCTGGCACGACAAAGCCGCGGCCGCCCCCTCCGCCGCCTGAGGACGCACGCCATGCTCACCTTCCACCGCACGGCCGGCGGGCGCCGGGACACCATCGCGTTCGATCCCGACGCGGTGGTGATCGCCGGCTGGGCGGGTCGCGACGAGGCGGCGATCCGCCACCACATCGAGGAACTCGCGGCCATCGGCGTGCCGCGCCCCTCGGCGGTGCCGGTCTACTACCGGGTCGCCGCCGCCACCCTCACCCAGGCGCCCCGCCTCACCGTGCTCGGGCCCGACACCTCCGGCGAGGCCGAGCCGGTCGTCGTCGGGCTGGCCGATGGACTCTGGCTCGGGATCGGCTCCGACCACACCGACCGCAAGGCCGAGACGATCGGCATCGCCCTGTCGAAGCAGCTCTGCGGCAAGCCGGTCGGGGCGGAGCTGTGGCGCCTCGACGAGGTCGAACCGCACTGGGACGCGCTGGTGATGCGCTCCTACGCGACGATCGACGGCACGCGGGTGCTCTACCAGGAGGGCGCGCTCGCGGCGTTGCGCAGACCGGGCGACCTGCTGGCGCGGCGGCCCGGCGGACCGGGGCTGGCGCCCGGCACCGTGATGTTCGGCGGGACGCTGGGGACGATCGGGGGCATCCGGCCGGCGACGCGGTTCGAGATGGAGATCGAGGACCCGGTGCTCGGGCGGCGCCTCGCCCACGCCTACGACGTCGAGACCCTGCCGGTCGTGTCCTGACGCCATGGCCGACCTCGCCTGGGCTCCTCTCCTCGCCAAGATGCTGGCGAGCGCCGCGGTGGTGGTGATCGCCGCACGGGCTGTGGAGCGGACCGGGCCCCTCGTCGGCGCGATGATCGCCACCCTGCCCCTCTCGGCGGGCCCGGCCTACCTGTTCCTCTCCCTGGAGCACGGGCCTGACTTCCTGCGCGCCAGCGCGGTGGCGAGCCTGCCGGCGATCGCCGGCACGGGCGTCCTCGTGGTCGTCTACGCCGCGCTGGCGCCGCGGCGCGGCCTCCCCGCGGCCCTCGGGGCGGGGCTCCTCGCCTGGGCGGCGACGGCGGTGCTGCTGCGGCGCGTCGCGCCGGACCTCGCGCCAGCCGCCGCCCTGTCCGTCCTCACGCTCCTTGCCTGCGCGCTCGCCGGGCGGCGCATCTGCCCCCCGGCGCCGGTGCCCCGACGGCCCGGCCGCCCCCGCGACGTCGCGGTCCGGGCCGGGATCGTCATGGCGCTGGTCGCCCTGGTGCTGCTCGCGGGCCGCGTCGCGGGACCCGGCCTCGCCGGCATCCTGGCGCTGGCCCCGGTCGTCATGGTGAGCCTGGCGGTGATCCTGCATCCGCGGCTCGGCGGCGAGGCCGCCGCGACGGTGCTGGTCCTCGGCCTGCCCGGGCTCGTCGGCTTCGGCGCCGCGCTGACGGTGCTCGCCGTCGCGGTCGTGCCGCTCGGGGCCGCCGCGGCCCTGTCCCTCGCCCTCCTGGTGACCCTCGCCTGGAACGGCGCCATCCTGCTCGCCAGCCGCCCTCCCCCGGAGACCCCGCGATGACCTCTACGCCCGTTCGCGACGACCTGGAGCGCCGCCTCGCCGCCATCGCCGAGCCGGCGGGCCGCCACGTCTTCACCCGTCTCTACGAGGAGACCGCCCGGGCCGAGGCCGAGGCGGCCGACGCCCGCCGCCGGGCCGGCCTCTCGCTCGGACCGCTCGACGGCGTCATCGTCTCGATCAAGGACCTGTTCGACGTCGCGGGCGAGCCGACCACGGCCGGGTCCACGATCCGGCGCGAGAGCCCGCCCGCCCCCGCCGACGCGCCGGTCGTCGCCCGCCTGCGCCGGGCGGGCGCGGTGATCGTCGGCAAGACCAACATGTCGGAATTCGCCTTCTCCGGCCTCGGCCTCAACCCGCATTACGGCACGCCCGGCAACGCCGCCGATCCGGCCCGCCTGCCGGGCGGCTCCTCCTCGGGCGCTGGCGTCTCGGCGGCGCTGGGCACCAGCGACGTGGCGATCGGGACCGATACCGGCGGCTCCGTGCGCATCCCGGCCTCCCTCAACGGGGTCGTCGGGTTCAAGCCCACCGCCCGGCGCGTGCCCCTCGCGGGCGCTTTCCCGCTCAGCCCCTCCCTCGACTCGATCGGACCCCTCGCCCGCACGGTCGCGGCCTGCGCGGCGGCGGACGCCGTGATGGCGGGCGAGGAGCCCCTCCCCCTCGCACCCGCCGCGCTGGCGGACCTGCGCATCGGCGTGCCTCGCGGGCTCCTGTTCACCGAGACCGACCCGGGCGTCGCCGCCTCTTTCGAGGAGGCGCTCGGGACGCTCGGCCGGGCCGGTGCCCGGATCCTCGACATGGCCCTCGACGACCTGCTCGCGGATTTCGCCGCCGCGACGGCGGCCGCGCCGCTGGCCTCGATCGAGGCCTACGAGGTCCATGCCGACTGGCTCGACCGAGACGGGCCGGCCATGGATCCCCGGGTCCGGGTGCGCATCGAGCGCGGCCGGCCGGTGGGCGCGGCGGCCTATATCCGGATGATGCGCGCCCGCGCGGCCCTGGTCCGGGCCTGCGACGCGCGCCTGATGCCCTACGACGCCATCGCCCTGCCGGCGACGGCGATCCCGGCCCCGGCCATCGCCGCGGTGGAGACCGACGACGAGGCCTTCGCGCGCACCAACGTCCTGATGCTGCGCAACACCATGGTGGGCAACCTCTTCGACCTCACCGGCCTGTCGCTGCCGATGCCCGGCCGGGCGCAGCCGGCCGGACTGATGCTGCTCGCCCGCCACGGCCACGACCGGCGCCTGCTGGAAATCGGCGCGGCGGTGGAGACCTGCCTGCGCTGAGATCGCGTGGGCTTCCCTGGCGCGATCCGCGACGTATCGTGGCGCGCGCCGCAAGGCCGCGCCCGATTCCTCCACCGAGGTCGCCCGATGTCCCTCTCTCCCTCCCGCCGCCTGCTCGCCGCCCTGCTGCTCGGCGCCGCCCTCCCGCTCGCCGGCCCGGCCGCCGCCCTCGAGGCGCCGCAGCCCTCGACCGCCGCGACCACGGGCAAGCCTCGGGTCGTGATCCTGGCCACCGGCGGCACCATCGCGGGGGCGGGGGCGGATGCCAGCAACAGCGCCACCTACCAGGCCGCCAAGGTCCCGGTCGACAAGCTCATCGCGGCGGTGCCGGGTCTGTCCCAGGTGGCGGAGGTCCGCGGCGAGCAGGTCTTCCAGATCGCCTCGGAGAGCTTCACCAACGCGCAGCTCGTCACCCTGGCCAAGCGGGTCTCCGACCTCCTGAAGCAGGACGACGTCGACGGCGTGGTGATCACCCACGGCACCGACACGCTGGAGGAGACCGCCTTCTTCCTCAACCTCGTGGTGCACAGCGACAAGCCGATCGTCGTGGTGGGCTCGATGCGGCCCTCGACCGCCCTCTCGGCGGACGGCGCCCTCAACCTGATGGACGCGGTCGCCACGGCGGGCAGCCCGGACTCGCGGGGCAAGGGCGTCCTCGTGACCATGAACGACGAGATCCAGTCCGGGCGCGACGTCACCAAGCGCGTGAACATCAAGCCCAGCGCCTTCTTCAGCCAGTGGGGGCCGCTCGGCATGGTGGTCGAGGGCAAGACCTACTATTTCCGCGCGCCGGTGAAGCGGCACGGCACCGGGTCGGAATTCGACATCGCGGGCATCGATACGCTGCCCGACGTGGCGATCGTCTACGGCTCGGGCAACATGAGCCCGGTTCCCTACCAAGCGGCGGTGCAGGCCGGCGCCAAGGCGATCATCCACGCGGGCACCGGCAACGGCTCGGTGGCGGGCTACCTCGTCGACACCCTGAAGGACCTGCGCCAGAAGGGCACGCTGATCATCCGTTCCTCGCGGGTCGGCGACGGCTTCGTCCTGCGCAACGCCGAGCAGCCGGACGACAGCTTCGACTGGGTCGTCGCCCACGACCTCAACCCGCAGAAGGCCAAGATCCTGGCGGCGGTCGCCCTCACCAAGACCAGCGACACCAAGGAGCTGCAGCGCATCTTCTGGGAGTATTGATCGGGCCGCGCGGTCCCGGCGCCGGATCCGTCGGCGGTCGGAACCAAGTCTTCCCCCCGCCCTGCCGTCGCGCATCGCGTCCGACGGCAGGGCCGCATGACAGCGAAGCTTTCGCGGCGAGACGACGGTCGGCGGCTCGCCTTCGGCGTGTCCTCTTGAGACGGCGTTAAGCGGCATGCGCGACTGTCGCGGAATGAGGACAGCCCGCCCGCGCGGGCCTCCGGGAAACGCGCAGGGGGCGTCATGCACATCGTCGTGGTCGATCCGAGCCGGGTCGTGCTGAAGGTGATCAGCGCGCTGCTCGACCCCCGGGGCTACACCGTGAACACGTTCACGGATTCGCGCGAGGCGCTCGACTTCGTCACCGCGAACGATACCGTCACGGCCCTGATCACCAGCCTCGAAGTGCGTCCGCTCAGCGGCCTCGAACTGTGCTGGTCGGCGCGCCTGCTCGCCGAGAACCACCGTCCCCTCTCGATCATCACGATGTCCTCGGCCCGCAATGCCCGCAACCTCGCCGAGGCGCTGGACAGCGGCGCGGACGACTTCATCGACAAGCCCCCGGGCGCCGAGGAGCTCTACGCGCGCCTGCGGGCCGCCGAGCGCATGACGACCATGCAGCGCGAGCTGATCCGCCTCGCGGCGACCGATTCGCTCACCGAACTCCTCAACCGCCGCGCCTTCCTGCAACGCCTCGGCGACCTCGCCGACCGCGCCGGCAATCACGGCCGCATCGGCTTCGTGCTCGCGGACATCGACACCTTCAAGACGATCAACGACGAGCACGGCCACGACGTCGGCGACCTCGCCATCCAGGGCGTCGCGCGGGCGCTGGGCGAGATCCCCGACACGATCGTGGGGCGCCTGGGCGGCGAGGAATTCGGGATCGTGCTGCCGGGCCGCACCCTGGAGGAGGCCGAGGCCGCCGCCAACCGGCTGCGCCTGCGCTGCACGCAGCTGCGCTTCAAGGGCAAGCGCGGCCCGGTCCAGCTCACCTGCAGCTTCGGCGTGAGCGCGTGGTCGGAGGGCGAGACGCCCGCGAGCCTGCACAAGCGCGCCGACATCGCCCTCTACGAGGCCAAGTCGACTGGGCGCAACCGCGTCGTCTCGGCCTTCGCCGACCTCGTCCTCGCCCGCGCCGGCTGATCCTGCGCCACCTCGGCAGACTGCATCAATGGCGCCCGGCGACGGGCGCGCCCGGGAGTCCCGCCCGACGCCCGCATGCGTCCCGTTCCGGGACATCGGCGCCGGCCCGCTGGGCCCGGACGGCGGCTCCGTCCCCCATCCCTGCCCCGCGCCGCGGGTCCGGGACGGCCGCGGCCGCGGCGCGTCAACCTTAACGAGAGGTGATTCCGCTGGATTCCCGGTGCCGGGCCCGCCGGGACGCCCGCGCTGGAACGGCCCTTGATCCGTACAGCCCGTCAACCAGGCGCGTGTGCCGCGCCGAGACGGAGGCTGAACGGCATGAGTGACGCCGTGAGAGTGCTGATCATCGATGAGCCGCCGGATCTCGGGGCCGTCTTCCGCGCGACGCTGGAGCATCATCCCGCGCTCGTGACCGTGGACGAGGCGGACCTGCACGCCGCCTCGACGGGGGCGCCCCTCGACGGGGTCGCCCTGGTCTTCCTGCCGGAGCGGCACGCCGGCGCGATCGCGGCCCTGCGCGAGCGGCATCCCCGCGTGAAGGTGCTGGTCGCCTTCCAGGCGGCGGAGGCGGCGACGCTCGCCCAGCTCGCGGCGGCGGGCGCGGACGCCTTCGTGGCCCGCACGGCCGCGCCGCGCGACATCTGCGCGACCATCGTCGCCCTCGCCCGCGGCCTCCCGCTCGCGGACAGCGCGCCGGACCAGGCGGCCCCGCAGGACGCGGCCGCGGCCCTCGGCCTCACGCCGCGCGAGGCGGAGGTGCTGCGCTTCCTCAGCGCGGGCTTCAGCAACAAGGAGGTCGCCCGCCGCCTCACGGTGAGCGTGCGCACGGTCGAGACCCACCGCCTGAACCTGCGCCGCAAGACCAAGACCGGACGGCTCAAGGACCTCGTGCAGCTCGCCCGCCAGATGGGCCTCGCGCCGGTGATCGACAGCGAGCCGGCCGGCTACCGGCCGGGCGCCGCCAGCCGCGCCCCCCGCCTGCGGAGCGCGCACGAGGCGGCGGCCTCCTTCTGAGGAGGTCGCCGCCGGATCACGGGCGCCCCCGGCTTCCCCTCAGGCCGCCCGCCGGGCCGCCGAGCGGCCGCGGGGTTTGGAGCCCCCCTTGCGGCTGCGCCCGCCGGCCGCCGGCGTGGCCTCCGGGCGAGCCTGCGCCGCCGCGCCGAGGCGGGCCTGCAGCAGGGCGAGGACGGCGGTCTCCTCCGGCCGCAGCCGGTGGATCTCCTCCCGGAGCTGCTCCTGCACCTCGTCGCGCACCTGCAGCAGGAACGCGCCCTCCAGGTAGCAGCCCAGGACCTCGGGGTGCACGTAGCACTTGCGGCAGATGGTCGGCGTGTTGCCGAGCCGCTCCGCCACCCGCTCGATCGCCTGCCGGACATTGCGCTTCGCCACCGCCTGGGTGTCGAAGGCCTCGAACTCGCGCAGGGCGAGCGCGGCCAGCACGGTGCCGGACCACGTGCGGAAATCCTTGGCGGTGATGTCGCGCCCGGAGATCTCGCGCAGGTAGGCGTTGACGTCCGCCGAGGTCACGTCCCGCTGCACGCCGTCCGCGTCGATGTACTGGAACAGGTCCTGGCCGGGCAGGTCCTGGCAGTCCTTCACGATCTTCGCCACCCGGCGGTCGCGCACCGAGAGCTGCCAGACCTTGCCGCTCTTGCCCTTGAAGCGGAACTTCAGCTCCGCGCCCTCGATGCTCACGTGGGGATCGCGCAGGGTGGTGAGCCCGTAGGAGCGGTTGGCGCGGGCGTAATCGTCGTTCCCGACCCGGATCAGCGTCGTCTCCAGCAGGTACACGACCGTGGCGAGCACCTTCTCGCGCGGCAGGCCGCGCAGGGCCATGTGCTCCCGCACCTTGGCCCGCAGGCCCGGGAGCGCCTCGGCGAAGGCCATCATGTGGGCGAACTTGGTCGATTCCCGCGCCTCCCGGAATTGCGGGTGGTAGCGGTACTGCTTGCGGCCGCGGTCGTCGCGCCCGGTCGCCTGGATGTGGCCGTTGGCGTGGCGGCAGATCCACACATCCGTGTAGGCGGGCGGGATCGCCAGGCCCCTGATCCGCTTCAGCACCGCCGCCTCGCGCACGGGCCGGCCCTGCGGGTCGATGTAGCGGAAGCCGCGCCCGTTGCGCTTGCGCCGGTAGCCCGGCTCCTCGTCGCTCACGTAGCGCAGGCCGACCTCGCGGGCGGCATCGCGGGCGTCGATGCGATCCTCGGGCGCGGGGGGCGTCGTCTCGGGATCCGACAGCATGCAGGGTCTCTTCTCGGCGGGACGCCGCGTTGAGGTACTTCAACCGGAGCGTGCCGCTCCGGGTTCCTCCCGGGCGCTTCCCGGGGAGTTTCGCCCGCCCCCGGCGCGCGTTAGGAGGGTCCAGCGACAGGGAGACCCGCGTGACCCAGCAGGACGGCAGCAGGACCATCGCCTTCGTGGTCACGGAGGACTGGTTCTTCGCCTCGCACTTCCTGCCGATGGCCCGCGCGGCGGTGGCGGCCGGCCACCGGGTCGCGGTGGTGACCCGGGTGCGGGACCACCGCGCGCCGATCGAGGCCACCGGCGCCCGGGTCGTCGCCCTCGACGCGGAGCGCTCCAGCCTCAACCCGATGGCGGCCGGTTACGCGGCCGGCCAGCTCGCGGCGATCCTGCGCGCCCTGCGGGCCGACCTCGTCCACTGCATCGCGCTGCGCGGCATCCTGGTCGGCGGCGCGGCCGCCACCCTGGCGGGCATCCCGCGGCGGGTCTACGCGCTCACCGGCCTCGGCCTGATCGGCGCGCGGCGCGATCGGGCCGGGCGGCTCGCCCGCGGCGCCCTGCGCCGCCTGATCCGCGGCGGCCTGGAGACCCGGGCCACCCGCTACCTGTTCGAGAACCCCGACGACGCCGCGCTTCTCGGCCTCGATCCGGCCGATCCCCGCGTCACCATCGTGGGGGGCGCCGGCATCGATCCGGCGGCCTGGAGTCCGGCGCCGCTGCCGCCCATGCCGCCCCTGCGGGTCGCGCTGGTCGCCCGGATGCTGTGGTCGAAGGGGATCGACACCGCCGTGGAGGCGGTCCGCCTCGCGCGCGGCCAGGGCGCGGCCGTCGAACTCGTCCTCCACGGCGCGCCGGACCCGTCGAACCGGCGCGCGATCCCGGAGGCGACCCTGCGCGGCTGGTCGCGGGACGGGGTCGCGTGGCACGGCGCCACCGCCGACGTGGCGGGGGCGCTGGCCGCCGCGCAGGTGGCCTGCCTGCCCAGCCGCGGCGGCGAGGGGCTCCCCCGCGCCCTTCTCGAAGCCGCCGCGAGCGGCCGCGCCATCGTCACCACCGACGTGCCGGGCTGCCGCGCGCTCGTCCGCGACGGGATCGAGGGCCTGCTCGTCCCGCCGGACGATCCGGGAGCGCTGGCGGCGGCGCTCGCGGGACTCGCCGCCGACCCGGACCGCCTCGCCGCCATGGGCGCCGCCGCGCGGCGGCGGATCCTCGACGGGGGCTTCACCGAGGCGGCCGTGGCCGGCGCCGTGGCCCGGCTCCACGCGGAGATGCTGGCCTCATGACCGCGCCCGCGCTCGATCCCCTGCGCTTCATCCGCGACAACACCCGCCTGCGCCCGGTGCCGCACGCCCCCGAGATCCGCCTCCACGTCGCCGACGAGGCCACGGACCTGTGGGGCCGCACCGAGGAGGAACTCGGCGAGATCGGCCTGCCCCCACCCTTCTGGGCCTTCGCCTGGGCCGGCGGCCAGGGCCTCGCGCGCTACGTCCTCGACCATCCGGAGAGCGTGGCCGGGGGGCGCCTCCTCGATTTCGCCTCGGGCTCCGGGCTCGTCGCCATCGCGGCGGCGAGGGCCGGGGCCGCGTCGGTGGAGGCGAGCGACCTCGATCCCTTCGCGATCGCGGCGATCGGCCTCAACGCCGCCGAGAACGGCATCGGGGAACGCGTCCGCGCGGTGGCGGGCGACCTGATCGGCCGCGACCACGGCTGGGACTGCGTGCTCGCGGCGGACATCTTCTACGAGCGCGACCTCGCCGCCCGAGTGAGCGACTGGCTCTCGCGCCTCCAGGCCCGCGGCGCCCGCGTGCTGCTGGGCGATCCAGGGCGGGCCTACCTGCCGCAGGACCGCCTGGAGCGCCTCGCCACCTACGAGGTCCCGGTCACCCGGGCGCTGGAGGATGCGGAGATCAAGCGCACCGGCGTCTGGCGGTTCAAGGCGGGCTGACGGCGCCTGGTCGAGGGTCCCCCGTCCCGCACGAGATCAGCATCGGCGGAACGAGAGCCGGGATCCCGCGCAAGGACGGGCCGCGGTGGCTCGCGACGGTCTGCGGGCCGCATCCGGCTCAGGCGGTCGGGGCGTGGGCTCGGACCGAGCCGGAAAAGCAGAGGACGATCTGCGACGTCCCAGGCAGAAACCGACTCGCGGGGCTGTCCGATTGGGTCGCAGGTTCACACCACCCTCTCCGCCCTTTTCCGGGCGCATGGAGCGCCAGCGGAATGCGAGCCGGAAACCAGTGCAAGACTCCGCGAATCGACTGCTTTTCAACACTGGTCTTGGCATTCGGAGCCGCTTCGCGGCAGAGTCCCGTGCTGGATTCCGGATCTCCTTCCGCTGACGCCACAGCATCCGGAAAAGAGGAGGCTGTCATCAAGCGTCCCGGGTTTTATCCGCCAGGGTCCGCTATGCTGGTGACGAACTTATACGATGTGCGATCGATTGCTCGGCGATGCTGCGCCTCGCACGCCAATGCGGACATCGGTTTGCTCAGGCGTGCGGAGCAAAGCTCCGCCGCGCGGGCTTGGTGAGACGGATCACCCGTACATCGCCCGCAGGTCCAGCGTGCTCTCACGCCCGACCGCGTCGAAATGCTGCGCCAGCCACGCCTTCGCCGCCTCCCGTCCGGCGTCGCGCAGCTGGAGCAGGAACGGCCACTGCGCCTTGAGCTTCGTCGAGGCCGCGTAATCGTCGAGCGCGCCGCTGCCGTCGATCCGATGCAGGCGCACCGGCCGATAGCCCTCCGGCGCCAGCGCCCCCTCGTCGATCAACTGCTGCACGAAGTCGATCCCCCGCAATTCGCGCAGCAGGTTGCCGTTGAAGGTGATCTCGTTGAGGCGGTCTCGGATCTCCTGAGGCGTGCGCGGCGTCTCGCGCCGCTCCACGGGATTGATCTGGACGAGGAGGAAGTCGCGGGTCTCGGCACCGTGGTAGAGTGGGTAGAGCGGCGGGTTGCCGAGGTAGCCCCCGTCCCAGTAGGGCACGCCGTCGATCTCCACCGCCTGGAACACTGTCGGCAGGCAGGCCGAGGCCATGACGTGGTCGGCCGTGAGGTCGCGGCCCTCGAACACCGCGATCTTCCCGGTCCAGACATTGGTGGCCGAGATGAAGAGCGGCGTCTCGTTCCCGCTGCGCAGGGCATCGAAATCCACCGTGTCGGTCAGCGCCCGCTTGAGCGGGTTGAGGTTCAGGGGATTGGCCTCGTAGGGGCTGGCGAGGCTGGTCCAGACCTCGGCCAGGGGGCTGCGCCGCCACAGGCGCATCATCCCCTCGACCAGATTCTGCTGCGAGCGCGGGAGGTCGCCGTCGAGGCTCACCTCCTTCCAGAAGGCTTCGAGTTGCGCCCGCGCCCCGTCGGGGCCGCCCTTGAGCCAGCCGTGGGTCATCACCACCGCGTTCATCGCTCCGGCGCTCGCCCCGGTGATCGCCTCGAAGGCGAGCCGCCCGTCCTCGATCAGCGCGTCGAGCACGCCCCAGGTGAAGGCGCCGTGGGCGCCGCCGCCCTGGAGCGCGAGCGCGATCCCCTTCTCGGCCCGCGGCCCGGCCAGGGGGTGGGCGCCGCCCCCGGGCGCGGGCGCCTTGCCGCCGTGCACCGCCTCCACGCCAAGGGGATCGGCCGGAGGGGGGCGGGTTCTGTCGAGCGAGTCGGTCATGGCCTGCCGGAGCGTTGTTGCACTGCGATATAATTTGGTGCGTCGCACAGGCCATGCAACCCTGCCCGGCGCGGGCCGCCTCGACAGGGGCGGCCCGATGGGCCATGAAGCGGTGAACCTCCCGGGTCGGTCGTCCGGTGCGGAGCCGGGGGCGTGCGCGGCGTCACAGACTTGACGCCGGCCGCGCGCAGGATCAGCTAAACGCTTGACGCCGGAGCGCGAAAAGCCCGGCACGAGGGATCCGATGCAAGCCCACACCCAAGCCCAGGACGCCCGCGCCGTCGACGCGTCCGCCGCGCCCGAGATCGCTGGCCCCGCGCCCCGGCACGGCACCGTCGGCGTACGGATCGGCGAGGGCGAGGGCGCCGTGACGATCGGTGGCGGCGCCCCGATCGTGGTCCAGTCCATGACCAACACCGACACGGCGGACATCGACGCCACCGTGGCGCAGGTCGCCGCCCTGAACCGGGCCGGTTCCGAGATCGTGCGCATCACGGTCGACCGCGACGAGGCGGCGGCGGCGGTGCCGAAGATCCGCGAGCGGCTGGATCGCATCGGCGTCCACGTGCCGCTGGTCGGGGACTTCCACTACATCGGGCACAAGCTGCTCGCCGACCACCCGGCCTGCGCCGAGGCGCTGGCGAAGTACCGGATCAACCCGGGCAATGTCGGCTTCAAGGAGAAGAAGGACCTGCAGTTCTCGACCATCGTCGAGACGGCGGCTCGCTACGGCAAGGCGGTGCGGATCGGCGCCAACTGGGGCTCCCTCGACGAGGCCCTCCTGACCTCGCTGATGGACGCCAACGCCAAGAGCGAGAAGCCCCTCGACGCCCGCGCGGTGATGCGCGAGGCGATGGTGCAGTCGGCCCTGCTCTCGGCGGACCGCGCCGTCGAGATCGGCCTGCCGAAGGACCGGATCGTGCTCTCCGCCAAGGTCTCGGCGGTGCAGGACCTGATCGCCGTCTACCGGGAGGTCGCCCGCCGCGGCGACTACGCCATCCATCTCGGCCTCACCGAGGCCGGCATGGGCACGAAGGGCGTCGTGGCGGCCTCGGCCGCCATGGGCGTGCTGCTCCAGGAGGGGATCGGCGACACGATCCGCTACTCCCTGACGCCGGAGCCGGGCGGCGACCGCACCGTGGAGGTGAAGGCCGCGCAGGAACTCCTGCAGACCATGGGTTTCCGCACCTTCGTGCCGCTCGTCGCGGCCTGCCCCGGCTGCGGGCGCACCACCTCGACGGTGTTCCAGGAACTCGCCCGCGACATCCAGAACTGGATCGCCGCCTCGATGCCGGAATGGCGCAAGACCTATCCGGGCGTCGAGACCCTGAACGTGGCGGTGATGGGCTGCATCGTGAATGGGCCGGGCGAATCGAAGCACGCCGATATCGGCATCTCGCTGCCCGGCACCGGCGAGACCCCCACCGCCCCGGTCTTCATCGACGGCAAGAAGGCGATGACGCTGCGCGGCGCCACCCTGGCCAAGGATTTCGAGACCATCGTGATCGACTACATCGAGCGGCGCTTCGGCCAGGGCCGGCGCACCGCCGCGGAGTAAGGTGGCCCGCCCCGCCCGGCACCTGCCGGTGCGGCGGGGGCGAAAGCTAGGCACGCGGGTGGGCGCGTGCTATGAACGCGTCAAATTCGAGGCGGGCGCGCGCCGCGCGTCCGGCCTCCAAGGCTTCGTGCCGCCGAATGGCCCATTAGCATGCCCGGCGGCCCGCGCCGCTCGCGGGCGCATTCCCGATCAGCCATGACCCAGTCAGCCGTGCCCGCGGGTGGTTCTCCGAGCGCCCCGCCCGAAACTCTCACGCCCCCGAGCGGCGGCCCGCCGAGTCCGGCCGGCAGCGTCGACGAGCCGGAGGGCCATTCCGGGACGCATGCCAAGTTCTGGACGCTGTTCATCGGCTCGATCGGGGTCGTCTACGGCGACATCGGCACCAGCCCGCTCTACGCCTTCCGCGAGGCGCTGGGGCCCGGCCGCTCGGACGGAATCGTCCCGCCGGAGGAGGTGCTGGGCACGGTCTCGCTGCTGCTCTGGGCGCTGATCCTGATCGTCACCGTGAAGTACGTCCTGCTGCTCCTGCACATGGACAACCGGGGCGAGGGCGGCATCCTCTCGCTGATGGCGCTCGCCCGCAAGGCGCTGGGCGGATCGCGCACTGTGTTCATGCTGGGGCTGCTCGGCGCCGCCCTGTTCTACGGGGACGCGATCATCACCCCGGCGATCTCGGTGCTCTCGGCCGTGGAGGGCCTGAAGCTCGTCACCCCGGCCTTCGACAACTCCGTCCTGCCGATCACGATCGCGATCATCGTGCCGCTGTTCCTGGTCCAGAGCCGGGGCACCGGCCGGATGGCGACCTTCTTCGGTCCCATCATGCTGGTCTGGTTCGCCGCCCTGGCGGTCGCGGCGCTGCCGCACATCTGGCGGCGGCCCGACGTGCTGCTCGCGCTCAATCCCTGGCACGCGGCGACCTATCTCGTCGGCCACGGCACCGGCGCCCTCGTGGTGCTCGGCGCGGTCTTCCTCGCGGTGACCGGCGCTGAGGCGCTGTTCGCGGATCTCGGCCATTTCGGCCGCCGGCCCATCCAGGCCGCCTGGAGCGCCATCGTCGGCCCCTCGCTCGCCCTCAACTACCTGGGCCAGGCGGCGCTCGTGCTCGCCCACCCGGACGCGACGGACCCGTTCTTCCAGCTCGTGCCCGAGTGGGCGCTGCTGCCGATGGTGATCCTCGCCACCCTGGCGACGGTGATCGCCAGCCAGGCGGTGATCACCGGCGCCTTCTCCTTGTCGCGGCAGGCCGTGCAGCTCGGTCTGCTGCCGCGGCTGGAGATCCGCCACACCTCCGAGTCGCATTCCGGCCAGATCTTCCTGCCGCAGATCAACACGCTGCTGCTGCTGGGCGTCGTCGTGCTGGTCTTCCTGTTCCGCACCTCCAGCGGCCTCGCCTCGGCCTACGGCATCGCCGTCACCGGCACGATGCTGATCACGGCCTGCCTCGCCTTCCTGGTCCTGTGGCGGTTCTGGCACTGGTCGCCGCTGGCGGCCGGCGCCGCGATGGTGCCCTTCATCGCCATCGAGATCATGTTCCTGGTCTCGAACCTGCTGAAGGTCTTCGAGGGCGGCTACGTCCCGCTGATGATCGCGGGCGTGCTGGTCCTGATCATGTGGACCTGGGTGCGGGGCGTCACCATCCTGTTCAACAAGACCCGCAAGACCGACGTGCCCCTGACTGAGCTCGTCGGCATGCTGGAGAAGAGCCCGCCCCACCACGTCAAGGGCACGGCGGTGTTCCTGACCAGCGATCCCGAGACGGCGCCGGCCGCGCTGCTCCACAACCTGAAGCACAACAAGGTGCTGCACGAGAAGAACGTCGTGCTCACGGTCAAGACCATCGACCTGCCGCGCCTGAACGACGCCGACCGGATCCGGATCGAGCCGATGGGGCCGCATTTCTGGAAGGTGGTGATGAAGTTCGGCTACATGGAATCGCCGAACATCCCGAAGGGGCTGGCGCTGCTGCGCAAGCAGGGCTTCAAGTTCGACATCATGGCGACGTCGTTCTTCCTGTCCCGGCGCTCGATCCGGCCGGCCGCGCAATCGGGCATGCCGCTCTGGCAGGACCGGATCTTCATCGGGCTCGCCCGCAACGCCAACGACGCCACGGACTTCTTCCAGATCCCGACTGGGCGCGTGGTCGAGGTCGGCACCCAGGTGACGGTGTAGGGAGCACGGCCTCCGCGAGGGCGCGCTCAGGCGTCGAGCCTGCCGTTCGGGGCGGATGAGGCACCCTGTAGGAACGCCACGAGGTCGTCCAGCAGCGGAGGGCTGGCCGTCGCCGAGGACCCGTTCGCAGGCGGGAGACCGGGCGCGGCCCGCTCCCGAAACGGCTCGCGATCGCCGTCGAGCGCGGCCGGGACGGGCGCGGCCGTCGGGAGCAGTTGACCCTCGACGGTTGGTACGGCCAGGAACAATCGACACCGGTCTTCGCCGGCGCGCGGAGGCACGAGGTCGCGGAAGATCATCTGCTGCTTCCTGATCCGCCCGTCATCGGTCGTATCGGCGTCGACGATCACCGCGACTCGGGCCTGATCCTTGAGCGCCAGCGACGTGCCGAGGGAGATCGCGGAGGACTTGCCGCCCGCCTCCACGACCTGAACGCCGCCGACGCCCAATTCCGCGAGGAATGCGCGCAGGATCGCCGCCTCGGCCGCCCCCTCGGTGATGACGTAAGTGCTCATCCCAGGTGTCGGGCGCGCGAGTCGAAATCGGGCTTCCCGTCCTGCATCAGGACCCGGTACGTGAGCTTCAGGGCACGCCCGAAATCTCGCTTGGCGAGGAGATACGCGATCTCGGGACCCTGCCACAGGAGGATGGCATGCGGCGCCATGAAGTGCGCCAGCGTGACGGCCGGCTCCGTGAAACCGCCGCGGCTGAACACGCTGCCGACCACGCCCGCTGGTCTCCGGAGCAACTGGTTGCGCACCTTCGCCAGCGGCTCCACGTTGACGCGGTCCGCTTGGTCCTTGACCTCGACCATGCACGTGAGGCCGTCGCTGACGATCATGCCGTCGATCTGCTCGACGACCGCGCCGTGCAGCCTGACCGCGTAGGGCGAGACCACCTCCGCACCGCCGAGTTCGAAGGCGCGCAGGATCAGGTACTCAAGGGCCCTCCCGCGCGGCCAATCCGACGCGTCGGGTCCCGGTCCGCCCGCGATCTGCTCCCAGAGCGCGTCCAGTCGAGGGCCCGAGCCCTGTCTCCGTGATCGATGTCCGGAGGGTTCGGCCCGAACGGGCTCCTTTACGGCATGCATCCCCCGCGCCCATCCGACGGGCCGACGCGCCATCCTGGGCCGCGCCGGGCGCCGCGATCTACGGGCCGAAGGTTGAGGGATTCACGCGGCAATCAATCGGACCGCGCAACGGCGCGTTCAGGCACCGCGACGGAGGCGCGTGTCCGGCGTTTCGCGGTCCAACGGCGCAGCTCCGCGCCGTTCCGACAGATCCGGCCGGTCAATGCCTCGCGCCGACCACCCCGTCGATCACCGCCAGGATCTCCCGCGGCGTGTCGTGCCGCGCGAAGCTCGTCGCCAGCTCGCGCGCCCGGGCGCGATAACCGGGTTCGTCGAGCACGGCATCGACCGCCCGCCGCAGGGCCGCTGGGTCGGACGCATCTTCGCGCAGGAAGATCCCGGTCCCGGACCAGCCGACCCGTGCGCCGACCTCCGCCTTGTCCTCCGTCATCCCGGCCGAGACGATCGGAACGCCGGCCTGCAGGGCCGAGAGCACCGTGCCGTAGCCCCCGTTCGTGACCAGGGCGGCGACCCGCGGCATCAGGTCGGCGAAGGGCAGGAAGGACGCGACCCGAGCATTGGCCGGGATCGGGATCCCGATCGCCTCGACGGGCCGGCCCCCGGTCGTCGCCACCGCGAGCACGTCGGTCCGGTCGGCGAGCGCCCGCAGGGTCGGCGCCACGACCTCGCCGAAATCCGCGTTGGCCAAGGTCCCCTGCGTGACGAGCACGATGCGCCGGCTCGAACCGAGGTCCGGCCACCAATCCGGGTTCGGGCCCGCGACGGCGGGCGGCGGCAGCGCGCCGACGAAGCGGATCCCGGGCGGGAGCGGCGCGAAATCGTACTCGAAATCCGGGATCGTCAGCTGGATCACCGCGTCCGGCAGGGTGAGGATGGACTGGGTGAGCGAGGCCGGCAGGCCCGGCAGGCCCATCCGGGCGAGCGCCGCGTCCGCGGCGGCGCGGACCGGCTGGGTGAAGGCGACGTCGACCTGCTGGCGGATCGCCGCGTAGCGCGCCCGCTCCGCCGCGTCCCGGGCCGGCGGGAAGCCGGGGCCCAGCGGCGCCCCGTCCGGCCGGTCGAGGAACAGGAAGCTCACGTTGCAGAGGATCACCGGGGGCCGCGGCGCCGGGTCGAGGAGGAGCGGCAGCACGCCGAGGAACAGGCTCCCCGCCACGATCGCGTCGGGGCGCTCGGCCGCGACCACCGCGCGCAGAACCTCCGCCTGCCGCGGCATGATGGCGATGAAGCGCTGCTCGAATTCCCGCCGTCCCCGCTCCGGGCCGACCGGCAGGGAGGTCTCCCGATACTCCGCCGAGTGGTCGTTGGCGTAGGCCACGCAGCGGAATCCCGCCGCCTCGACCTTGGGGCGCGCGTCCTCCGAGGTGACGACCACGACCTCGTCGCCGCGGCCGGCCGCCACCCGCGCCACCGCGAGGAGCGGATTGAGGTGCCCGGTCAGGGGCGTTGCCGCCAGAAGCAGTTTCATCGCACTCTCCCGCTCGCCGGGCCGCCGCCCCGCACCCGCCGCGGTTGTTCGCGGATCATTCCGCCGCGGTTACGCCCGACTGCCGCCGATCAGACGGCCCCCCGCCCGCGCGTTGAGCCCGACGATCGCCGACACGACGACCCCGTGCAGGGCGAGGTCCGTGGCGGTGGCGTCGTGCGGATGCACCAGGACCAGGATCGAGGCCGCCGCCGCCGCCACCGCGAGGCCGCCCAAAGCCGCCGTCAGGCCGGGCCGCAGCGGGCAGGCCCGCCGCAGCATCCGCATCAGCAGCACGGAGAGGGGCAGCGACGCGGCGATCAGGAGGACGGCGCAGCCCCCCATCTCGCGTCCATCGGGCAGGTCGGTGCCGGGCGCCACCCAGTCCCGCAGGCATCCGAGCCCGCTTGCCCCGATCCACAGCGCCGCAGGGGCGAGCGGCAGCAGCGCCCAGCGCGGCGACCGCCCCGGCACGCTGGTGACGAAGGCCGCCACCGACGCCGTCGCGGCGGTGAGGATGGCCCCGAGCGCCGCGAGCCGCAGATCCATCACCGTCATGCGCAGGCGCAGGCTCGCGAGGTCGCTGAAGGGTAGCACCAGCAGCCCCAGGGCGAGGGCCGCGGCGCACCAGAGGAAGCCCCGCCACAGGGGCGAGCGCAGGGGACGGACGGGCCGCAGGTCGCCGACGAGGCGCTCCACCAGCAGGTCGTGGGCGGCCTCAGACACGACCGTCCTCCCGGTCGGGCGCGAGGGCGGTGCGCAGGGCCTTCAGGGCCCGGTGGAGGTTCACCTTCAATGCTCCCTTGGTCCGCCCGGTCGCGGCGGAGGCCTCGTCGAGAGAACGCTCGTGCAGCGACAGCTGCTCCACGGCCTGCCGCTGGCCCTCCGGCAGGGCCGCGACGGCGCGGGCGAGGCGCGCGTCGCGCTGGCTGGCCTCGACGGAGGCACCGGGGAGCGGGCCCTCGTCGCGCTCGGCCTCGTAGGCGAGCGGATCGTGCACCTCCTGCGGCCGGCGGCCCGCCCGGCGCATCAGGTCGACGGCGCGGCGCTG
Organism: Methylobacterium sp. JK268; assembly: GCF_054052225.1. NCBI lineage: Bacteria > Pseudomonadati > Pseudomonadota > Alphaproteobacteria > Hyphomicrobiales > Methylobacteriaceae > Methylobacterium > Methylobacterium sp. JK268. The sequence goes on along the minus strand of NZ_JBSVZN010000003.1, from coordinate 25,603 downwards.
GGCGATGGCGCGCAGCCAGGGCAGGAAGGGCCGGGCCGGATCGTAGGTCGCCCGGGCCCGGTGCACGGTGAGGAGGGTGTCCTGCACCACGTCGTCGATCGCGTCCGGCCGCACGCCCTGCGCCCGCGCCACGGCGGCGATCACCGGCACGCAGTCGCGCAGCAGGGTCCGATAGGCGGCGGCATCGCCGGCCTGCGCCGCCGCCATCGCGGCCGAGAGCTTGGCTTCACGCTCCATGATCGGGTCCCGGCCCTCAGCTTAGCCCGCGCCGGTCCGCCGCGGGAAGGGGCGGCATCGGCTCGCCCGCGCGCGGCTCGACGAGGAGGCGGCGGCCGAGGCCCGCTCCGGCGCCGATCGAGGCCGCGAGAGCCGCGACCTGGGCGGCGAAGTCGCGGGGGGACGGGCGGTAGGGATGGAACAGGGCGACGAGGGTCGCGGCCGCGGCCGCCGCCGCGAGGCCGATCAGCCCACCGGTGAGGCGGGGGCGCAGGGTGTGGCCGCGCCGGACGACCTCCCCGAGCAGGAGGGCGACCGGCACCGCCATCCCGACGATGAACAGGAGGCCCGCGCCGGTCGCCGCGAGCGATGCCGTCGCATGGTCCATGGGCCGCTCGCTCAGGGCCGCGGCGAGGCCGGTGCCGAGCCACAGGAGTGCCGGCCCGACTGCCAGCGCCGCCCAGCCCCGCCCGCGATCGGGCAGGGCCGTCAGCACCGCCGCCGCCGCCGCCCCGGCCGCCGTGGCGGCGGAGCCGGCCAGCATCACGCCGATCTCCGGCATCGCGAGGATTCGCCCCCCGAGGTCGCGCAGGTCCGAGACGGCCGCGAGCCCGAGACCCATCGCGGCGACGACGGTGCCCCAGGCGGCAATCCGCCGGCCGGGCGAGGCGAGGCGGCGCATCGGCTCCAGGCGCCGCGCCAGCAGGTCGATGGTCGCCCGGTGGCGGCCCTCGGCGCCGCGCGCCCCTCCGTCCCGGGTCACGAGGCGGGGTCGAGGCGCGCTGCAGCCAGGATCCGTCCGTCGGGTGCCTGGAGGAGCAGGGCCGCGTCCTCGCCGGGCGGCGCGGCGTGGAGACCCTCCACGCGGGCGCCGGTCCAGGCGCCGATCTCCCGGATGCCGCGCACGACGTTGGCTTCCACGAGGGTGCGCCCGCCATTCTCGCCGCGGCGGACCGCGGTGCGGTGCGCGTGGTCGAAGCCGACGAGGAGCAGCCGGCCCCGGCCCGCCCCCTCCCCGACCGCCACGGCGAGGTCGCCGCCGCGCCGCCGCAGGCTCGCGGCGGGCGAGGCCGGCAGGGCGGCGCGGGCCTGGGCGATCGCCCCGGCCGCCGCCTCGCGGTCGGAGCCGACGACGCTGAGGGCGCCGTCGACCACGAGCTGCGGCGTGAAGGAGACCCCGTCGAACCGGGTCGCGTAGGCGGCCTGCCGGTCGGTCGCCTCCGGCAGGGAGAACGGGTCCTGCCAGCCGAGCCCGTTCCAGTAGGTGACGTGGAAGGTGAGCGGCAGCAGGTCGGGGCGGCTCGCGGCGAGCTCGCCCAGATAGGCGTCGGCCGGCGGGCAGGAGGAGCAGCCCTGCGAGGTGAAGAGTTCGAGCACGAGCGGCCGATCGGCGGCGGCGGCGGGCGCGATGGCCCATCCGACGGCGAAGGCGGCGAGAACCGGGAGATGGCGGAGCCGGAGGAGCATCAGGGCCGATCCTGGGCGGAGAGGTCGTCGAGGTGTTCGCCGGACCCGAGGCGGCGGTTACGTCGCACCCGCCGCGCCGCCTGATGGCGATTCGGCCCCGGCCATCCGGCACAATGAAAATAAAACTGGGGCGCTCGCGCCGCAGCATGGAAGCAATCGCTCCAAACAACCTCAACAAAGAAAAACCATTTTATTTCCAGTAGCGCAGATCCGCCCTAGGCTGAACCTCGCCATCTCATCGCGTGTCGAGGCAGAGACGCCGCATGGCCGTCGAATTCATCAGTGCCAGTTTCGCGAACAGCTCGTCCGATCTCGACCCGAAACCCGGAGCGCCGCTCGATCCGGCCTATCTGGCGCGCTACGCCCGTACCCTGGACGATGCCGGGTTCAACTACACGCTCCTTCCCTACCATTCCTCATCGTTCGACCCGTTCACGCTGGCCGCGACGGTGATCGCCCATACGAAGTCGGTGGCACCGATCGTGGCGCTGCGCCCCAACACCGTCTACCCGACCGTCGCCGCCAAGGCGCTGGCCACGCTCGACCAGCTGAGCGGCGGCCGCGTCATGGTCCACTTCATCGCCGGGGGCGACGCGGCCGAGCAGGCGCGGGAGGGCGACTTCCTGTCGAAGGAGCAGCGCTACGCGCGGACCGACGAGTACATCCGCATCCTGCGCCGGGCCTGGCAATCCTCGGAGCCGTTCGATTTCGACGGCACCTACTACCAGTTCAAGGGCTTCAGCAACGCGGTCCTGCCGGTGAACGGATCGATCCCGGTCTCGCTCGGCGGCTCGTCCGACGACGCCTACCGGGTCGGCGGCTCGCTCGCGGACGTCTTCGGCCTATGGGGCGAGCCGCTGAAGGAGACGAAGGAGCAGATCGACCGCATCCACGCAGAGGCCGAGAAGGCCGGCCGCGCGGACCGGCCGCGGATCTGGGTGACCTTCCGGCCGATCATCGCCGAGACCGACGACCTGGCCTGGGCCAAGGCGCACCGGATCCTGGAGCGGCTCGAGGCGAATTACGCCAAGGGCGCGCCGACGCGGCCGCTCTCCGGCGGCCCGCCGCAGAATGTCGGCTCCCAGCGCCTCCTCGCGATCGCCGCGCGCGGCGACGTGCAGGACCGGGCGCTGTGGTATCCGACCGTGACGGCCACCAACGCACGCGGGGCCTCCACGGCCCTGGTCGGGTCCCCCCGGACGATCGCGGATTCCATCCTCGACTACGTCGATCTCGGCGCGGACCTGATCTCGATCCGCGGCTACGACAACCTCAACGACGCGATCGATTACGGCCGCTACGTGCTGCCCCTGGTCCGCGCGGAACTCGCCCGCCGGGGCGCCGAGACGCGCCTCCATGCGTGAGGGCGGGGCGGGTCCGGACGTCGCCGGAATCGACCTCGCGCAGGTCGTGGCGACGCTCTCCGCGGCGGCACCGGCGGCGGACGCGGACGCGTCCTTCCCGCACGAGGGCATCCGGGCGGTCCACGCGGCGGGACTGCTCGACCTCACGGTTGCGGAGCGCTACGGGGGTCGCGCCCTCGGCCTCAGCGGCGTCGCGCGCCTCATGGCCGCGCTCGGGCGCGGCGACCCCTCGGTGGCGCTCATCACCCTGATGACGCTCCTGAGCCACCATCACCAGGCGCAGCGGCCGCAATGGCCCGAGGCGGTCTACGCCCGCGTCCTGGCCGAGGGGCGGCGCCGGCCGGTGCTCCTCAACGCGGCGCGGGCGGAGCCGGACCTCGGCTCCCCGGCGCGGGGCGGCCTCCCGCAGACGCGCGCGCGCCGCACCGCCGAGGGCTGGTCGATCAGCGGCACCAAGCGCTTCGTCACCGGCTGCGAGGGCCTGTCCTACGTCCTGGTCTGGGCCAGCACCGACGAGACGCCCGCGCGCGTCGGCACCTTCATCGTGCCGGCCGATGCGCCGGGCCTGCGCATCGAGCGGACCTGGAGCAGCCTCGGGCTGCGGGCGACCGGCTCCCACGACATCGTCCTCGACGCGGTCGCGGTCGGCCCCGACGAGGTGATCGGGCTGACGGAGGCCGGCGCCGCCGTGCAGGACAACCGCGCCCAGGCGGCGACCGCGCTCGTGATCACCGCCCTCTATCTCGGCGTCGCCGAGGCGGCGCAGGACGCCTTCCTGGCCTTCGCGGAGGGCCGCGTTCCCGCCAATCTCGGATATCCGGTCGCCCGGACCGAGCGCTTCGTCGCCCTCGCCGGCGAGATCGACCTGCGGGTCGGAAGCGCGCGCCAGCTCATCCTCGGCGCGATCGACCATGCCGCCGATGCGCCGGAGGCGCTCCTGCGCGCCCGGCTCCTCGCCGGACGGCAGCTCCGGGAGGCGGTGCAGATCGCCGCCGGCGCCCTCGGCAATCCGGGCCTGAGCGGCGACGGCGACCTCCAGCGGCACTTCCGCGACATCCAATCCGTGCTGGTCCACGCCCCGCAGGACGACACGGTGATCACCCTCCTCGGCCGAGCGGCCTTCGCGGCCCGCACCGGCGGCCCTTCGCGGCCGGACGGGAGGGAGCGCCCCTCCCACGCGGACGCGGAGCGCACACGCCTCGAGCGTCCCCCGCGCGACGGCGCCCTGCGCGCAATCAGGATCCCGTCATGACCCATCGTCCTCCCCGTCCCGCCCCGTCGCGCCGCCGGGTGATGAGCGGCGCCGCCGCGCTCGTCGCGGCCGGCGCGCTGCGCCAGCCGGTCGCGGCGGCGGCCGGGCCGGGCTCCGGCAATCCGCGCGAGGGGGGCGACATCGTCTTCCTGATCGATTCCCTCGGGCCGACCTGGATCCCGAACAACAGTGCGATCTCCAGCTTCCAGGGCCACGTCTGGGGCCACGTCACCGACAAGCTCGTCTACGTCGACGCCGAAGGCAGGGTCAGTCCCTGGATCGCCGCGCGCTGGGAGCAGAACGACGACGCCACCGCCTTCACCCTCCACCTGCGGGACGGCGTGACCTTCTCGGACGGCACCCCGCTCGACGCGGCAGCCGTCGTCGCCAATCTCGACATCTGGTCCGCGGGCCGCATCCGGGAGGGCATCAACCCGATCGGCCTGTTCCCGAAGACCTACGACCGCGCCGAGGCGGTTGACCCCACCACCGTGAGGGTGTTCTTCAAGGCGCCGGCCCTCGGCTTCATCCCGACGCTCGGCTATCACGGCTCGATCCTGATCTCCCCAAAGACCCTCGCGCGGCCGGCTGCCGAGCAGGCCGACCTCGCGAGGACCTCCGGCAGCGGCCCCTTCCTGGTCGCGGCCTGGAAGGAGGGCGACTTCGTCAGGCTGGTCAAGCGCAAGGACTACGCGTGGGGTCCCGCGGCGGTCGGCCATACCGGCCCGGCCCATCTCGATTCGATCACCTACAAGGTGGTGGCCGAGCCCTCCCTGCGGGTCTCCGCCGTCCAGTCGGGCCAGGCCGACGTCGCCTACAACGCCTCGCCTCAGGAATTGCGGTCCCTCAAGGAGGCCGGCTTCACGGTCGCGACGCCGCGCTACCTCGGCTTCGTCAACGGCTGGGCGATCAACACGAAGCTCGCCCCCTACAACGACCTCAGGATCCGCCAAGCGCTCCAGGCCGGCATCGACCGGCAGGAGATCATCGACACCGTCTACACGCCCGACTGGAAGCTCGCGACGTCGTTCATCCAGAGCAACGTGCCCGGCGCGAGCGATCACGGCGCCCTGCTCGCCTACGATCCCGCCCGGGCCGGCAGGCTCCTCGACGAGGCGGGCTGGGTCCGGGGCCGCGGCGGCATCCGGACCAAGGACGGCAGGCCGCTGACGCTGACGCTCTACCCTACCCCCTACCTCGCGACCGCGAAGGCCGTGGACGAACTCATCGCCCAGCAGCTCGGCAAGCTCGGCTGGAAGGTCGACATCCGGAGCTACGATGTCGCGACCTTCGGCCAGAAGGTCCAGTTCGGCGGGCCGGCCGTCCCGGCCTACGAGGTGACGCGCAGCTTCATCGACGCCGGCACCGTGGCGGGCATCCTCACCGACGCCAATCAGGGCGAGAACTGGTTCGCCCTCGGCGAGAGCGACGCGACGCTCAACGCCCTGCGCGACGGCATCGCCGGCGCCCGCTCCCTCGCCAGCCGCGACCGGCTCCTCGACGATCTCCAGAGATACGTCCTCGAACAGGGCTACTTCATTCCACGCACGCAGATCGTCCAGCGCATCTACGTGCAATCCCCGACCCTCACGGGCGAGACCTACAACGGCATCGCCTATGCCAGCTACTACGCGGCCAGCAAGAGCGATGGACCCGCGGCGCGTCCGGACCGGGCGGCGCGGTGACCGGCATGGGACGCCCCTACGCGACCTATGCGGGCAGACGCCTCGTCCAGGGCGTGGCGGTCATCCTGCTCGCCTACCTGTTCACCTTCGTGGTCGTCAGCGTCCTGCCCGGCGACCCGATCACCACCGTGCTGCGCGATCCCCAGAACGGGTTCACCGAGGAGCAGATCCGGGCGATCGTCGCCGCCCAGGGCCTGGATCAGCCGCTCCCGGTCCAGCTCTGGAGATCGCTGTCCCACTTCGTCGTCGGCGATTTCGGCCTGTCGATGCGGTCCACCCGGCCCGTCGCGACCCTGATCGCCGAGGTGCTGCCCTCGACGCTGGTGCTGGCCTCCGGCGGCCTCGCGGTGGCGCTGCTGCTGGCCGCCGCGATCGCCTGCGGAACCCAGATCCTGCCGCTTCGGTACGGCCAAGGCGCCCTGCGGACCCTGCCGTCGCTGTTCCTCTCGGTCCCGAACTTCGTGATCGGGCTCGTCCTGATCCACGTCTTCGGGTTCCAGCTCGGCCTGTTCCGGGTGATCGAGCCGGACGGAGCCTGGGCGACCGCCTTCGCGGCGGTGGCGCTCGGCATCCCGATCTCGGCGCAGATCGCCGAGGTGCTCATCGCCAACCTCGACGGGGAGGCGGGTCAGGACTACGCCACCGTCGCGCGCAGCCGCGGCCTCGGCCCGGTGCGGCTCCTCGTCCGGCACCTCCTCAAGCCGTCCGCGCTCCCGGTCGTCACCGTCATCGCGCTCGCGGTCGGCGAGGTGCTGGGCGGCTCGCTGATCACCGAGACGGTGTTCGGACGCACGGGCATCGGGAGCCTCGTGCAGCGCTCGGCGGCGGCGCAGGACCTGCCCGTCCTGCAGGCGGTCGTCTCGCTGGCGGCGCTGGTCTTCGTGGTCGTCAACCTGTTCGCCGACCTCGTCTCCCCCCTGCTCGACCCGCGCCTGCCGGCGGCCGGCGGCGTCGGGACCCGGCCCGTCGCCAGCGAGCCCGCGCTGCGGACGGTGGCACGATGAGCGTCGCGTCCCTCTCCCCGGCCCGGTCCGCAGGAGCCGCCCACCCGGCCCTCCTCCGGCTGCCCCCGACCGTCGCCCTGTCCCTCGCCGTCGTCGCGCTGGTGATCGGCTGGTCGCTCGCGCCGGGCCTGTTCACGGGCCAGGACCCCGTCAACGGCGTGCCGGCCCAGAAGCTTCTGGGCCCGAGTGCGGCGCACTGGTTCGGCACCGATCACCTCGGTCGCGACCTCTACACCCGCGTGGTCTACGGGGCGGCCTCGTCGGTGACGAGCGCGCTCATCGCCGTCGTCATGAGCGTCGTGATCGGCGGCCTGATCGGACTCCTTGCCGGATTCCTGGGCGGCTGGACCGACGTCGTGCTCGCGCGCTTCGTCGATATCCTCCTGGCCATCCCGCGATTCCTCCTCGCCGTCATCGTCGTCACGGCGCTCGGCTTCGACACCACGAACACCGCCCTGGCGACCGGACTCTCGGCGGTGGCGGTGTTCGCCCGGGTGATGCGGGCGGAGGTCATCAAGACCTGCCGGGCGACCTTCGTCGAGGCGGCGTTCCTCCAGGGCGGATCGCGCTGGTCCATCCTGATGCAGCACGTGCTGCCGAACGCCTCCCGCTCGGTGCTGGCGCTGGCGGTCCTGCAATTCGGGCTGTCGATCCTGGTGATCGCCAGCCTCGCCTTCCTCGGATACGGCGACCCGCCGCCCGCCTCCGACTGGGGCCTGCTGATCGCGACCGGCAGGGACTACCTGCGATGGCCGTGGCTGGTCTACGCCCCGGCCCTCGTCACGATCGCGACCGTCCTCTCCGTCAACAGGATCAGCCGATGGCTGCGCAAGACCGCCTGACCGCGACGGCCCTGCATGCCGTGCCGTCCCGGGCGCCGTCGACGGACGCCCTGCTGCGCGTCGACGGCCTCTCGGTCTCCTACGGGCCGCACGAGGTCGTCCGCGGGGTCGGGTTCACCCTCGACCGCGGCGCGAGCCTCGCCCTGATCGGGGAATCCGGCTCGGGCAAGTCGAGCATCGCCCGCGCGGTGCTGCGGCTCCTCCCGGACGGCGCCCGCGCCGCGGGGCGGGTCGCGTTCGACGGGCGCGAGGTGCTGGGCCTCCCCGAGCGCCGGTTCCGGCCGCTGCGCGGGCGCGCGATCGGCTTCGTTCCCCAGGACCCCGGCACCGCGCTCAACCCCGTCCGCACGATCGGCGCCCAGGCCGAGGAGGCAGCCGCCCTCCTGGACGAACCCGACCGGCGGCGGCGTCGGCAGCGCATCCTGGACACCTTCGCCGAGGTCGGGCTCGACGATCCCCGGCGCGTCTGCGACTCCTACCCCCACCATCTGTCCGGCGGCATGCTGCAGCGCGTGCTGATCGGGCTGGCGATCCTCCCGCAGCCGGCGCTTCTGGTCGCGGACGAGCCGACCTCCGCACTCGACGTCACGATCCAGAAGCGGATCCTCGACCTGCTCTCGCGGCTGCGGCGGGAGCGCGGCATCGGCCTGCTCCTGATCACCCACGATCTCGCGATCGCCACCGAGCGCGCCGACGCGCTGGTGGTGCTCAAGGACGGCACCATCCAGGAGGCGGGCGCGACGGCGGCGGTCTTCGCCGCGCCGCGATCGGCCTACGCGCGCAAGCTACAGGCCGACGTGCCCGTCCTCAACCCCGACCGCTACGCCGCCCTGCGCGGGGTGGGCGCGCGCCGCCTCGCGGAGAGCGCGGCGCCCGAGAGCGCGGCGCCCAAGATCGCGGTCGACGGCGTGTCCAAGACCTTCACGGTCGACGGCAGGGCGGTGGCCGCCGTGGACGGCCTGTCCTTCACCGTCCCGGCCGGCACCACCCACGCCTTGGTGGGCGAGTCCGGCTCGGGCAAGACGACGACGATCCGGCTGCTGCTCGGGCTCGAGCAGCCCGATGCGGGCGAGATCCTGGTCGCCGGCGAGCGGGTGGACGGGCGCTCGCACGAGGCCCTGCGCGTCCTGCGCCGCCACCTCCAGCTCGTCTACCAGAACCCCTTCACCTCCCTCGACCCGACCTGGACGATCGAGCGGCTGGTGCGCGAGCCCCTGGACCGCTTCGGGATCGGAACCCGCGGGGAGCGGACAGAGCGGGTGCGCGCGGCGCTCGCCGATGTCGGGCTCGGCGCACCCCTGCTCTCCCGCCGCCCGGACGCCCTCTCGGGCGGTCAGCGCCAGCGCGTCGCCATTGCCCGGGCGCTGGTCCTCCGGCCGGACGTGATCCTGCTCGACGAGCCGACCTCGGCGCTCGACGTCGGCGTGCAGGCCGAGATCGTCGAGGTGCTGCTCTCCCTGCAGGCGCAGTTGGGGCTGACCTACGTCTTCGTCTCCCACGACCTCGCCCTGGTGCGCCAACTGGCGCACACGGTCTCGGTCATGCACCGCGGGCGCATCGTCGAGCACGGGACCGTCTCCGCCATCTTCGACGCCCCACGGCACGCCTACACCGCGTCGCTGCTGGACTCGCTCCCCGCGGGGTTCGCCCGCGTGCCGCAGCCGGTCGGCCCCGTGGCGCGGATCGCCTGAGCCGCTTCCGTCGGCCCGAAACCGGCGCCGAGGCCGGCCGCCAGGGCGGCGCGCCGCGTGATCGTCAGGTGCTGCTCCGTCGCCGGCCGGGCTCAGTCGCCCCGGTCTCCGACCGAGCGAGACCTGCGGCAACAGCAATCACCCGCTCACGGGTTCCGGCGAGGCGGCCGCCGCGCCGGAACCCGTCATTGCGCCGCGGCAGCCCCCGCGGGCGGCCCGTCCTTGCCCCGCCAGCGGTTGATCCGGATCAGCCCGTGGCGGATCACCACGTAGAAGACCGGCGTCAGGAACAGGCCGAACACCGTGGCGCCGAGCATGCCGAACAGCACGGCGGTGCCGAGCGCCTGGCGCATCTCGGCGCCGGGGCCGGTGGCGATGGCGAGCGGCACCACGCCGAGGATGAAGGCGAAGGCCGTCATCAGGATCGGGCGCAGGCGCAGGCGGCACGCCTCGACCGCGGCGGCGACCGGGCCGCGATGCTCGCTCTCCTCGATCTGGTGGGCGAACTCGACGATCAGGATCGCGTTCTTGGCCGCCAGACCGATCAGCACGATGAGGCCGATCTGGGTCAGGATGTTGTTGTCCTGCGCCCTCAGCTGCACGCCCGCGAAGGCCGCCAGCACCCCGGTCGGCACCACGAGCAGGATCGCGAGCGGCAGCGCCCAGGATTCGTACTGCGCGGCGAGCACCAGGAAGACCAGCAGCACGCCGAGCGCGAAGACGTAGATCGCCGTGTTGCCGACCGCCTTCTGCTGGTAGGCGATCTCGGTCCACTCGAAGCTCATGCCCTCCGGCAGCACCTTCTTGGCGAGCGCCTCCATGGCGTTGAGCGCCTGGCCCGTGGACACGCCGGGCCGCGTGTCGCCCTGCACCGGGATCGAGTAGAACAGGTTGTAGCGCTGCACGATCTGCGGCCCCGCGATGTCGCGGATCCCGGCGAGCGAGCCCATCGGCACCAGGGCGCCTGTGGAGGAGCGCACCTTGAGCTGGGCGATGTCGGTTTTCTCCAGGCGGAACTTGGCGTCGGCCTGGGCGCGGACCTGGTAGATGCGGCCAAAGGTGTTGAAATCGTTGACGTAGGCGCCGCCGAGATTGACCTGGAGCGTCGAGAACACGTTGGCGAGCGGCACGTTCAGCATCCGCGCCTTGGTGCGATCGATGTCGAGGTAGATCTGCGGCGTGTCGTTCCCGAAGGTGGTGAAGACGCGGGTCAGGTTGGGGTCCTGGTTGGCCTGGGCGATCAGGTCGCCCGAGGCCTGGAGCAGGCTCGCGATGTCCGATCCCGTCCGGTTCTGGACCTGCATCTTGTAGCCGCCCGCGTTGCCGAGGCCGCGCACGGGCGGGGGCGGGATGGCGATGATGCGCGCCTCCGTGATCGAGGCGGTCTTTCCGAAGACGTCGCCCAGGATCGCGCCCGCGTTGCGCCCGCGCGCCAGCCGCTCCTGGAACGGCTTGAGCGTCAGGAACATCACGGCGCCGTTGGTGGTGTTGGTGAAGGTCGCGCCGTCGAAGCCGGAGATCACCACCGCGTTGGCGACGCCGTCGATGGTGAGCGCGCGCTTCGCCGCCTCCGTGACCACGGCGGTGCTGCGCTCGAGCGCCGATCCCGGCGGGAGCTGCACGACCACGATCAGGTAACCCTGGTCCTGGAGCGGGATGAAGCCGGTCGGGGTGGTCTGGGCGAGGTGGAGCGTGCCCGCGATCACGCCCCCGTAGAGGACGAGCATGACGAGGAGCGGGACCGTGCGCCCGGTGAGGAAGCGGATCGTCGCGGCGTAGCCGTTCGCCGTCGCGTCGAAGCCGCGGTTGAAGGTGTTGGCCGCGAAGGCCCCGAGCCGCGCCAGGACGAAGCGCGGCCGCGCGTGGGCGTGGTGGGGCTTGAGCAGGAGCTTGCAGAGCGCCGGCGACAGCGTCAGCGAGTTGAACATCGAGATGATGGTCGAGGCCGCGATCGTCAGCGCGAACTGCCGGTAGAACTGGCCCGAGATGCCCGGGATGAAGGCCGTCGGGATGAACACCGCCGAGAGCACCAGCGCGATGGCGACGACGGCGCCGCCGACCTCATCCATGGTCTTGTGGGCGGCCTCGCCGGGCGTGAGCCCGTCCGCGATGTTGCGCTCCACGTTCTCCACCACCACGATCGCGTCGTCGACCACGATGCCGATGGCGAGCACCAGCCCGAACAGGGTGAGGTTGTTGAGCGAGAAGCCGAGCAGCGCCATCACCGCGAAGGTGCCGACGAGCGACACCGGGATCGCGATGATCGGCACGAGCGCCGTGCGCCAGCTCTGCAGGAAGACGAGGATCACGACCACCACGAGGACCACCGCCTCGCCGAGGGTCTTGTAGACCTCGTGCACCGATTCCGCGATGAACTCCGTCGGGTTGTAGGCGATGCGGTACTCCAGGCCCGGCGGAAAGTTCTTGGCCAGGTCCTTCATCAGGCTCTGCACCTGCTCGGCCGCTTCGAGCGCGTTGGTACCGGGCCGCTGGAAGACGCCGACGCCGATCGCCGGCTGGCCGTTCAGGAAGGACTGGGTGACGTAGTCCTTCTGGCCCATCTCGACGCGGCCGATATCCGAGACGCGGACGAGGCGGCCCTCGGACGCCTTGACGATGACCTTGCGGAACTCGTTCGGATCCTGGAACCGGCCCTGCGTCTGCACCACGAGCTGGAACGCCTGCTCGGTGGGCGCGGGCGGCGCGCCGAGCGCGCCCGAGGCGACCTGGACGTTCTGCTCCTGCAGGGCGTTGACCACGTCGGTGGCCGAGAGCTGGTAGGCCGCGAGCTTGTTCGGGTCGAGCCACAGGCGCAGCGCGTACTCGCTGCCGCCGAACACCGTGATGTCGCCGACGCCGTTCAGGCGCAGCATCTGGTCGCGGATGTTCAGGTAGATGTAGTTGGCGATGTAGTTCTGGTCGTAGGTGTTGTCGGGCGACAGCAGGTGCACGACCATCATCAGGTCGGGCGAGGACTTGCGGACCGTGACGCCGAGGTTGCGCACGTCGGGCGGCAGCCGCGGCGTCGCCACCGAGAGCCGGTTCTGGACCAGCACGTTGGCGATGTCGAGGTTGGTGCCGAGCGCGAAGGTGACGGTCAGCTGCATGTTGCCGTCGTTGGTCGACAGCGACGACATGTAGAGCATGTTGTCGACGCCGTTGATCTCCTGCTCGATCGGCGTCGCGATGGTGGCGGCCACGGTCTCGGCGTTGGCGCCCGGGTAGGAGGCGCGCACCACCACGGTCGGCGGCACGATCTCGGGATACTGTGAGACCGGCAGCGAGGCGTATGAGACGTAGCCGATGATCAGGATGACGATCGACGTCACCGAGGCGAAGATCGGCCGGTCGACGAAGAAGTGGGCAAACCGCATCGGAGACCTCCGGCCCTGAACCCGCCCGGGGGGCGGCCGGCCGCTGTGTCGTGAGGGGTGAGCGCCGCGCGCGCCTCTCGGGCGCGCCGCGCCCTCAGGTCCGGGTCGGGGGCAGGTCCTTGCGGTCCGGCGTCACCTTGGCGCCCGAGCGCACGCGGGTGAGCCCGCTGACCACGATCGACTCGTCCCCCTTCAGGCCGTCGCGGACGATCCGGTAGCCGTCGATCTTCGGGCCGAGCCGGACGTTGCGGGTCGAAACGGTGTTGTCGTCGCCGACCACGTAGACGATGCGCTTGTCCTGGTTGGCCGCCACCGCCTCGTCGGGGATCAGGATGCCCTTGTAGGGCTGCGAGGCCGGCATGCTGACGATCCCGAACAGGCCGGGCTTGATGAAATTGTCCGGGTTCTCGACGGTGGCGCGCAGCAGCACGGTGCCGGTCGATTCGTCGACGCGGTTGTCGACGAAGTTGAGCTGGCCCTTGCGGGTCGGCTTGTCCTCGCCGGTGAGCGCCACCAGGATCGGCACCGTGTGCTCCTTCTGGGTGGCGCCCATGCCGATCTTGAGCGTGCCCTGGTAGGTCAGGAAGCTGCGCTCGTCGACCGTGAAGGAGAAGTAGATCGGGTCGAGCGAGACGATGTTGGTGAGCAGCGTCTGGTCGGTGATGACGATGTTGCCCTCTGTGACGTTGCGCTGCGAGATCCGGCCGGTGATCGGCGAGCGCACCTCGGTGAAGTCGTAGTTGAGCTGCGCCTGGCGCAGGGCCGCCGTGGCGTTGTCGACGTCGGCTTGCGCGGTGAGCGAGGCCTGCCGGCGCTGATCGGTGACCTGCTCGGAGATGTTGCCCGAGCGGCTGAGCGTGGTGGCCCGCTCCAGGTCGGTCTGGGCGAAGTTCAGCCGGGCCTGGGCCGAGGCGAGGGAGGCCTGGGCTTGGTCGAGGGCCGCCTTGTAGGGCCGCCGGTCGATGGTGAAGAGCAGGTCGCCCTTCTTGACCACGGCGCCGTCCTGGAAGTGGATCTTCTCGAGGTAGCCGGTGACGCGGGCGCGCACGTCGACGTTCTCCACCGCGTTGAAGCGGCCCGTGTAGTCGTCGCGCTCGACCACGTCCTTCACCACGGGCTTGGCCACCACCACGGTTGGCGGCGGCCCGCCCGGGGCCTGGGCGAGCGCCGGCCCGGCCGCCGCCGTGAGGAGCATCGAGACCATCGCTGACAGCCAGCGCCTGCGCATACGCACTCTCCCGTGCCTCGGGGGTTTCGCCACCGGCCGCATCCCGGATCCCGCCCTCGGAGCCGCGCCGGATCGGGCCGCTGCGGGAACCGCCGCCCGAGACGCGGGCGCGGCCCTCCCGGGACCCTCGCGGTTGAGACAGTTCCGGGCCACCGGCCCGGAGACCACTTTCCTACTCGATCGCCTCGCCGGCGCCGAGCCAATCCTTGAAGCCGCCCGCGTAGTGCTCCGTGAGCGGGACGCCCTGGCTCTGCGCGTAGGCGAGCGCACGGGCCGAGCGCACCCCCGCCGCACAGGACAGCACCGGCCGGCGCCCATCAGCCGCGATCAGCGCCTGCAGGGCGTCGAGGTCGAAGGCCGAGAGCGGGTGCGAGACCGACCCCGGAATGTGGCCCCGCGCGAACTCGTCCGGCTCACGCACGTCGACGAGCAGCACCGTCCCCTCGGCCAAGCCGCGCTTCACCGCCTCGCGATCCCAGTCCACGATCGTCATGCCGTCCACCTGAACCGCGGGGCGCGGGCGATGTGGCCCGATCCGCGTATCCGGACCCGTGCCCGATCCGTGCGACCGGGTCATGATCCGGGTCTATGATCCTGACCGAGAAGGGTGACGCGCCGGTCCGCGCCCGTTGCCGCGCGTCGCCTCGGGCGGATCCCGCCGCCCGGGATCCGCTGACGATTGGGATTAATCATCAGCGCTTAAGCTGGCAAGACCGGCCATGTGCGGCATCGCACCGACGCGGGCTCGCGCGGCCGGCTCGCGGATGTCGGCACCGCCGCCCTTTTCGCCACCGAGCGGGCTCCGCTGCGTCGGAAAATGCTCGAGAGCAGGATCCGATCGCGCCGCCATCGGCTCCTGCTCTCGATCTTTGTCTTTGCCGCATTTTCTTCGACGAACCGGGAGCCACTTCGTCGGAAAATGCTCTAAGGGCCGGCACCGCTCGCCCTCGGCCCGGATGCGCATGACCGACCGTCCCCTCGCCCTCGACCTCACCCGCCTGATCACGCGCCTCGCCCACGCGCATCCGACCGGCATCGACCGGGTCGACCTCGCCTATGCGCGCCACGTCCTCGCGCGGCCCGGCCCTGTGCACGGGCTGGTCTCGACGCCCCTCGGGCCACGGGTGCTCGGGCGGGACGAGACCGCCGCCATCGCGTCGGCCGCGGCCGCGGCCTGGGCCGAGGACGGGGTCGCCGAGGCAGACCCGGCCTATCGCGCCCTCGCGGCACGGCTGGGGGCGGGCGCCGTCGCGGCCGCGGCGCCCTTCTCCCCTGCGCCCGACCGGCGCCGGGTGCAGGCCGCGATCCGCCTTCGCCTCGCGCGGGCGCCCGGCATTGCGGCGCTGCCGCCCGGCACCCTCTATCTCCACACCTCGCACCTGCGCCTCGACCGGCCCGGCCGCTTCGACTGGCTCTACGACCGGCGCGACGTGCGGCCGGTCTTCTTCGTCCATGACCTGATCCCGATCGACTTCCCGGAATACGGCCGCGCCGGCGAGGCCGAGCGCCACGCCGTGCGGATGCGGACCGTCTCCCGCCACGCCGCCGCCGTGGTGGTCAACTCCGCGGATGTGGGGGCGCGGTTCAGCGCCTACCTGGCGGGCCGGCACCTGCGGGTGCCGCCGGTGACGGTTGGTCCGCTGGGCGGCGAGCCCGCCTTCTCCGACCGCAGCGGCGCCGCGCTCGTGCCGGACCGCCCGACCTTCCTCGCCTGCGGGACCATCGAGCCGCGCAAGAACTACATCGGGCTCCTGACCCTGTGGCGCGACCTCGACGCGCGGCTCGGCCCGCGGACGCCGCGCCTCGTCATCGCCGGGCGGCGGGGCTGGGAGAGCGAGAACCTGATCGACCTCCTCGACCGTTGCCCGGCCGTGCGCCGCCACGTGGTCGAGGTCGCGGGGCTCTCGACCGCCGGCCTCGTGCGCCTGATGCGCGGCGCGACCGCCCTGCTGATGCCCTCCTTCGCGGAGGGCTACGGCCTGCCGCTGATCGAGGCCGCCGCCGCCGGCCTGCCGGTCGTGGCCTCGGACCTTCCCGTGCACCGGGAGGTAGCGGGCACCTTCGCGGAATTCCTCCACCCGCTCGACGGACTGGGCTGGGGCCGAGCCGTGGAGGCACTCGCCGCACCGGGCTCTCCGGAGCGCCGGGCGCTCGCGGCGCGCCTGGACGGCTACGTGCCGCCGAGCTGGGAGGCCCATTTCGCGCGGGTCGATCCGCTGCTCGACGGCCTGGCGTGAGCGGCGCCGGGCCAGTCGCGCAGAGGCGAATCGTCCCCGGGATCCCGATACGCACCGACGCGGCCCCGCGGCGGGCCCGACGGCGTCGCCGGCCGCGCTCCTCGCGCCTGACCGGAACGGCGATTCGACAGTCGAGACAACAATCTATCAGTCTTCCCACTGACTGAACATCCTTCTAGACTTGTTCAGCACGAGGAGATCACGCCTCGATGCGGGGAGGACATCATCATGCGACTTCGCGCGGCGATCATTCTCGTTGCCCTGACGGGCATGACATCGGCGGGCCCGACCCTTGCCCAGCCGTCGCCCGCTCCGGCCGGAGCGCCGCAGCAAGCGATCCCGCCCTACGGACCGCCGCTGAACCTCGAGACGGCGAGGAAGGTCGCGGAGGGTGCGGAAACGGAGGCCAGGAAGAACGGCTGGCCGGTCGCCATCGCGATCGTGGACAGCACGGGCCACCTCGTGCTGTTCGAGAAGCTCGACAACACGCAGTACGGCAGCATCGAGGTCGCCACGCAGAAAGCCGTGACGTCGATCAACTATCGGCGTCCGGGGAAAGGCTTCCAGGACGCCCTGGCCGGGGGCGGCGTGGCCCTGCGCATCCTCACCCTTCCCGGGGTGAGCGCCTACGAGGGCGGCTACCCCCTGGAGGTCGACGGCAAGCTCGTCGGTGCGATTGGCGTGTCGGGGGTCCTGCCGTCCCAGGATGATCAGGTGGCGAGAGCCGGGGCCGCGGTGCTGGCGGGGCGCTAGAGCAGCATCCGATCGCGTTGCAATCGGATGCTGCTCTAGGTCTCTGATTTTTACGCATTTTCTACGACGAACCAGCATCCACTTCGTCGGAAAATGCTCTAGCGCGACGGGCCGAAAGCGGGGCGATCGCCGTACCGGCCCCGATCCCGGACGGAGCGCGGTGCGGTCGTGGTTGCGCCGGGACGGGTTGACGAAGGCCGCGCTCTCTCCTTACGTCAGACCATGCGCGCACGCCCGCCGGGATGGTCGATCGGCCGCGCGGCCATCGCCGTGGCCGCGCTCTACGCGCTGTGCCTGCAGATCATGATCGGCGGCCTCGCGCCGCCGACGCGCGTCGGGACGGCACCCGCGCTGCTCTGCGGGCACCAGGACGGCGCCGGCGCGCCCGACGCCGCCCTGCCCTGTCCGCATCCGTGCTGCGCGGCCGGACAGGCGACGCCCTTCGCCGTCCCGGCGTCGCTCGCCTACGAGACGATCGCCTGGACCCTCGCCGCCCCGCCCCGCCCCGGACGGCGCGGCCGCGACGAACCCGGCCCTCGCCCACCACCCCGTCGCGCCGTGAGCCCGCGAGGTCCCCCGCAGGCCTGATCGATCCGCCCCGTCGATCTCCTGCCACCGGATCTCCCAGCCATGCCGTCCTCCCTCCCCTCGACCGCCGCCGCGCGCCGCACCGGCGACGCCCTGTATCGCGCTGTCTGGCGCTGGCACTTCTACGCGGGCCTCGTCTGCCTGCCCGTCCTGTTCAGTCTCGCCCTGACGGGGTCGCTCTACCTGTTCAAGGACGAGATCAACCGCTCGGTCTTCGCGGCCCGGACGCTGGTCGCGCCGCGGGAGGGCCCGACGCTCTCGCCCGAGCGCCTGGTCTTCATCGCCTCGGAGGCCGTGCCCGACGCGGTGCCGGAGGCCTATACCAGCCCCGAGGCTCCGGACCGGTCGGCCCTGGTGGTGATGGCCGGCCCCGCGGCCAAGACCCACGTCTACCTCGATCCCTACGACGGCAGGGTGCTCGACCGGGTCAACCGCGACGCGGAGGCGATGCGGGTGGTGCGCGGGCTGCACAGCCTCGCCTCTCTCGGCCCGGGGCCGAACGCGCTCGTGGAGATCGTGGCCGGCTTCGCCCTGATCCTGGTCGTCACCGGGACCTATCTCTGGTGGCCGCGCGGCCGTCGGGGCGGCGTTGTGTCGGTGCGCGGCCGGCCGCGCCAGCGGCTGTGGTGGCGCGACCTGCACGCGGTAACGGGCTTCGTGGCGGGCGGCGGCCTGTTCTTCCTCGCCCTCACGGGCCTGCCCTGGTCGATCGTCTGGGGGGACCAGTTGCGCGCGATCGCGAACCAGGCGGGCCTCAACCTGCCGACCGGGATGTGGAAGGACCTGCCGGTCTCCCGGGTGCCCCTCGGCGAGGTACTCGATTCCGCGGGCTGGGCCCTCGAAGCCGCCCCTCTGCCGCGCTCGCGCGACCGCGGCCCGGCGCCGATCGGCATCGACCGGGCCGTCGCGATCCTCGGCCAGCACGGCATGCCGGCGGGCTACGAACTGGCGCTTCCCCGCGGCGCGGCCGGAGTCTACGCCGCCACGATCTACCCGCGCGATCCCGCCCGCCAGCGCATGATCTCCCTCGACCAGTATAGCGGCCGGGTGCTGCTCGACGTGCGCTTCTCCGACATCGGCCTCGTCGGGCAGGCCATCCAGTACGCCATCGTGCTGCACAAGGGCGAGTACGGGGGCCGGATCAACCAGTTCGCCATGCTGGCCTTCTGCCTCGCCACGATGCTGCTCGCGGTGACGGGCGCTGCGGCGTGGTGGAAGCGCCGCCCGGCCGGGCGGCTCGGCATCCCGCCCTGGCCGGAGGACCGACGGGCCGTCGCCACGGTCACCGGGATCGTGGCGGGGTTCGGCCTCGCCTTCCCGCTGACCGGGCTCGCGATCCTGGCCATGCTGGCCCTCGACCTCGCCGGCCAGGCGATCGGACGCGCCAGGCGGCGGGCGGTCCCGGCCTGAGGCGGCAGGACGCGGCCCGGACTTTGGCATCCCGCCGCCGGGCCGCTAAACGTTGCGGTTTCTCTGCCGGACCGCTGCCATGCCCGAGACCTCCTACCCGCGCGACCTGATCGGCTACGGCCGCACGCCGCCCCACGCCGACTGGCCGAACGGCGCCCGCCTCGCCGTGCAATTCGTGATCAACTACGAGGAGGGCGGCGAGAACTGCCTCCTGCACGGGGACCGCGCCTCCGAGGCCTTCCTGTCGGAGATCGTCGGCGCCGCGCCCTGGCTGGGCCAGCGCCACATGAACATGGAGTCGATCTACGAGTACGGCTCTCGGGTGGGCTTCTGGCGGCTGTGGCGGCTCTTCACCGAGCGGCGGATGCCGGTGACGGTCTACGGGGTCGCCACCGCAATGGCCCGCAACCCCGAGGCGGTCGCGGCCATGAAGGAGGCGGGCTGGGAGATCGCCTCGCACGGGCTCAAGTGGATCGACTACAAGGACTTCGCCGCCGAGGAGGAGCGCGCCCATCTCGGCGAGGCGATCCGGATCCACCAGGAGGTCACCGGCGAGCGGCCCCTCGGCTTCTATCTCGGCCGCACCTCCGAGCACACCCTCCGCCTCGTCATGGAGGAGGGCGGCTTCCTCTACAGCGCCGATTCCTACGCGGACGAGCTGCCGTACTGGGTGGACGGTCCGAAGGGCAAGCAGCTTGTCGTGCCCTACACCCTCGACGCCAACGACATGCGCTTCGCCACCGCGCAGGGCTTCAACAGCGGAGACCAGTTCTTCGCCTACCTGAAGGATACGTTCGACCTGCTCTACGCCGAGGGGGAGCGGGCGCCGAGGATGATGTCGGTGGGCCTCCACTGCCGCCTGGTCGGGCGGCCGGGCCGGGCGGCGGCGCTGGCGCGCTTCCTCGACTACGTGGCGGGGCATGGCGACGTCTGGGTGGCGACGCGGCTCGACATCGCGCGGCACTGGATCCGTCGCCACGCCCCCCGCGACCTCAAGCCCAGCACGATGAGCCCGGCCCTGTTCCGGGAGCGCTTCGGCGACGTGTTCGAGCACTCGCCCTGGGTGGCGGAGCGGGTCCTGGCGCAGGGGCTCGGGCCGGCGCAGGACGATGCCGATGGGCTCCATGCCGCCATGGTCGCGGCGATGCGAGGCGCCGATCCGGAGCGGCTGACCGCCCTCATCCGCAGCCACCCCGACCTCGGGGAGCGGGTCGGGACGCTGACCCCCGATTCGGCGGCCGAGCAGGCGAGCGCCGGCCTCGACGCCCTCTCGGAGGAGGACCGCGCCCGCTTCCTCGACCTCAACGCCCGCTACCGGGAGCGCTTCGGCTTCCCCTTCGTGATGGCGGCGCGGGACCGGCGGCCCGACGAGATCCTGTCGGCCCTGGAGACCCGCCTGGAGAACGATCCCGAGACCGAGCGGGAGGCGGCGCTCGCCGAGATCGAGACGATCGCGCGGCTGCGCCTCGGCCAGCGGCTGCCGTCGCGGCCCGACCTCTTCGCGACGACCGGGTGAGGCCGGGCGACTTCGCATCGGGCCGCGGCCGTTCTACAAGGCTCCGCAAGCTGGAGGGGAGAGGAACGCCGTGAAACTGTATGGCAGCAGCGTGTCGCCGTTCGTGCGCAAGGTGCTGGTCGGGCTGTTCGAGAAGGGCCTCGATTTCGAGCACATTCCGGTCGGGTTCCACGACCCGGACCAGGATTTCCAGGCGTCGAGCCCGCTCGGCAAGATCCCGGCGCTCTGCGACGGCGACTTCCGCCTCGCCGATTCGACGGCGATCCTGCACTACCTCGACGCCGCGCACCCGGCGACGCCGCTGCTGCCGGCCGATCCGCGGGCCCGGGGGCGCGCGATCTGGTTCGACAAGTTCGGCGACACGGAGCTGATGGGCCCGCTCCTGCGGCCCTTCATCCACCGGGTGCTGCGGCCGAAGGTGCTGAAGCTCCCGGGCGACGAGGCGGTAGCCCGCAAGGCGATCGACGAGGAGCAGCCGAAGCTGTTCGGCTATCTCGAGACGCAGATCGACGGGCCCTACCTGGTCGGCGGCGCGTTCAGCGTCGCGGACATCACCGTGGCGACTGGGTTCGTGAACCTGCGCATGGCCGGCGAGGAGGTCGATGCGGGCCGCTTCCCGAAGCTCGCCGGCTGGCTCGCCGGAATCCTGGAGCGGGAGTCGTTCCGGGCGGCGCAGGCGGCGCGCAAGCGCTGAGGCGGAGAGTTCGTCGATCCGCGACTGGGATTTCGATCCGCAGCCTCGCGGGCCGGCACCACTCACGCGCACGCCATCGGCCGCATCATGGGCGAGATGGCGGTGCGCCGCGGGGGGTTCGGCGTGATGGGGGCGGACACGGCTGGGTGAACCCCGGACGCGTTCGTCCACGACACCCTCCCCTTTTCCGGACGACTGAAGCGGCAGCGGAAGGAGATCCGGAAACCAGATGATGAAGTGCCGCGAAGCGGCTCCGGATGCCAGCACCGTTGCAGGCATAAGGACGCTGCGCGTCTTCTTGTGCTGGTTTCCGGGTCGCATTCCGCTGACGCTGCATGCGCCCGGAAAAGAGGGTTAGGAGACGAGGCTTGACCCATCCTCATGGGACGCAGCGGCCGACTCGCTCTTTCGCGCGGCTCAGCCGAGCAGATCATCGAGCGTCAGGTTCAGCGCCCCTGCGATCGCGCGGTCGATCTCGACGGTCCCGTCACGCTTCCCGGCCTCGACCTGCGACAGGGTGGCTTGCGACAGGCCGGCCAGTTCGGCGAGCGCGGCGACGCTGAGGCCCCGGTGCTCCCGCCAGACACGGATCCGGCTCTCGCCCGAAAGCAGGCGGCCGACGACCTCGTCCGGGATCACCTCCTCCTCACCGGCGGCGAGCCTGCGGCGGAACTCGGCGATCGCCGCGCGGTCCGCGGTGTCCTCGGCCGCCTCGACGAGTGCCCGGTCCTCGGCCTCGGACAGAACCACGACCGTCTCACCGGACGGCGTTGTGATGACCTGCGTCCTCATGGGTCGGTCCCCATACCGTCGCCGATCTGGATCTCACCCTCGGGGCGCTGCCGCGGGCCGCTCTCCCGCGACGATCAGGACGGCATGCGCTCCGGCGACGCGACGGTAGCAGGGGCGCACCCGCCTCACCGCGCGCGGGCGCTCCGGCGGTAGAACCCGTCCACTTGCGACTGCGCCTCGGCCCTGTCGCGGTCGTTGGCGGTGGCCAGGGCCTGCTCCTGCAGGGTGACGATCCACTGGTCCTTCGGGCCCTCGGCGGCGTCGCGGGCCAGCGTCAGCCAGGCGAGGCCGCGGGCGCGCTGCACCGGCACCCCTTGCCCGTTCATCAGCATCTGGCCGAGCAGGGCCTGCGCGGCCGGGTGGCCCTTCTCGGCCGCGAGGTTGAACCAGCGCGCCGCCTGCCGCGTATCCTGGGCGACGCCCGTTCCGTCGAGGTAGAGCCGGGCGAGGTTGTACTGCGCGTTCGGATCCCCGTAGTACGAGGCCGCGTAGTTGAACATCTCGTAGGCGCGCTCGACGTTCGGCTGAACGTAGGAGTCCTTGATCCCTTCCAGGAAGTAGCGGCCGATCGCCGTGAAGGCGCTCGCCACCACGGTGGCATTGGCCGAATCCGGGCCCTCGTCGGCGTTCTCGTCGGCGATCTTCGAGAAGAACTCGAACGCCTTCAGGTCGTCGTGCGGGACGCCGTCGCCCTCCGCGTACATCCGGCCGAGCTTCCAGAGCGCCAGTGCGTGGCCCTGGCCGGCCGCGTATTCGAGGGCGCGCGCCGCCCCCTCCTTGTCGCCCGCATTGTAGTCGCGCACGCCCGAGCGCACCGCCTCGCGGGCGCTGCGGTAGCCGCCGGCCGGGACCGGCAGGCGCGCGGTCGCGTCGAGCGCCGCGGCCGGGCCGCCGCTCGCCAGCGCGGCGGCGACCAGGGCCGCCGCCAGGATCCTGCGGCCGCCGGACCCGAGTCCGTCGTGGCGGCCGTCCTCAAACATCCGCATAGGCGAGCGTCTCCTGGGCCCCGCCCGGATGAGTCACGGCGCCGGTCACCGCCGGGCCGACGGTCTGCGCGTATTTCCAGAGGTAGCCGGAGGTCGCCTCGTTGGTGCGGGGCGCCCAGGCCTTGCGGCGCTCGGCCAGTTCCTCGTCCGAGAGGTCGACGCTGAGCGTGCCCTGGATCGCGTCGAGGCGGACCATGTCCCCGTCCTTGAGGAGCCCGATTGGGCCGCCCACCGCCGCCTCCGGCCCGACATGGCCGACGCAGAAGCCGCGGGTGGCGCCCGAGAAGCGCCCGTCGGTGATCAGCGCGACCTTGTCCCCCATCCCCTGCCCGTAGAGGGCCGCGGTGGTCGCCAGCATCTCGCGCATGCCGGGGCCGCCCTTCGGACCTTCGTAGCGGATCACCAGGACGTCGCCCTCCTGGTAGCGGCGGTTGGTGACGGCGTCGAAGCAGGCCTCCTCGGTGTCGAAGACCCGGGCCGGGCCGGCGAAGACCTGCTTCTCCGGCGGCATGCCGGCGACCTTCACGATCGCGCCCTCGGGAGCCAGGTTGCCCTTGAGCCCGACGACGCCGCCGGTCGGGGTGATCGGCGTGTTGGCCGGACGGACCACGTCCTGCTGGTCGTTCCAGGCCACCTTGGCGAGGTTCTCCGCGATGGTGCGGCCCGTCACGGTCAGGCAGTCCCCGTGCAGGAAGCCGTGGTCGAGGAGGGTCTTCATCAGGAGCGGGATGCCGCCGACCTCGAACAGGTCCTTGGCGACGTAGCGCCCGCCCGGCTTCAGGTCGGCCACGTAGGGCGTGCGCCGGAAGATCTCCGCCACGTCGAAGAGGTCGAAGCTGATCCCGGCCTCGTGGGCGATCGCCGGCAGGTGCAGGGCCGCGTTGGTCGAGCCGCCCGAGGCCGCCACCACGGTGGCGGCGTTCTCGAGGGCGCGACGGGTGACGATGTCGCGCGGGCGGATGTTCTTGGCGAGCAGGTCCATCACCATCTCGCCCGCCGCCGCGCAGAACTTGTCGCGGATCTCGTAGGGCGCCGGCGCGCCGGCCGAGTAGGGCAGCGCGAGGCCGATCGCCTCGGAGACCGTCGCCATGGTGTTGGCGGTGAACTGCGCGCCGCAGGCGCCCGCCGACGGGCAGGCGACCTGCTCCAATTCGTCGAGGTCGTCGTCGGTCATGGCGCCGACCGAGTGCTTGCCCACCGCCTCGAACAGGTCCTGGACGGTGACCGGGCGGCCCCGGAAGGTGCCGGGCAGGATCGAGCCGCCGTAGATGAAGATCGACGGCACGTTGAGGCGCACCATGGCCATCATCATGCCGGGCAGGGACTTGTCGCAGCCGGCGAGGCCCACGAGGGCGTCGTAGGCGTGGCCGCGCATGGTCAGCTCGACGGAATCGGCGATGACCTCCCGGGAGGGCAGCGAGGCGCGCATGCCCCGGTGGCCCATGGCGATGCCGTCCGTGACCGTGATGGTGCAGAACTCGCGCGGCGTGCCGGCGGCGGCGGCGACGCCCTTCTTCACCGCCTGCGCCTGCCGCATCAGCGAGATGTTGCAGGGGGCGGCCTCGTTCCAGCACGAGGCGACGCCCACGAGCGGCTGGTGGATCTGCTCGCGGGTGAGACCCATCGCGTAGAGGTACGAGCGGTGCGGCGCCCGGGCCGGCCCCTCGGTGACGTGGCGGCTGGGGAGCTTCGACTTGTCGATGGTGTGACGCGCGTCCATGGCCTGTCCCGTACTCTGTTCCTCGCCGGATCGGTCGGTCTTTCCCGCTGCCTGATCCTCCCGCCATGCGTCCTTTTGGAGGCCGGACGACGGCGCTGAACGACACCCCCGAGGGAAACTCCGCCAGCGCCGCCTGCGATCCGCCGGTGTGCCCGGTTTGCCGCAGTAAATCGTTGTGGGGACAGCCGTTTAACGTGGCCGTTGAGGTGCCGCCGGTTTATGGCGGGAACGCGGCGGCAGAGGGGGCGGTTGAGGGCAAAGCTGGGATGCTTTCGGGGTGTTGCGACCTCGCCACAGCTAAGCTTGCGGGGCCGGGTCGCACGACCAGTCGAGGGGGCGGGATGGCGGTTCCGTGGGCGGCGCGCCCCGGGTGGTTTTCGACGCCGTGAGACGGGTCGGGCAGGGCCGGCTCCGACCCCGGGGTCGCGGGGACCGCGCATCGGTGGTCCGGGTGAATCCTCCCCCGCCTGCGCACGGCTGTGCAGACGAAGCGAGAGGGCCTTCTCCCGAAAGCGCTACTGTGTGCACACGCCGATCGAAAAACGGCCTCACGACAATCGCTTGTTCGAGCGTATGCCTCGGTGAGTCCGGGGCGGGGAACCCCTCTCCCGTGCGGGCTAACTCATTCACACTTCGCCGGATGAGGCGCGGGTTTCCCCTCTCCCCGCACGCGGGGAGAGGGCTGCGTCCCCCTTGTCGGGTCCGCAGCGAGCCCGAAGGGCGAGGGTGAGCGACTGTCTGGCGTGTCAAGTCTGGGCGGCGAGTTGGGCGCGGACATCACGGG